>JBOGDQ010000255.1:0-79730 GCA_050742975.1 Jatrophihabitantaceae bacterium
CCACCAAGCAACGTGCCGTCGTCGCCTCGCCGGCGGGCGGAACGCGGGAACAGGCGATCGACCCGGACCGGCAGGGACAGCCGGCGCTGACAGATGCGCAGGTGGTGCGGCTCGCGCAGCTGGGACGGCGGATCGAAGCGCACTTCGGCCAACCCCAGGACATCGAATGGTGCCTGGCCGACGACCGGTTCCAGGTCGTCCAGAGCCGACCGATCACCACGCTGTTCCCCATCCCCGATTCCGGCGACCGGGAGAACCACGTCTACGTCTCCGTCGGTCATCAGCAGATGATGACCGATCCCATGAAGCCCCTCGGGCTGTCCTTCTGGCAGCTGACGGCCATGGCGCCGATGCACGAGGCCGGCGGCCGCCTGTTCGTCGACGTCACCCAAAGGCTGGCCTCGCCGGCGAGCCGCGCCGGCCTGCTGGAGGCCCTGGGGAGATCCGATCCACTGACCGGGGACGCGCTGCAGAGCATCCTCGAGCGCGACGGCTTCATCCGGCCGATCCCTGGCGAGGATCCCCCCGGGCCACTGTTCGGCGGCGCGCCGGCTCCGATCGAGACCGACCCGGCCATCGTCACCGAGCTGATCGGGCGCAGCCAGGCGTCAATCGCCGCCTCGGAACGCGACATCCGGACGAAGTCCGGAGCAGCGCTGCTCGAATTCATCCAGGCAGACCTCCAGGAGCTGAAGCGGATCCTGTTCGATCCGCGGAGCCATCAGGTGTTCATGTCGGCGATGGAGGCCGCGTGGTGGCTCAACGATCAGCTGCGAGAATGGCTGGGCGAGAAGAACGCGGCTGACACGCTCACGCAGTCTGTTCCCCACAACGTCACCTCGGAGATGGGGCTGGCGCTGCTCGACGTCGCCGACGTGATCCGCCCGCATCCGGACGTAGTGGCGTTTTTGCACCACGTCGCGGACGAGGGTTTCCTGGATGAGCTGGCCGAGCTCCCGGGCGGGGCCGAAGCGCGAGAGGCCATCGAGGCGTGGCTCGAAAAGTACGGCATGCGCTGCGTCGGCGAGATCGACATCACGCGGCCGCGTTGGCGCGAGCGCCCCTCCACGCTCGTGCCCGTGATCCTCGGCAATATCAAGAACTTCGAGCCGGGCACGGCCGCGCGGCGCTTCGAGCAAGGGCGACAGGAGGCGTGGGCGAAGGAACAGGACCTGCTGGAGCGTTTGCGAGCCCTGCCGGACGGCGAGCACAAGGCCAACGAGACCAAGGCGATGGTCGACCGGGTCCGGACCTTCATCGGCTACCGGGAGTACCCGAAGTACGGCATGGTCAGCCGCTACTTCGTCTACAAGCAGGCCTTGCTGGAAGAGGCCGAGCGCCTCGTGCAGCTCAACGTGCTCCCCGAGAAGCAGGACGTCTTCTACCTCACGTTCCAGGAGCTCCACGACGTCGTGCGCTCGCACCAGGCGGATGACAAGCTAATTCAGCAGCGCAAGGACGCGTTCAGGTCGTATCGCGCGCTCACGCCGCCCCGGGTGCTGACATCCGATGGCGAGGTTCATCGCCGGGGCGTACCGACGCGAGGACGTGCCGACCGGTGCCCTGATCGGCCTACCGGTCTCCGCCGGCGTCATCGAGGGGCGCGCCCGCATCATCCTGGACATGGCGCAGGCTGATCTCGAACCGGGCGACATCCTGGTCACGGCCTACACGGACCCGAGCTGGACGCCGCTGTTCGTGGCGATCACGGGCCTGGTGACGGAGGTCGGAGGATTGATGACACACGGCGCAGTGATCGCACGGGAGTACGGCCTGCCGGCTGTCGTCGGCGTGGTGGATGCCACCCGGCTGATTCCCGATGGCCAGCGGATCCGCGTGCACGGAAGCGACGGGTACGTCGAGATTCTGCCCTGACCGACCACTCGTCAAGAAGGCCGTCTGGGGTTGCGGAGCAGTCCGATGCTGCAGGTGGCGAGCAGGACCAGCCAGCACAGGAAGCCGACGAGACCGAGGGAAAGCAGCTTCGAGCCGTGTACCTCGGCGACCGCCGGCGCCGCGGCGACAGCGAGCAGTATCGCCCCGATCGCGGGCCGGGTCATCACGGGCCGCGACGAGCACGACCTGCACGATCTTGACCAGGCCGAACAGGACGGCAATGACGACGGCGGACATGCGACCGACGCCTGCCCAGAGTTCGCCGCCCGGTGCGAGTTCGGTGCAGCGACGGGCCAGGCCGGCGGCAAACGCGAGCAGCGCGGGAAGCCGATCACCTAGGTGACACGAGCAGGTGCACGCTCCAGGCCTGGGCGCTCGCGAAGTGCGGGATCTGGTCGGCTGACGCGGAGTCGTCCGGGTTGGTGGCCAGCTTGAGCACGTTCTGGACGACCAGCAGGGCGAGGAAGACCAGCCCGCCGAGTCTGGCTACCAGCTCGCCGCGTTCTGTCGCGGACGGCGTTGGCCTGGTCGCAGTCAGGGTTTCACTGCTGAGTCTGGGCATTGCGGACTCCTCAAACGGTCGCATCCAGAGCCTCGCCTATGGCCGAGGCTGCGCGGCCGGAGCTTGCGCATCCGCCGACTCGGCGCTCGCTTCGTGCACGACCTCGTAGAGCGCGTGGGTCGAGGTGAACGGGCCCCAGCCGGGCTGGCTCACCAGACGGCGAAAGCCTTCGTCGTGCGCCGCCTGCCAATGCTCGACGGTGTCCCAGTGCACGTAGTTCACGAAGCGGAAGCGCGCTTCGGGCGAGAGCGAGCGATGCAGCCGGTGACTGAGGAAACCGGGCTTGCTCCGCATGTAGGCGTTCACTTCTGCCCACCTGGCCAGGAACTCCTGCTCCTGGCCAGCGGGTACCTCGAAGCAGTTCACGAACGGCACCGGGCTCATCACGCGCTCCCCAAAGTTGCATAACTGTGCAGTTACTGCTCTCCGGTATAGTTTTGCATCGACCCAATGTCAAGACTGTGGAAGAGGTCCGGATGCCTGACCCGGCTCCTGGAGCGGGGCGGGTGGCACAGCGCCGCCGCACCCGCAACGCGATCATCGCCGCGACGACCGAGCTGCTGCACGACGGCGCCACACCCTCGGTCGACGCCATCGCCGCGGCCGCCGACGTCTCGCGACGCACGATCTACACCCACTTCACCAGCCTCGAGCAACTCCTGCTCGACGCCACGGTCGGCGCGATGGGCAGCGCCGACATCGACGCAGCTCTGGACCTCGACGCGAACGGCGAGGACGTCCCGGCTCGCGTGGACGCCCTCATCCGTGGCCTGCTCGCCATCTCCGACACCGCGTTACCGATGGGCAGGCGGATCATCCGGCTCACCGTCGAGAACCCGCCGCCGCGTCTGCCGGCCGGCGCGCCGCGCCGCGGAATCCGGCGAACGCGATGGATCGAGCAGGCACTGGAACCCTGGCGCGAGCAACTGAGCGCCGAGCAGTTCGACCGGCTCGTCTCCGCGCTGAGCATGGTCATCGGCTGGGAGGCGATGATCGTGCTTCGCGACGTGCGCGGGCTGACGCCGGACGCCGAGCAGGCGGCAACCCGCTGGGCCGCACGAGCGTTGCTCGATGCGATCCTCGCCGAAGCAACGCAGAGCGCCCCGCGGCGTGACGGCCGCGGCCGGCGGCGCTCCCCGTCCAAGACCCCCCGAAACTGACACCGACAACCTCCCGTACGTGGATACTGCTGCCATGAGCCGATGCTGCGACGCGGAGGACTACCAGTCGGTCTTCTCCGGCCGCTTCGCGCGTCGCCAGTCCAAGCGCTACCGCCGACGGGGCCTGACTCCGGCGGCGAGGGGCATCGTCGACTTCGCCACCTCACGCGGGATCGCCGGGGCCACCGTCTTGGAGATCGGCGGCGGCGTGGGGCAACTCCAGGTCGAGCTGCTGCGTCGGGGCGCCTCACAGGTGACCAACCTGGAGCTCTCCCAGAACTACGAGGACGAGGCGGCGCGCTTACTCGTCGAAGCCGGGATGACCGATCGGGTCACCCGCCGCTTCCTCGACATCGCGCAGGCACCGGACGAGGTTCAGCCGGCCGACGTCGTCGTACTGCACCGCGTCGTGTGCTGCTATCCCGACTACACCAGGCTGCTGTCGGTGGCCGCCGGCCACGCCCGCAAGACACTGGTCTACAGCCATCCCGCAGTCAACGTCGTCAACCGGGTGCAGTTCGGCGCCGAGAACGTCTACCGCCGGCTCGGCGGCAATGACTTCCGCGCGTTCATCCACCCCCCGCAGGGCATGATCCGCGCCGTCGAGTCCGACGGCCTGGCCGTCGCCTACCGGCAACACGCCTGGGACTGGGACGTCGTCGGGCTGGCGCGCTAACGCTCACCCGATCAGCTGAACCAGCGGACGGCGCTGGTGGTGGTGCGCGCGGGTAAGCGCGCTACAGGACCAGAGCGCCCAGCCGGCGGCGACGACGCAGACGCAGCTGATCATCCGGTAGAGAAGGACCGCGGCAGTCGCGGGCGTGGTGAGCACTCCACCGGCGTGCAGCGCGGCGATCATGGCGACCTCGATGACGCCGAACCCGCCGGGAAGAAAGGCGACGCTGGAGGCGGACATGCCGGCGAGGTAGGCGGTGAGCAGCAGGATCGGGTCGGCCACCGACATGCCGACGGCGTGGCAGGACGCGAGGAGGCAGAGGAAGTCGGCGAGCCAGTTCACCGCGGCCAGGCCCGCCGCGGCCAGCCATTCGTGGCGACGCGGATGGACGGCGACCAATCCGTCGACCGCGTCGCGCAGCGCGACCGCACCACGCACCGAGATTCGACGTAGCCGCCGCTCGACGCGGCCGAGCGCGCACCGCAGCCAGCCACCGATGTCGCGGCCACGCCTGCGCCACACGGCCAACGCGACGATGAGGCCCACGATCGCCGCGATCAGGAGCAGACAGCTCGAGGGGTCCGACGCTCCGGACGTCCCGGCGGCCAGGCCGCACCCGAGGGCCAGCGCGAAGAACGTGGCGCTGCTTCCTGCGCGACGGGTTTCACGAAACGTCGATGCAGGACCTGTTCGCCGAATCAGGTCTGTCCTCCGGGGCCGTCTATCGCTACTTCCCCGGCAAGCAGGCCATGATCGCGGCGATAGCCGGGGAGAACCTGCGCGATGTGACTGCGCTGATCCATGCACTGGCGACCAACCGGCCCGGTGCGGGTCTGGGGACCGTGCTCGCCGAAGTGCTCGAGGTCGTGCGGGACAAGCACGCGCAAAGCGAGCTCGGCGCGATAACGGTTCTTGTCTGGTCCGAGGCTCTGCGCACCCCGGCGCTGGCGAAACAGTTCGACGCCATGTTCGGCCAGTTGCGCGCCGAACTTGCTGAACTTGTCCGCGAGCACCAGGCGCGTGATGTCCTGCCGCGCGAGGCCAGTGCCGGCGCGCTCACCGCGCTGCTGGCAGCGATCATCCCCGGGTTCATCCTGCAGCTGGCGATCTTCGGTGACAAGGCAGTCGCCGGCGTACCGGACGCGGCACGAGCGCTCTGGCCTGCCTAGTTGATTCCACCGGCACCTGGTGGCACGGGCTACTTGGGATTGACGGCGAGCCATTCGGCAAACGTGGTCGTGCCCAGGCGCGCGTCCGGGCCGGCGGTGATCGAGGTGTCGGTGAGTTCGGTGCCCACGCGGGACGAAGCGCGACCGACGAACCGATAATAGGGGTGCGAAATGTCGCGTGGTGATCAGCCGGCGTGCGCGGTGGCATTCCATCGCCTGCTGGGCGAGACTTTCAGCATGTTCATCGACCCGGTTGCGGAGGATGCGGCCACCGGCGCCGTCGCCGACTACTACCGGCAGCAGCGAGCCGTGTGGGGGTTCCTGCCGAACTATGCGGGCGCCTTCTCCACCCGACCGGACGTTGCGCAGGCGTGGAACGCGCTCAATACCGCGATACGCGACGGCATGGATCGACGGCGATTCGAACTGGCGACAATCGCGGCGGCACGCGCGTTGCATTCCACCTACTGCACGGCCGCCCACTCGAAATTCATGAGAGATGTATGCGATGACGAGAAAACCCTGGTGTCGATCGCCCAGGACCCGACCGGCGCGGCCCTGAGTCGAGAAGACCGCGCGGTGTACCAGTTCGCTGCCAAGGTGGCCACGGCAGCGGCATCAGTCGATCAGCAGGACGTTGACGAGTTGCGGGACAGCGGCTTGAGCGACGCCGACGTCGCCGACGTCGTGTTCGCGGCATCCGCCCGCTCGTTCTTCACCTGCGTGCTCGACGGCCTCGGCGCACAGCTCGATCCCGAAACGGCCGAGAGCTTCCCTCCCGATCTCCTTCAGTCAATGGTGGTCGGACGGCCAATCGGCAGACGAAGTCCTTGACGGATCGGCAGGTTCCGGAGAATCGACGGTGGCGTCAGCCGATGCGCTCGGCCAGGGACACGATGACCCCCTCCGGACCACGCACGTAGGCCATGCGCCAGCTGCGCTCGTACTGGCCGATGCCGCCGATCAGTCCGTAGCCGTCCGCGGCCAACATGTCGATGACGGCCTGGAGGTCGTCGACCTCGAAGGCCACGTTGCGCGACCCAACTTGTTGGCCATCGGGTCGGTGACCCCGGCTCGTGGTCGGGCCGGACGAAGCTGCACAGCTCCAGCCGGGTGCCTGCGTCGGCTGGGCGCAGCATGACGATCCGGGTGCGCGAGTCGGGGATTTTGTCGACTCCCCGCGCGCGGTAGGCCCCAGACCTGGTTGCGAAGCCGGTCGCGCGACCGGTGCTTCATCGCACGATCGCGTCAGCGGGCGGCGGCGATTGCGCCGAGTAGTTCGGCTCGTAGCCCGAGTTGCCCCGCGACCACGGTCACTGCGTGCGCGCTGGCCGGCTGCGCGTACCGGTCGATCGACTCGCGCACACCCGCGACGAACGGCGCGCCGGCCACGCCGAGTTCACCGCCCAGCACGATCGCCGCGGGGTTGAGGCAGTTGACCAGGTCCGCAAGGACCCGCCCGACGGTGCGCCCGGCGTCGGTGATCACCCGTGCAGCCGCGGAGTTGCCGGCCAGCTCGGCCAGCGGCGGGACCTCGGACTCGCTCATCACGGCACCGCTAGTGGTGAGCACGTGGGCCAGCTGCCGGCGGACGCTGCTGATCGACACCACCGTCTCCAGGCACCCGCGGCTGCCACAGCGGCACCAGTTCGTGGCACCGGCGATCTGCGTGTGCCCGATCTCCCCGGCGATGCCGATCGAGCCGCGGTAGGTCCGCCCGCCGAGCACGATGCCGGCACCGACACCGTGCGAGGCCTTGACGTAGAGGACGTCGTCCATCCCCCGTGCGGCCCCGAACGCGCACTCGCCCCTGGCCCCCATGTCCGCGTCGTTTCCGACCACGACCGGCCGGCCGAGGCGGCGCTGCAACTCCGCGGCCGGGTCGAGATCCACCCAGTCCGACAAGATCGTCGGCGCGCGGACGATCTGGGTGCGGACATCGAGCGGGCCCGGGATCCCGCAGCCGACACCGAGCACCTCGTCAATCGTGTGGCCGCTCGCACGCAGCGCCTGATCGGCGAGCGCCGCGGCCAGATCGAGCGCGTCCTCGGGCCGGTGGTCGACGTCCAGCTGGTCCGAACGCTCGGCGAGCACCTCGCCGGCACTCGTCCCGACCGCGGCCGTGATGTGCGAGTGCCCGAGGTCGATGCCCAGCAGCGCGCCGCTTCCACTGCGCAGGCTGACGGCACCGGCCCGGCGGCCGCGGGAACTGCCGCCGGCGCGAGGGCCGACGGCAGTCCTGGCCGGCCCCGGGCTCGGCGCGAGCAGCCCGTCGGCGAGCAGGCCAGCCACGCAGTCGCTGATCGCGCTGCGCGACAGACCGGTCTGCCGGCTCAGCTCGGCCCGCGTGGCCGTCCCGGTCTTCGCCAGTACCGCAAGGACCTGCTCACGGGTGCGCCGGCTTCGCGCGGACACCGGACGCGGCCCGTCGGGTGCGGTCATGCAGCGCACGATAACCCAATTCTGCCGTTCAGCGGACAAATTCAAGCGCTGTTCTGCCTCTTGACGGCAGTAAATGTCCGGGCATAGCGTCCGATTCACCGCATGCGCCTCAATACGGTCGATGGTGCTGCAGAGAGTTGGAAGCTCATGTCTGTTCCCCGTCCGCACCGCTCACGCAGCCGCCGCTCGCGCGTCGTCGCGCTGATCGCAGGAACCGCTGCTGTCGGCGGGCTGGTTCTCGCCCCGAACGGCCCGGCGTCCGCGGCCCCGACCGCGGCCCCGGCGGCGGCCCCGGCTGCCGCGCCGGCGAACCCGACGTCGAACTCCGCCTGTCCGTGGGTGGGCTCGCACGCGCCGATCGGGCAGCGCGTGCGCCAGGTGCTGTCGAAGATGACGCTGGACGAAGAGATCACGATGGTGCACGGCGCGGCGGGCTCGGCGTACACCGGCTACATTCCCGGCGACTCGCGCCTGTGCATCCCCGCGCTGAAGTTGCAGGACGGACCGGTCGGCGTCCGGATGAGCGACACGACCCAGTTGCCGTCGGCAGCCGACCTCGCCGCCTCGTTCGACACCGGCCTGGCCAAGTCGTACGGATCGGTCATCGGCGCCGAGGACAAGACGAAGGGTGTCGACGTCGACCTCGGCCCGACCGTCAACATCGTCCGCGATCCGCGCTGGGGACGCGCGTTCGAGTCCTACAGCGAAGACCCTTACCTCACCGGGCAGATCGGGTCCGGCGACATCAACGGCATCCAGTCGCAGGACGTCATGGCGCAGGTCAAGCACTGGGCCGTCTACAACCAGGAGACCAACCGCAACACGACGTCCGACGACTCGATCATCGACGACCGCACCGTGCGCGAGATCTACGCCGCCGCCTTCGGCATCATCGTCGACGAGGCGCACCCGTCGTCCGCGATGTGCTCCTACTCCACCGTCAACGGCACCTACGCGTGCGAGAACGCCTACCTCGACGACATCCTCAAGCAGGACTTCGGCTTCGACGGGTTCATCACGTCGGACTGGGGCGGCACGCACAGCACGGTCGCGTCGGCCAATGCGGGCATGGACATGCAGATGCCCGACGGCTCGTACTTCGGCACCGCGTTGAAGACCGCGGTGCAGAACGGCCAGGTGGCGCAGAGCCGGCTCGATGACATGGTCACCAGGATCATGCGCGAGGAGTTCCGGTTCGGGTTCTTCGAGCACCCGTCGAAGGACACCCCGAACGCGGTCGCCTCGACACCGGCGCACGTCGCCACCGCGAGGAAGGTCGCCGAGGACGGCGCCGTCCTGTTGAAGAACACCGGCAACGTGCTGCCGCTGGATACCCACAAGGACCGTTCGATCGCAGTGATCGGCGACGGTGCAGGTGTCGACACGATGAGCCACGGCGGCGGCAGCGCGGTCGTCGACGGCACCGGCACGATCACCCCGTTCGACGGCATCAAGGCGCGCGCCGGCTCGAACGCCACCGTGACCTACGCGCAGGGCAACCTCGGCAGCAGCGGTTACCCGGCCATCGACAGCAGCTACTTCACGCCGCCGTCCGGGACCGGCCACGGGCTGCAGGGCGACTACTACTCGAACACGACCCTGTCCGGAACGCCCACGGCGACGCAGACCGACCCGCAGGTCGCGTTCAACTGGAACGGCGGGGCACCCGCATCGGGCGTAGCGGGAACGAACTTCTCGGCCAAGTGGACCGGCACGCTGACGCCGCCCGCGACCGGGACGTACACGTTCGGGCTGACCAGCGACGACGGCAGCCGGCTGTTCATCGACGGCACGCAGGTGATCGACAACTGGCGCGACCAAGCGCCGAACACCGAGACCGCGCAGGTCACGCTGACCGCGAACACGCCTGTTCAGGTTGAGGTCGACTACTACCAGGGCGGCGGGGGCGACGAGGTCAACCTCGGCTGGCTGGAACCGGGCAACGACCTGATCACCCAGGCGGCAGCGCTCGCCGCGAAGTCGGACGTCGCGATCGTCTACGCGAACGACTTCGAGTCCGAGGGCAGCGACCTGGCCAACATCGACCTGCCGGCCGACCAGAACCAGCTCATCGACGCAGTCGCCGCGGCGAACCCGAACACGATCGTCGTGCTGAACACCGGCTCGGCGGTCACCATGCCGTGGGTGGGCAAGGTGAAGGGGATCTTCGAGGCGTGGTACCCGGGCCAGCAGTCCGGCAACGCGATTGCGGCGCTGCTGTTCGGCGACGTGAACCCGTCCGGGAAGCTGCCGGTGACCTTCCCGACCTCGCTGGAGCAGGTGCCGGCGTCAACGGCAGCGCAGTGGCCCGGAGTGGGCGGCAAGGTGCAGTACTCGGAAGGCCTGGACGTCGGCTACCGCTGGTACGACGCGAAGAACCTGACGCCGCTCTACCCCTTCGGCTACGGCCTGTCGTACACGAGCTTCCGGTTCTCCGACCTGCGGGTGTCGCCGGTCCTGTCCGAGCGTGGGCACGTCCACGCGAGCGTGCGGGTGACGAACACCGGAGACCGGGCCGGCTCCGAGGTCGCGCAGCTGTACCTGAGCGACCCGTCCTCGACCGGCGAGCCGGTGAACCAGCTCAAGGGATTCGGAAAGGTGTACCTGCGTCCGGGTCAGAGCACGAACGTGCGCTTCGACATCAGCGCGCTGGACGCGTCGTACTGGAACACCCTCGCCCAGGGCTGGACGCTCGGTGCCGGCACCTACACGGTGCACGTAGGGGACTCGTCGCGGTCGCTGCCGCTGTCGCGTTCGTTCCGCGTCGTCCGCACGACCGGACCGGAGTACACGACGCTCACCGCTCCCGCGGTCGCGCTGCCGGGTTCCACCATGTCGCTGACGAGCGCGTTCACCAACGGAGCGACCCAAGCTGTGCACCACGTCCGGACCCGGCTCGAACTGCCGACAGGCTGGACGGCCGAGGCGACGTCGCCGGCAACGTTCCGGTCGGTCGCACCCGGGCAGACGGAGCAGACCACGTGGACGGTGAGCCTGCCTGCCGACGCGAGCGGCGGCCAGACGAGCATCACGGCGAGTACCGACTACTCCGGCACCGGCCAGCACAAGCCGGCATCCGGGTCGGCCACGGTTCAGGTCGCCTACTCGGGGCTGGCCGCCGCGTTCGACACCGTCGGCGTGACCGACAACAGCGACCCGGGTCCGGGCAACCTCGACGGCGCGGGCTACAGCTACTCGGCGCAGGCGCTGGCGAGCGTCGGCATCACGCCGGGCGGCGCCGTGGGGACGTTCACCTGGCCGGACGTCCCGGCCGGAGCGCCCGATGCCGTCACCACGGCCGGGCAGGTCGTCGCGATGTCCGGGTCGGGCACGTCCCTGTCCGTCCTCGGTACGGGAACCAACGGCAC
This sequence comes from Jatrophihabitantaceae bacterium, assembly GCA_050742975.1. Taxonomy (GTDB): domain Bacteria; phylum Actinomycetota; class Actinomycetes; order Mycobacteriales; family Jatrophihabitantaceae; genus JBDTGE01. The sequence continues at coordinate 11,274 of JBOGDQ010000255.1, forward strand.
GCAGAGTGGACCGGTCACGATCACCTACACCGACGGGACCACGTCGACCTCGACGCTCACGTTCGCGGACTGGTACAGCAACGCGGCCGTCGCCGGGTGCACCCTGGTGGCAACCGCGCCGGGCTGGAACCGGCCGGCAGGTAGCCCCTACCCGGCCGATCAGAAGGTGAGCGTCTACGCCGCATCACTGCCACTCACCGCGGGCAAGCAGATCGCGTCGCTGACGCTGCCCAGCAACGGCCAGCTGCACATCTTCGCGACCACCGTCAGCTGACCTGCCGGCTACGACCGGGTTCATCCGGCGCAGCGCAACGAACGGCGTGATCGCGCGTTCGGCTTCGCGTCGCGTGCCCCGACCAAGTCTGCTGAGAGACCGCGGCGGACCACCTCGCGACGCTGCGCGCCTCGACCGATCAATTCCACAGCATCGCCGCCGCAGAGCAGCACGGCTACGCGCTGCTCACCGATGCGAAGGGAATCGCCTGCATCGACATGCCATCCATGCCTGGCATGCCAGGCGGCGGCATGGGGGTCCATTGGGCCGACTCGAAGCTGGTCGGTGACCCCGCGATCGTCGCGACCCGGCCCGAGGCGCTGGTGTACGCACCCATGCCGGATGGCACGCTGCAGCTCGCAGCTGTCGAGTACGTCGTGCTCAAGAAGGCCTGGGACGCCACCCACAGACACTCACCGAGGCTGTTCGGAACCGCGTTCAACCTCACCGACGCTCCGAATCGGTACGGGTTGCCGCCGTTCTACTCGCTGCACGTCTGGGTGTGGGAGCACAACCCGGCCGGCCCGTTCGCGATGTGGAACACCCGAGTGATCTGCCCGACGGCCTAAGCATCGTTGGTGCTCGGCGGCGATCAGCCGGCCTGGCCGGTCGTGAACACCGCTCGGTTGCGCCGGCCGGTCACCTCGTTCGGATGCTCGCGACCGATCCGCCTCGCTCGGCCTGCTTCTCGAACACGTCGGTGATCTGTTCGACGGTGAGCTGCTTGGTTTCGGGCAGGTAGCGGAACACGAAGGCGATCGCGATCAGGCACAGCCCGGCGAAGCAGACCAGCACCCAGCCGAGGCCGATGCCGCGCTGCCAGGCGGGGAAGGCCTCGATCAGCGCGTAGTTGGCGATCCAGTCGAAGAACGCGGCGATCGAGGCGGCCTGCCCACGCACCGCGGTGGGGAACATCTCGCCCTGGATCAGCCAGCCGGTGCCGCCGACACCGATGGCGAACGAGGCGATGAACAGGCTCAGGCCGACCATGCCGACGACGATTCGTGGCGTGCCGGACAGCAGCCCGACCCCGACTGCCGCGACGATTGCGAAGACTGCCATGCCGGCGAAGCCGCCCATGGCGAGTCGGCGTCGGCCGATGCGGTCGATGTAGCGGAAGGCTAGGTAGGTCGCGGCCACGTTGACCGCCGTCATGATCAACGTTACTTCGACGCCTGCCGTGGTCGACGCGACCAGCGAGTTGCCGCTCTGGAAGTACTTGGCGAGCAACTGCGGGCCGTAGTAGAGCGGCACGTTGATGCCGGTGATCTGTTGGAAGATGAAGAACACGCAGACGACCGCCAGAGCGCGTTTCACACCCTTGGTCCAGCCGTGGGAGCGGGCCCGTTCGGCGCTCGCGTCCGTCTGTTCGAGCTGGTGCGCGGTGTATTCGACGTCCTCGACGCTGACCTGCACGTCCAGTTTCGCGAAGGTCTGCTGCGCCTGCTCGTAGCGGCCTTTGCGGATCAGCCAGCGCGGTGATTCGGGCATCTCGAAACGGAAGATCAGCCCGACGATGGCCGGGATCGCACCGAGTCCGAAGAACCAGCGCCAGTCCACATCGGAGGCGTGTGGCCAGAGCTTGAGGATGACCAGGGCGACGACGTACGAGACGAGGATGCCGACCGTGATCATCCACTGTTGCAACATGCTCAGCGCCCCGCGGCGTTTGGCTGGTGCGTATTCAGCGATGTATGCGGTGGCGATAGCGGAGTCGGCGCCGATCGCCAGGCCGATCAGGGTGCGGGCCGTCATCAGCACGGCGACGTGCCAGGTCACCGCGGACAGGATCGCCCCGATCGCGTAGATCAGCGCGTCGGCGACGAGCAGCCACTTGCGGCCGAGCCGGTCGGTCAGCGGTCCGGCGATCAGCGCGCCGGCCGCCGCGCCGAGTGACGCGCCGGCCACCAGGTATCCGGTGCCGAAGGCGTTCAGGTGGTACGGGATGAAGTTCAGCGCCGCGCCGATGTTCGACGTGTCATACCCGAACAGGAAGCCGCCGAGGGTGGCCAGCAGGGTGAGCGACCAGAGAAAGCGAGTCGGTACGTTCTGATCGAGCCGATCCAGGGCATTGACGCGCTCGGTGGTCGCTGACATGGGCAGGTTTCCGATCAGTGCAATGGGCCGTAACGTCCACACCATTCCCGAAGGTTGGTCGGCCGAAACGTCCGTCGTGGTCAGCCGTCTGCGACTTGTGAGTGGTGGCTATCCTCGGGTGCCGACCGGAGGCGAGCCAGACTGTGATCGTGACGACGAAGTCGCTCCACCAGGTAGTGGTCCTGCAGATGCCCGCCGCGCTGCCGTTCGTGAGGACGGCTCGTCTGACCTCTGCCGCGGTGGCAGCTGTGGCCGGCATGTCGATCGATGATGTCGAGGACCTCGTGCTGGCGGTCGATGAGGCGTGCGCGTTGCTGATGCCGCTCGCGGACGAGGGCGCTGCATTCGAGTTGCGATACGAGTTGACGGCGAGATCCCTGACCGTCCGGACCAGCGTTCGTGGCGCCGGCGAGCCTGACCGTCGAGAGCTCGGGTGGACGGTTCTGGACGCTCTCGCGTCCACGTTGAGTTCGAGCCAGGAAGCCGGCCGGGTCACGATCGTCTTCAGCAAGCAGAGTGGGACGGGCGACGGCGACGCCTTACCGGGTAGCTAGATCGCTCAGACCGCGTCCTGTGCCAGCGGCAGGGTGAACCAGACGGTCTTGCCCGCCCGGGCAGGGGAGCGGATCACGCCCCACTGCTTGGACAGCTGGTCAACGATGCGTAACCCGCGACCGTGCGCTTCGGTCGCCGCCGGTCGCCGCATCCGCGGCTCACCGCTCCCGCCGTCTGTCACCTCGACGCGCACTTCCTGCTCGGCCCGTTGGACGCACAGGCGGAACTGGGTGCCGGTGTGCACGACGCAGTTCGTCGCGAGTTCGGAAACCATGAGCGCGAGTTCGTCGAGAGTCTCGGCGGGAAGGCCGGCCAGCGTTTCCAGGACGAAGCGCCGAGCTATCGGAACCGATTCAGGTAGGGCCGGAAGTGAGCATTCAACGCTCACGGCGTCATCCGCAGGGTCGTGGTCAGGCCCGAGAGTTCGATCAACCGACGCAACATCGGCGTCGGGTTGCGTAGCTCCACCAGATTGACGCGCTCGGCGACAGTGAGCAGGAACGCGATGCCTGAGCTGTCCATGAACCGCAGAGCGCTCAACTCGAAGACGACCTTGCCCGGTCGCTGTTCCAGACTCTCCTCGACCTGGGCGCGCAGCGAGGCCACGCTGGAAAGGTCAAGCTCACCGCTGACCTTGAGGACGAGTGCTCCGGCCGGGTCTGCGATCCGTTCCACCGTTACGTGGGAGCCGGCGCCACCGTCATTGTCAGCAGGAATCTCTACCCCAGCCATCGCACTCCCAGGATTGCTGTGTCGTCGTCCAACTCATCGTGGGCGAGATCGGTCACGATCGTACTGAGCAGCTCCTCGAGCGATGCGTCGGCACTGCTCGCCGACTGTTGTAGTCGCTCGAGTCCGTCGTCAAGGCTCTCATCGCGTCGCTCGACCAGGCCGTCGGTGTAGGCAAGCAGCGTTCCGCCGGACGGAACGGTAACCGTGACCGTCCGATAGCCATCCGGCACCGCCACCCCGATCGGCGGGCCGACGTGCGTCGCGACGAACTGCCCGCCGCCGGATCCGATCAGCAACGGGGGTAGGTGCCCGGCGTTCGCAATGGTGATTTCGTGCCGGTCGACGTCCGCGACGCCGCACAGGACGGTGGCGAAGTGCTTGTCCCTGCTCAGGTTCAGCAGTCGCGAAAGCTTGTCGAGGATCTGCGCGGCCGAATGGCCTTCGCTGACGAACCCACGGATCGCGAAGTGGAGCGAGGCCATGACCGAACCGGCGTCCACCCCTCGTCCCGACACGTCCCCGATCACGAAGAAGAAGCGGTTCGCGTCCAGCGCGATGACGTCGTACCAGTCGCCACCGATCTCGACGCCGTTGCCCCCCGGGATGTACCGCACCGCGATGTCTATGCCGGTGATGGCCGGCATCGCGCGTGGCAGCAGGGCACGTTGCAGCGATTCGGCGATGCTGCGCTGCTCACCGAGCAGGTGCCGTACTTCCCTCCCGAGGCGTTCGGCCGCCTTCCGCCGCCTGACCAAACGCTCGGTGACGATCGCTGCGACGATCGCGATGACACAGCCGAAGATTGCGACGATCCACCAGAGCCAGGCCGATAACGTGCCGCCGAGTGCGGCTGATGGCGAGGCAACCAGGGTGAGTGCGCTAGCGCCGAAGGGCACGACCACGGTTGCGGTGCGGCCGCTGATCGGCAGTCGGCCGGCGTTCGTCTCCAGCAGCATGGCCGAACGGGCCGACCGGCCGAGATAGAGCGCGAAGCGCAGATCCGAGAACGGTGAGCCTTTCTGGATGCTCGCCCGCCGATCGGGCGGAAGCGCCGATTCGGCGTAGACGGCATAGGTCGGCGACTTCCGCGACGAGGTATATGCATAGCCGAGACGAGGCTGGTTGCCGTCGAGCAGACCGATGACGCTGAGCGAGGACGTGCGCGCGGCGCCGGCGAGGAAGCTCCGGGCGCGCCCGGACACCGTGGCGATCTCGGGCGCACTGCCGACAGTGGCGAGCAGCTGCACGTTCGCGCCGGTCAACCGCCAGAGCGATGCGGACATGAACGGGCCCTTCGGGCCGGCGTAGGACGAGATGTAGGACCGGAAGCTCGCCGGGTCACCCGCGCTCGCTGATGCGATCTCTGCTGCAGAGGCAAGTGGTGTCTCGATGCTGGGCAGGATGACCTGCAGAACGGCGCCGGTCTCCTTCGCCTTCAGAGTCAGCAAGCGGTTCTCGTTCCGGCTGTTGACCGCGTAGGACGCCCAACTCAGTGCGCCGGTCGCGATGAGTCCGACCAGCAGCACGATCAGGCTCGAACGTCCGACCCGCTGACGCCTGCCCGGGGCGGGGGTGGCGATCACCGCGTTCTGAGCCTGCGCCGCCGTACGGCCGACCGACGCCTTTCCCTCCACCTGGACCACGAAGCACCCCCTCGGGCACAAGAAGCGGCCACGGATTCTCGGCGCAACGTACCAGGAGAACGACGGCAGGAGTGCTCTTCACGCGCGAGCGGGTACCGGCGAGAGGTAGACCCGCAGCTCGCCCGGCCACTGCCCGGCGAGCCGCTCGCCCACCTCCGCCAGCGCTTGCTCGACCTCGCCGACGTCCAGGGTCGGGTGCAGGACGACGGTGCCGGTGACGAGCGCGGCATGTGGGCCGGTGTAGACGGCGACGAGGTCGGGCACGTCGACGATGCCGGGCTGGCCCGCGATCCGGTGGCGCATCGCGGTGACGACCTCCGGCGCGAGGCTGCGATCGGTGAGCAGCTCCCGGTTGACGTGCAGCAGCGCGACCGTGGTCAGCAGCAGCACGATGCCGATCACCATGCTGGCCGCCGCGTCGGCGCGCGGGTTGCCCGTCGCCTGGTGGACCGCGAGCCCGAGGATGCCGATCACGCTGCCGAGGACCGCGGCGGCGTTGTCGAAGATGAGCGTGCGCGCGGCCGCGTCCGAGGTCTGGCGCAGTCCACGTCGGAAGCCGATGCGGCCGACGATCGCCGACCGGCGCAGCGGCGCGACTGCAGCGGCGAGGGTCCATCCGTCGGCCACGACGATCACGGCCAGCACCACGTACCCCAGCAGGTACGCCTCGCCATGAGGCGGATTGGTCAGGGAGCGCAGGCCGTACGAGATCGAGACGACGCCGCCGCCGACGAACACGCCGACCGATGCCAGCAACGACCAGAAGAACGCCTCGCGGCCGTGCCCGAGCGGGTGGGCGTCGTCGGCCGGCCGGTTCGCGCGCCGAACGCCGAGCAGCAGGAACAGCTCGACGCCGGCACCGGCCAGGCTCTGCGCGGCCTCGGCGAACAGGACGGCCGAGCCGCTGGCATGCGCCGCGATCGCCAGCGCGACGGTCTCGGCCAGGACCACGCCAAGGGTGATGAGCACCGGCAAGGTGTGCGCCGGTTCCGGTTGGTCGGCCTGTAGCCGCTCCAGCTCGTCGAGAGGGTCGGTCGCGGCGGGGCGGTTGTCGCTGTCGGCGTCGCGCTCGAGGTCCACGGATGAGCGCTGCTCGTTAGACGCCGACCGGGTTGGTGCGCAGGGTTCTCGGCTCCCCGGCCCGGCGGACCTGCACGCGGCCGTCGACGATCCGGACCTCGAGCGCGGTCAGCGGGCGGGTGGCCGGCCCGCTGCGGACGGTGCCGTCCAGCGCGAAGGTGCTGCCGTGCCAGGGACAGGTGATGCAGCCGCCGCGGAGGGTGCCCTCGTGCATCGGCCCACCACGGTGCGTGCAGCGATCCGCGAGCGCGACGACGGCGCCGCGCTCACGCGTCAGCAGCACGGGCACGCCGTCCGCGTCCGCACATACCGTCCGCGCGGTCGGGATGTCGGACTCGTCTGCGACGTCGGTCCAGTCCGCGGGCAGCTTCTGGAACGCGGTCGTGTCGACTCCGACGCCGAGCGCGAACGTGAGGTGCCCGCCCAGCCAGCCCGCCCCGCCGGTGGTGGCGAGGCCGGCGAGCGAGAGCACCGCACCCCTGCCTCGGTGCCCGCGCCTGCGCGCCAGCCAGCTCGCGCCGTACAGCGCGAGGGCGACATCGTTCAGCAGCGCGTGCACGAGACCCACCCGCCGCTCACCGCCGGACGTGGTGAGCCAGTCGTTGGCGCCCGTGGCCGCGGCCGGTACCGCCGAGAGGATGCCCAACACGATCAGCCGGCGGGCCGCCGTGGCGTCGCCGCCGGTGAGATCCAGCCAGGACGCTGCCGTCCAGGATCCGATCGGAACGGCAACGATCAAGGGGTGCAGCGGGTGCGCGAGCGGGACACCGGAAGCGACGTCCCGCGTGATCCCCTTGGGCAGCAGGCGATCCACGGCGTCGGCGACCAGCTCGGCCAGCCCGTCCAGCTTGGTGCTGCGCTCGATCTTGTCCGCCAGTCCGTCCAGCGAGCGCGCGGTCGAGGCGATGGGATCGGTAGTTGGCATACGGCATGACTACCCGCTTTGGCGCCGTACGACACCGCCTGATCGGGGTTTGCAGCTCGCCTGATCGGGAAGGCTCGGACGAGGAAAATGGAGGCGAATGTGACCACACCGTCGCAGAACTACGCGCAGCTGCCCGAGCCCGGAACGGCGCTGCCGCGCCAGGGCAGCGCGGACGGGTCCGGATCGGGTGACGTGGATGCGTCGGCGGGGCAGCTGGCGACCCGGCTCGGTGAGCAGCTCTCGCGGCTGGTGCGCGACGAGCTGGCGCTCGCACAGCTCGAGGCCAAGCAGCGGGCGAAGAAGATGGGTGTGGGTGCCGGGATGTTCGGTGTCAGCGGGCTGTTCGCGTTCTTCGGAGCGTGCTGCGCGGTGGCCGCCGCCGTCATCGGACTGGCCAACGTCTTGCGCCCGTGGGCGGCGGCGATCGCCGTCGCCATCGCCGCCTTCCTGGTCGCCGGACTGTTCGGGCTGCCCGCGCTGAAGCTCCTCACCTCGCGGCGCCCAGCCGTGCCACGGGACTCGATCGACAGCGTCAGGGCCGACGTGTCCGCGGTGAAAGCGGCGCTGCACAGGTGAGCGACGCCGACGCGATACGGGCGGACATCGAACTCACCCGGGCCGAGCTGGCGCAGACGGTCGACGCCCTGCACGCCAAGCTGGACCTGAAGGCGCAGGCGAGGCAGCGGACGCAGGACCTGAAGGTGCAGGCCCTGGAGCGGAGCCAGCAGCTCAAGCTCCAACTGTCCAAGCTGGCCCAGGACAATCCGACGGCGCTGCTGCTCGCTGCGGGCGCGGTGCTTGTGCTCATCTCGGCGCGCCGGCGGCGGCGTCGAAAGGCCTGACGTGGTCGACGACGACGACCGGCCGGCGTGGGCCGAGGACCTGCTCGCGGCTGCCCGAGCCGCGGGCGAGGATGCGGCCGCCGCTCTGCGCCTGGCCGCCGACTACGGAGTGCAGCTGCCCCTGCCCGGTCAGGGACGGACGGCGACCCGCTGGCGGCTGCTCGCCGAGGTGTCGGCCTGCGACCTGACGGCCGGCCGGATCCTCGAGGCGCACAGCGATGCCCTGGCGATCCTGGCCGAGGCCGGTGCGGACGAGAACGGCACGGGCGCCGACCGCCGGCACAGCACGTGGGGGGTGTTCGCGGCCGAGGCGCCCGGCGCCCGGCTGGATGCCGAGTCGGACGGCGCTGGACACGTGCTGCGCGGCACCAAGCCCTGGTGCTCGCTGGGTGAACGCCTCGACCGGGCCCTGGTCACCGCCCATGCGGGGGAGCAACGGCAGCTGTTCGCCGTCGACCTGCACCATCCGTCGGTCCGGGCCGAGCCGCCGTCGGGCTGGGTGGCGCGGGGCCTGCGCAACGTGCCGAGCGGGCCGGTGCACTTCGACGCCACCCCGGCGCGGGCGGTCGGCGCGCGCGGCTGGTACTTGACCCGCCCGGGCTTCGCGTGGGGCGGGATGGGCGTGGCCGCCTGCTGGTACGGCGCGGCGCAGGCCCTCGGTCGCGCGTTGCGCCCGGCACTCGCTCGGCGAGAGGGCGAGCTCGCGGCACTGCACGCCGGGATCGTGGACGTCGCATTGCACGCGGCTGCATGCGTCCTGGCGAGCGCTGCGGGCGAGATCGACTCGGGGCAGGCGCGTGGTGCTGCCGGCGAGTTGCTCGCGCTCCGCGTCCGCGCCGTGGTGGCCGACACCGCCGAGCAGGTGTTGGCGCAGGTGGGGCACGCGCTCGGACCGGCACCGCTCGCCTTCGACGAGGAGCATGCCCGTCGGGTCGCCGACCTGCAGCTGTACGTCCGGCAGCACCACGCCGAGCGCGACCTGGCCACGCTGGGCAGCGCGGTGCTCCACGACGGGCAGCCCGTGAGCGAGCTTGCGAGCGAACCAATGGGCACAGCAACGTCTTCGCGGCCGACGAAGGAGGCCGAGTGAGCTTCGATCACCGCGAGGCCGGGACGGTCGAGGAGCTATGGTCCGCCACGCTAGCTCGCCTGCCGCGGCTGGAAGCGTCCCTCGCCGATGCTGTCGTGCTGGTCGTGGCGGCCCATCCGGACGACGAGACGCTCGGTGCCGGTGGCCTGATCCGCGATGCCGCCACGGGTGGCGCGAGCGTGCGGGTGCTCGTCGCGACCGACGGGGAGGCCTCGCATCCGGGTTCGCCGACCCTCTCGAGCGAGCGCCTGGCGACCGTGCGCCGCGCCGAGGTTGCCGAAGCGGTCGGCGCTCTCTCGCACGCGGCGAAGGTCGAGTTCCTCGGGCTGCCGGACGGCGCGCTGGGCGAGCATCTCGACCAGCTCACCGCCGCGATCGTCGAGCAGCTGGACGGGTGTACGCACGTCCTGTCGCCGTGGCGCGGTGATCATCACGCCGACCACGAGGCGGCGGCCGAGGCGGTACGGACGGCGGTGGCGGGACGGGCGGGCGTCCGACACTGGCAGTACCCGATCTGGGCCTGGCACTGGGCGCAGCCGGACAGCTCCGAGCTGCCGTGGCCGGTGATGCGGCGACTCGAGCTGACCCCCGCAGCCGTCCGCGCCAAGCAGACGGCGATCGGCTGCCACGCCAGCCAGCATGCGCCGCTGTCCGACGCGGCAGGGGACGAGCCGATCCTGTCGCCGGGCTTGCTGGCCCACTTCGCCCGCCCCTTCGAGACGTTCGTGGTCGATGGAGCTGTCGAGCCACCTGCTCCCGCGAGCGAGCCGGCCTACTTCGACGCGCTCTACGCCGCGTCCGAGGATCCCTGGGGGCTGGGCGAGCGCTTCTACGAGCGACGCAAGCGGGAACTGCTGCTCGCCGCGCTGCCGCGCGAACGCTTCGACCGCGCCTTCGAGCCGGGCTGCGCCACCGGTCGCCTGACGGCCGAACTGGCGACCCGCTGCCGGACCGTGCTCGCGTGGGACGGCGTGGCAGCGGCCGTGCGGCAGGCTCGTGAACGGGTCGCCTCGCACGTGGTGACGGTGCAGCAGCGACGCATCCCCTACGACTGGCCGGACGGGCGGTTCGATCTCATCGTGCTGAGCGAGGTGGGCTACTACTGCCCCGAGCTCGACCTGCTGGCCGGGCGCGTGCGCGAGTCGCTGACGGGCGACGGCGTGCTGGTGGCCTGCCACTGGAATCACCCTGCGCCCGATCACTCCCACTCGGCACGCGAGGTACATGACGCGCTCGCCGTCGACCTGCGCCCGATCGCACACCATTTCGAAGCCGACTTCCTGCTCGACGTGTGGTCGGTGACGGGGCGGTCAGTCGCCGACGCGGAAGGGATCCTTGCGTGAGCGCGGCGGCGATGATCAGCTCGGTCGGCGTCGTGATCCCGGTGGCGAACGAGCAGGCGACGATCGGTGCCTGCCTGCACTCCCTCGAGGTAGCCCGGGCGCGGCTGCACTCGGCCGTCTCGCCCGACCTCGAGGTGCGGATCGTCGTCGTGCTCGACCGCTGCATCGACGGCACGGCAGCGATCGTGCGGCGACACCGGCGGGTCGAGTCCGTCGCCTGCTCGGCCGGCCGGGTGGGCGCCGCGCGGGCCGTCGGAACCGATCGACTGCTCGGCGACGTCCGCGGTTCGCTTCGCCAGGTGTGGCTGGCGAACACGGACGCCGACTCGACCGTTCCGCCGGACTGGCTCACCGCCCAGGTGGCCGAAGCCTGCCGCGGCGCGCACCTGGTGCTGGGCACGGTGCTGCCCGAGGCCGGCCTGGCTGCGGTCACCGAAAGTGCCTGGTTCGACGGCCATCGACTGCGGGAGGGCCATCCTCATGTGCACGGGGCGAATCTCGGCATCCGGGCCGATGTCTACACCGCACTCGGGGGCTGGTCGGGTCTGTCGACCGGCGAGGATGTCGCACTGGCTGCGCGCGCCGCCTCGGCCGGGCAGTTGCAGATCGTGCGGACCGCGCGCATTCCGGTCCGCACCAGCTCGCGGCTCACCGGACGCGCGCCGCGCGGATTCGCCGGTTACCTGCGCGAGCTCCCGGCCTGACCGACGGCCCGGGTCGGTCCCGCCGCGCGCCTGGATTGATCCTGCCGGAAGGCGGGTAGGCAGCAAACAGGGGGAGCGAGGAGGTCAGGAATGTCCGTCGGACGGGTGGACCTGACCTCTGAGCGGTGGCGCCGGCTGATCCCGATCGCGTTCATCACCTACTCCTTTGCGTACCTGGACCGCTCGAACTACTCGATCGGGTCCGCCGGCGGCCTCACCGACCACCTCCACATCACCTCGACCCAGTCCGGCCTGCTCGGCGGGCTGTTCTTCATCGGCTACTTCCTGTTCCAGGTCCCGGCCGGGAGCTTCGCGGAGCGGCGCAGCGTGAAGTCCCTGCTGTTCTGGTCACTGTCCGCGTGGGGCGTGCTGGCCGCGCTGCAGGGCGTCGTCACCACATACTGGTTGCTGCTCGCCGACCGGTTCCTGCTGGGCGTCGTCGAAGCGGTCGTGCTGCCCGCGATGCTCGTGTTCCTCTCGCACTGGTTCACCCGGGCCGAGCGCGGACGGGCCGACACCTTCCTGATCCTCGGCAACCCGGTCACGCTGATGTGGATGTCGGTGGTCTCCGGCTACCTCGTCGCCGCCGTGGGTTACCGGTGGATGTTCATCATCGAAGGATTGCCCGCTATCGGCTGGGCGTTCCTGTTCCGCCATCTGGTCGACAACCGTCCCGAGGACGCCGCCTGGCTCGACGACGGCGAGCGCGAGGACATCGAGCAGGCGATCGCACACGAGCAACAGGAACTCCCGGAGCCGCGCGGCTTCCGCGACGTGGCGCGCTCGTGGAACGCGATCGTGTTGTCCGCGCAATATCTGCTGTGGAGTGTCGGCGTCTACGGCCTGGTCTTCTGGCTGCCGTCGATCGTCAAACACCTGACCGGAAAAGGGATCGGCTCGACCGGTCTGCTGACCGCCGTGCCCTACGCCGCTGCCGTCGTCGCTATGGTGGCCGTCTCGACCGCCTCGGACCACCTCGCCAGCCGGCGGGTGTTCACGTGGATTCCGCTGCTCATCTCGGCCGCCTGCTTCGCGCTGTCGTACGTGACGCGGGGAGGCGCTTTCACGACGTCGTTCATCCTGCTCATCATCGCCGCAGCCGGCATGTACGCGCCGTACGGGCCGTACTTCGCGCACATCCCCGAGCTGTTCCCGGCGGCTGACGCCGGGCCGGCAACCGGGATGATCAACGCGTTCGGCGGGCTCGGAGGCTTCGTCGGCACCTACATCGTGGGCGCTCTGGGCGGCGGCAACTCGGCGGTGCCGTTCATGTTCCTCGCCGCATGCCTGCTGGCCGCGGCTCTGCTGATGTTCGCCGTGCGGCATCCCGGTTCCTCGCCCGAGCCCGCCGCGCTCCGGGTCGCTACCGCACCTTCCGCGTACCCCGCCCGCGGGTGAAGCCGGCGCCGACCAGCGACAGCACGAACAGCACGCAGGCCAGCACGAACAGCCAGAACAGGCCGTGGACGACGAAGCCGATGATGCCGGCGATGACCCAGATCAGGATCAGGAGCAGCAGCAGCGCGATCATGGGAGTCCTCCGTCGTTCGTTCGGCTGGTCGTCGGGTCAGCGGCGGGCCAGCCGCCGCTCGCCGCTGGTGCCCGGCTGGTAGGCCAGGCCGTAGTGCGCGAACACGGCCGGCTCGTCGGCGAGCGTCAACTCGCCGTCGACGTCGATCGACGGGGCGTCCTTGATCTGCTTCTTCGGCGCGGTCACCTTCACGTGCCGCGGCGAGACCAGCGCGCCGTGCAGCGGCACGAACACCAGCCGGCGCCGCCCGAGCACGCCGACCTTCACGCTCGCGAACGTGGGCTCGTCAGTGGCTGTGTCGAAGTACACCGACTCCAGGGAACCCACCCGGTCCCCGCTGGCATCGACCAGGTCGTGCTCGCGCCAATCACGAATGTTCTCCGCGGCAAACACCCTCGTCAGCCACTTTCGGTCGGGTCGGTGAGGAGCAGGTCGATGTGCAGGTCGCCGGTGATCACGTCGTGGGCGGTCTGGGCTAGCCGCGCGCCGTGGGTGCGGGCGTGGCTGCGTAGTCGTCGGAAGGCTTCGTCCATGCTGAGGTTGCCGCGTTCGGCGAGTACGCCTTTGGCCTGTTCGATGGTGATGCGGCTGTGTAGGGCGCCTTCGAGTTGTTCGACGATGGTTTCGCTGCGGTGGATGGCGCGCTCCTGCAACAGGCCGATGGTGGCGACGTCGGCCAGCGCCTGCGCGATGTGCAGGTCGTCTTCGGACAGCGCGCCGGGGCTGGTGCTGAACAGGTTCAGGGCGCCGATGACGTCCGTGCGCAGGCGAAGCGGCAGGGCGTGCACGGCGGCGTAGCCCTCGCTCAGCGCGGCGGGGGTGAAGCGCGGCCATCGGTCGCTCATCGCGGCCAGGTCCGGGGCGGCGACCAGGTTACCGGAGTTGTAGCAGTCCAGGCAGGGTCCTTCGTCGGCCTGTAGCTGGAACAGTTCCAGCAGCCGGGTCTGCTCGTCGGTGGAGGCCATCACGTGCAGGCTGCCGCGCTGATCGGTCAGCAGCAGGCCGGCTTCGTCGGTGTCCAGCAGCTGCACGCTGTGTTCGACGAGGCGGTAGAGCAGGTCCGCGACGTCGTAGTCCGAGACCAGTGTGTCGGCCAGGTCCACGAAGGCGGTGGCCAGTTCTTGTTCGCGTGCCATCCTGGTTCGCTTCCTGGTCGGGACCTGATCGGGGTCCTGGTCCGTCCGGTCGGTTACCGGGGTGCTGCAGCCGGTAACTTTACGCCGCGAACCCGGCCGGCGGCGCCGGTTCGCGGGCCGGTGCCTGGTGTCAGGTCGGGTCGGGTTGGGTCGGGTCGGAGTCCAGGCGCAGTCGGCGTTCGACGATGTCCGCGGCGATCTCGTCCAGGCTGCGCCCGTCGGTGTAGGCGTGTGCGCGCAGGCGGGCGAAGGCTTGTTCGGCGCTGACGCCGAGTTGGGCGACGAGCATCCCGGTGGCTTGGTGCACCCGCTGACGGTTCGAGCCGTGCCCGTCCAGCCAGTTCGGGTCCGGATCGTCGCCCGGCGCGCTGGCGCGGACCGACAGCAGCGACACGGTGGCCACGTCCACCCCGCGCAGCGCCGTGGCCACCTGCGGCCCGGTCAACGCTCCGGCCTGGGTCCGGTACCCGTCGCAGACGCCGACGGTGATCGCGCCGAGCTGCATCGGGAACGCGAACAGTGCACCGACCGGCAGCGCCGCGGCCTCGGCGGTGAACACCGGCCAGCGGGCCGCGGCCGCCGGTGCGGCCAGGTCCGGGATCAGCACCGGGCGACGGGTCGTGAACGCGGCCAGCGCCGGACCTTCACCGAGGCGGTACTGCACCGCGGTGATCTCGGCGATCACCTCATCGCTCGCGCACACCGTGTCACGCATGACGTCCGAACTCATCACCGTGAACGCGGCGCCGGTCAGCGGGGCCCTGGTCAGGAACGCCCGGCACACCACCAGCGCCGACGGCATCCCGTCGGGGTCCGGGTCGTCGCTCATTGCGTTCGCGCTCCTTCACGGCTTGCGTGTGGGCCACGGTCAGGCGCGAACAGGGTCCGGGTCGGCGCGATTATCGGTAAGCACCACCCTAGCCCGATCAGCCGCGCTGGCCCCGCCCGATCAGCTGCGGTGGTGCTCGATCAGCCAGCGGGCCATCACCTTGGCCCGCCCCGCGGCTGCCGGGTCGCCCTCGGCAGCGGACACGATGGAGCCCTTCATCAGGATGTGCCAGCTGCGGGCGAACTCCTGCACCTCGTCCAGGCCGGCCTCCTGTGCGAGGCCGGCGACGATGGCTCGGATGTTGTCCAGGTACTGCACGCTGGCCCGCCCTGCCGGGTGCTCGATCCCCATCTCCAGCAGCACGTTGATGAACGAGCAGGCCTCGAAGTCGGCGCGGGCGAACCAGTCGTCGAACACGTCGAAGATCGCCAGCAGCTGTTGCTCGGGCGTGCCGCCGCGGGCCCGGGCGCCGGCCTCGACCATGCCCCACGTCCAGACCTGCTCGCGGCGGTGCAGGAACGCCAGCACCAGCTCCTGCTTGGACGGGAAGTGCTTGTAGAACGTCGCCTTGGCCACCCCGGAGCGCGCGAGCAGTTCTTCCACGCCCACGTCCCGGATCCCGCGCTGGGCGAACAGCTCGTAGGCGGCCGACAGGATCCGCTCACGAGGTGGCAGGCGCACCCCGGCCGCGTCGGTGAGCACCGCATCGCTCATGGCGATGACGGTAGACCCAGAAACCTCTTATGGACAGACTGCTCTGTCTGCGATACAAATGCGGTGCTGGGCAGCTCAACCACAGCAGCCAGCGCCCGCCCTGGACCCGGGCGACATACCGAGAGGTGTCGAAGGGGGCGTAGCAGCTGTGACTATCGAGCACACGGTCAAGCCGGGTCGTCTGGAGCCCGAACTGCGCACGAGGATCCGAGAGCTGCTGGTCCAGCTGCGCGGCCTTCCCGAGCACGTCGCCGAACGCGACGCGGTCCGGGACCGCCTCGTCGAGCTGAACACGCCGCTGGTGCGCTACCTCGTGCAGCGCTTCAGGGACACAAAGGAGCCGCTCGAGGATCTGGTGCAGGTCGGCATGATCGGGCTGCTCAAGGCGATCGAGCGCTATGACCCCGATCGCGGGCTGGAGTTCTCCACCTACGCCGTGCCCACGATCCTCGGTGAGATCAAACGGTACTTCCGGGACTCCAGCTGGGCGGTGCACGTGCCTCGCGGTGCGCGGGACCTGCACAGCGCGATCCTCGCGTCCCGCGCGCAGCTGAGCCAGCAACTGGGCCGCTCGCTCACCGTCGCCGACGTCGCGGACCGGGTCGGGGCCAGCGAGCAGGACGTGATCATGGCGCTGGAGGCGGGGCAGGCCTACACGAGTGGCTCGCTGGACGCGATGGCGGAGGCGATGGGCGAGGCGCGCGACGCCGCGTTCGGGTTCCTCGACCCGGGGCTGGAGCAGGCCGAGCTACGGGCCGACCTGCGTCCGGCTATCGCCACACTGCCGCGGCAGCAGCGGGAGATCCTGGTGCTGCGCTTCGTGCACGGCCAGTCCCAGACGCAGATCGCCGCCGCGCTCGGGGTCTCCCAGATGCAGGTCTCCCGCCTGCTCGCCCGAGCGCTGCGGCAGCTGCGCGAGACGCTGACCACGCCGCGGGGAGGGGTCGCCGGCCGCGCCCTGGTCAGCGTCGGTTCGCAGCCGGCGCAGAGCACCGTGAACTAGCCGCCCGATGCCAGCGAGTTCGCCGAGCCGGCGCTCACTTCGTGCACGACTTCGTAGAGCGCGTGGGTCGAGGTGAACCCGTCCCAACCGGGCTGGCTCACCAAACGGCGAAAGCCTTCGCCGTGCGCGGCCTGCCAATGCTCGACGGTGTCCCAGTGCACGTAGTTCACGAATCGGAAGCGGGCCTCGGGCGAGAGCGAGGGATGCAGCCGGTGACTGAGGAAGCCGGGCCACGAACTCGATCGTCGACGCGGGCTGGTCCGCTGATCGACGCAGCTGCCTGGGCCACTAACCAGCGATCGCTACGCCGATGGGCATACCCATTATGTCCTCTTGAACTAAGCTGGGTCGGTGGATCGAACAGACCTGGGCCAGGACAGCGGTTCGCCGCGGCGGCTGCGCTATCAGAAGGTCTACGACTACGTCGTCGCGCTGGTCGCCGACAACGGGATGAAGGCGGGCGATCGGTTGCCCAGCGCGCCCGAGCTCGCGCAGCTGACCGGGGTGAGCATGATCTCGGTGCGGCGCGGTCTGGAGGAGCTCGAGCGCGAGGGGAAGGTCTCGCGACACCAGGGCGTCGGCACGTTCGTGGGGCACGGCCGGATCGTCACCGAGCCGGGCCGTACCGGCGAGCTGCTCGCCTCACTCGTCGACGGAAGCTCCAAGCCGAAGGTACGGACCGAGCTGCTGGGCATCGCCGTCGGCACCACCAGCGAGAACATCGCGCGTGCGCTGTCGATCGGTGCGGGCGAGCCGGTGTGGGAGGTGCGCCGGCTGCGCCGGGTCGGCGGCTCCGCGGCGATCCTGGAGCGTGCCGTGCTGCCCCTCAGCCGGGTACCCGCCCTGGACGAGCGGTACCTGCGCGCCGGCAAGTCCCTCTACACCTACCTCGCCGAGCACTACGGCCTGCGGGATGACCATGTCGAGCAGGCGATCGAGGTGGACCGCCCGGCATCGGCCGAGCGGGCGGCGCTCGAACTCGCACGTGGCGATCAGGTGGTGCGGATCCGGGGCGTCAGCTTCGACACCGACGGCACGGCGTTCGACTGCTACGAGCAGACGTACCGGGCCACTGACTTCATCTTCTACAGTGCGGGTGGCAGCAACCGTCAACTGCTGCAGCCGCACGGGCTGGGGGACTGGCTGGTGCGCCCACTGGCAGTCGCGGGCGGCGCCGCGCCTACCCGGTCAGGGCGCCGGCGCCGTCCCTAACGGCGCACGCGAATGCGCGGATCGGGGTTCGGCACGCTGGCCAGCAGGGTCTTGGTGTACGCGTCCGCCGGCTCGTTCACGATCTGCCACGCCGGTCCCTGCTCGACGATCCGTCCCTCGCGCATGACCGCGATCCGGTCGGCGTAGGTAGCCGCCGTCGACAGGTCGTGCGTGATCATCAGGATGCCGAGCGAGGCGTCCTTGCGCAGCGTATTGAGCAGTTCGAGAACTCCGCGGCGCAGCGAGACGTCCAGCATGGACACCGGTTCGTCGGCCAGCAGCAGTTCAGGTTGCAGCACCAGGCACGCGGCGATCGACACGCGTTGGCGCTGACCTCCGGACAGCTCGTGCGGGTAGCGGCCGAGATAGCGCGCGGCCGGCCTGAGACCGACCCGTTCCAGCGCGTCGGTGATGATGTCAGTGCGTTGCTGCCGGGTAGCGCCGACATGGTGGATGCGCAGCGGCTCCTCCAGCGTCTGCCGGACGCGGAATCGGCCGTCCAGGGACTCGTAGGGGTCCTGATAGATCATCTGAACCCGCCTGCGCAGTTGGTGGAGCCGCCGGCGGTTCAGCCCGGCGGTGTCCTGGCCGTCCAGCCTGATCGCCCCGCCGCTGACGTCGACCATGCCGAGGATGCTCTGCACGGTGCTCGTCTTCCCGCAGCCTGACTGACCGACCAGGGCGACCATCTCGCCGCGCTCGACCCGCAGCGAGATGCCGTCGACCGCGGTCGCGCCCTCGGCGGGTCGCCGCCGGATCGTCTCCAGCGCGCTGCGGCGGCCCGGGTACGCGACCCGCAGGTCGCTCACCTCGAGCAGCGGCGGACGCGCCGGCGCGGACAC
The DNA here is from genome assembly GCA_050742975.1 of Jatrophihabitantaceae bacterium. GTDB lineage: Bacteria > Actinomycetota > Actinomycetes > Mycobacteriales > Jatrophihabitantaceae > JBDTGE01. The sequence goes on from JBOGDQ010000255.1 coordinate 29,826, forward strand.
CGGGTCGGCGCGCGAGGTCGCCCTCAGGTCGGGCGTCGCCTCGAACAGTTGCCGCGTGTAGGGGTGTGTCGGGTGACGGTAGAGCTGCTCGACCGGGCCCTGCTCGACGATCTCGCCGTCCAGCATGACGGCGGCCCGTTCACACGTCTGGGCTATCACCCCGAGATCGTGGGTAACCAGGATCAGCGCCAGATCCAGCTCGTCGCAGAGCTTGGTGAGCAGGGTCAGGATCTGGTCCTGGATGACCACGTCGAGCGCTGTGGTCGGCTCGTCGGCGAGGAGCACCTTCGGGTCGCAGGCCAGTGCCATGGCGATCACTGCACGCTGCCGCATGCCGCCGGAGAACTCGTGCGGGTAGTCGGCGCCGCGCTCGGGCGCGATGCCGACCATGGTCAGCAGCTCGCGCACGCGGTCCGCGATCTCGGCCCGGCTCCCGCCGCGGTGCAGGCGCAGCGCCTCGGCGATCTGCCAGCCCACCGTGTGCACCGGGTTGAACGCGTTCATCGCCCCCTGGAACACCATCGCCAGATCCGTCCAACGATGCGGCATGACCGACCGCTCACCCTGCGCCAGCAGGTCCTGGCCGTTGAGCAGCACGCGTCCGGACACCGAGGCCGAAGCGGGCAGCAGCCCCATGGCGGCCAGGATCGTCGTGGTCTTGCCGCAGCCGGACTCGCCGACGAGACCGAGACGTTCGCCGGGCTCGACGCTGACGTCGACACCCTTGAGGGTGTGCACCTCGCGCCGGCGCCGGCGGGTGGAGCCGGTGTCGAACCAGACGTGCAGGTCCTCGATGGCGAGGACCGGTGCGACCGGCGGACTCGATGTCATCAGATCGCGTCCGGCCCACGACCGACGAGTGGGCGCATCTTCCAGCTGTGCGGCGAGAGGTAGGACACCTTGAGCCGCGGGTTGAGCGCGTCCTCTATCGAGCGGCCGATCAGGTAGCAGCCGACGATGAACAGGGCCACCGCGATGCCGGCCGGCGCGATCGCCCACCATGCTCCCGCGCTGGTCGCCGCGCGGTCGAAGGCGTGCTCCATGATCGTCCCCCAGGTGATCGCGGTGGGGTCGGACAGGCCAAGGAAGGCCAGCGCGGTCTCGTTGAAGATTGCGACCGTGATGGCCAGCACGGCGTTGGCGACGAGCAGCGGCCCGACCTGAGGGATGATGTGCCGCACGATGATCCGCAGGTGACTGGCGCCGAGCGCCTCGACCCGCTTGACGTACACACGCTGCCGCACGCTCATCACCTGGGCCCGGATCACGCGGGCGGTGCCCGTCCACATCAGGGCGCCGATGACGATGATGACGTGGGTGAGGCTGGGCCCCCAGACTGCGGCGATCACGATCATCAGGACGATCTGCGGGATGACCAGGAAGTAGTCGGTGATCCGCATCAGCACGACGTCCACCCAGCCGCCGAAGTAGCCCGACAGGATCCCGAACCCGGCGCCGACGACCATCGCGATGATGGTGGCGAACAGTCCGACGAGCATGGACACCGCGCCCCCGTGCAGCACCAGGCTGAGCACGTCGATGCCGCCGTCGTCACAGCCGAGCCAGTGCGACCCGGACGGAGGTGCGAACACTGCACAGCTGCGGCTGGAGACGCTGTAGGGCGAGATCACCGAGGACAGCGCGGCGCTGAGCACGAACAGCCCGACGATCACCAGGCCGGTCAGGGCGCTGCGCTGCAGCAGCACGGACTTGAGGGTGTGCCACAGCCCGGACTCCAGTTCCACGTCCGGGTCGACCGGGACCACGCCGGTGAGCGAGCTGCTCATCGCCATCCCTTCAGTTCGTGATTCGCGGATCGAGCTTGGAGTACAGCAGGTCGGCGGCCAGGTTCAGCACGATCACGCTGATCGTGATGACCAGGAACCCGCCCTGCAGCATCGGGTAGTCCCGCGCGAGTACCGCGCTGTAGAGGGCCCGGCCGATGCCCGGCCAGGAGAAGATGACCTCGATCAGGATCGCGCCGGTGACCACCGAGCCGAGCGAGAGCGCGACGAGCGTGATGGTCGGCAGCATCGCGTTGCGTAGCGCGTACGAGCGGATGATCCGCCGTCGCGGGACACCTTTGGCCCGCGCGGTCAGGATGTAGTCCTCGCCGAGCGTCTCCAGCATGGCCGAGCGGACGATCAGCGCATTCTCTGCATACAGGGTCAGCACGAGGGTCGCGACCGGAAGGATCATGTGCTTGGCGAGGTCGACCAGGTGGCTCCACCCGGACGGGTTGATCGCGAACGGATCGCTCATGCCCGCCGTCGGGAGCGCGCCGGCGCTGAGCATGAGGAGCATCAGGCCGAGGAACTGCGTCGGGAAGGCGTAGAAGAGCACCGCGAGGTTGGTGCTGGCGTGATCGGTGACCGTCCCGCGTCTTACGGCGGACAGCACGCCGAACGCGATGCCGATCAGCAGGGCGAGCACGGTCCCGATGGTGACCATCGGCAGGGTGTTGGCCAGCGCATCGCGCAGGTTCGCCGACACCGAGCGCTGGTTTACGTAGCTGACGCCCAGGTTTCCGTGTGCCAACTGGTCGAGGTAGCGCCCGTACTGGGCCCACAGGGGCCGGTCCAGGCCGAACTGGGCCTCCAGCGTGTGCTTGAGTCCGGGGGTTGCGTTCGGTACGCGGGAGATTCTGGTGACTGCGTTGCCCGGCAGCACGCGGAAGAGGATGAAGTTCAAGGTGAGCGCTACGTAGATCGTGACGATCGCGAACAGGATCCGGCGTACCACGTATCCGCTTCCCCGCATCGCGAACCCTTCTCCGTCATAGCGTCGATCGTGATCGCTTGACAGTAAACAGTATACTGAGCAGACTGAGTTTGCCCAGCCTGTCTCGACGGCAGTTCCAGCCATTCTGCACCGGCTACCGGGCAGACGTACGCGAGACTCGACGGAGGCCGCAATGGTGGGACGATTCCGGGGAGCGGTTCTTGCCGTTGCCGCACTGGCCCTGATCGCGAGCGGGTGCTCCAGTTCGCATACCGCGGCCGAGCCGGGCGGCGTGCTCCGGATCGGCATCAGCACGCCGATCGACTCGTTGAACCCGTTCGTGTCGCAGTCGGACTACAGCTCGGTGACGTACCAGTACGTCTATCCCCATCTCGTCCAGTACAACGCGAAAGTCGAACTCGTGCCGTCCTTCGCGACCAAGTGGGAGACCTCGGCGGACGGTAAGACCTGGACCTTCCACACCGTCCCGAACGCGAAGTGGTCGGACGGCAAACCCCTTACCGCCAGGGATGCGGCCTTCACACTGACGATGATGATCAAGTTCCAGAACGGACCCACCGGCGTGCTCGGCGGGCTGGTGGCCAACCTGAAGACCGCCGTCGCGCCCGATGCGAACACGCTCGTGCTCACCTACAGCGCGCCGACGGCCAACGTGCTCGCCCAGATGCAGGGCGTGCACATCCTGCCCCAGCAGGTGTGGGCGCCGCTGGCCACGGGCAACGGCAGCAAGATCAAGACATTCCAGAACGACAGCACGCCGATGGTGTCCGGTGGCCCGTTCATGCTGATCAAGTACCAGGTCAACCAGATCGCCCTGTTCCACCGCAATCCGAACTGGTGGGGGCAGAAGCCGCACATCGACGGCTTCGGCCTGCAGATGTTTGCTACTGACGATGCGATGGTGGCCTCGCTCAAGGCCAATCAACTGGACATGATCGGCGAGCACACCCCGCCGACCGTCGTCGCGAGCCTGAAGTCGGCCGGCATGGACGTGCTGACGGCACCAAGCCTGACCTTCATGGACTTCATCATCAACACGAACCCGAAGAAGAAGCACAACCGGGAACTGCTCAACCCCGACGTGCGCAAGGCGATGGAGTACGCGATCGACCGTCAGCAGATCATCGACACCGCGTGGCTGGGCTTCGCCAAGCCGGGCGCGAGCGTAGTCGCTCCGGCGTCGGGTTGGAACGACTCATCGATCCAGCCGCTGCCCTATGACCTGGCCAAGGCGAACGCGCTGCTCGATGCCGCCGGTTATGCCAAGGGGTCGGACGGCGTGCGGGTAGCCGACGGGCACCGGATGTCCTACCACCTCGTGTTCCCGACCGAGATCAACGGTTCGGGGGACCGGACCTTCCAGATCATCAAGAACAGCTTCCAGCAGATCGGCATCGAGCTGAACGAGCAGAAGATGGATCCCACGGCGGCGCAGACCGCCATCGCCGGCTCGAACAACCTGTACCAGGACTTCGACCTGGCTATGTGGGACTGGGTGCTGCCGCCGGATCCGCAGAACATCCTGGGCGACATGACGTGCGCGCAGTGGGGTAACAACAGCGACAGCGGCTACTGCAACCACACGTTCGATGCCCTGTACGCCAAGCAGAGCACGCTGGTCGACCGGTCGCAGCGGCAGGCCGTGGTGAACCAGATGCAGCAGATCGCGTACAACGACCGCCCGTACATCGTCCTGAACTACCCGGACATTATCGAGGCGCACACGTCGAAGTGGACCGGGTTCGAGATGTCCCCGCTGCTCGGCTCCGTGAACAACATGTCGATCGACACGCTGCTCGACGTGCATCAGGTCGGGTGAGGCCGTGCCCGCCGTGCGCCTGTCCGAGCGAGCGGTCGGGCGGGAGCGCGTCGACGCTGTCGCCATCGCGGTGTTCGGGGCAGGCGGCCGGCTGAGCGCCGGCGCCGGGGTCGCCGAGTGTGCGAGGGCATTCGGCGTGGACCTGCTCGGTGCCGCAGGGAGGGACCCAGGGTTCCGCGGCGAGGTGGGGGATCTCGCCGCGGTCCTGTCCGGGTCCGACCGGCAGCCCGTGCTCCTGGCCGTCGGGCTCGGCGCGCCGGACGCGGTCGACGCCGACCGGCTCCGCCTGGCCGCGATGGCGCTGGCACGGGCTGCGCGCGGCTACCGGCGGCTCGCGACGACGCTGGCCCAGGAGGGCATCGATCGCGGCAGGTCCGTCCGCGCGGTGGTCGAGGGCCTGCTGCTCGGCAGCTACCGGTATCCACGCCCTGGGTCCGTAGACGCGCGCGAGCGCGCACCGGAGGCGATCACGTTGCTGCTGGGGCGCGAGGACAAGGCCCGCTCGCCGATGCTTCGCGAGGGCCTGCGGCTGGGCCTGGCTGCCGGGAACGCCAGCTCGTGGGTTCGCGAACTCGTCGAGCGCCCGGCCGCCGAGCTGACCCCGGCCGAGCTGGCCGAGGAGATCCGATCCCGCGCCGCCGCGCACGGCGCAAGCGCGCGCGTCTGGTCGGCCCGCACGATGACTGCCCGCGGCTTCGGGGCCACCCTCGCGGTCGGCGCGGGGAGCCCCAACCGGCCGGCCGTGGTCGAACTGGTCCATCGCGGCGCCGGCGGGCCACCGATCGCCTTGGCCGGCAAGGGCATCACGTTCGACTCGGGCGGCATCAACCTCAAGCGGGACCCGGCCGAGATCGGCTGGATGAAGTCCGACATGGCCGGCGCGGCCGCCGTTGCGGGCGCGGTGTGCGCTGCGGCAGCGCTCGGCGGTCGCCGCCCCGTCCGGGCGATCCTGCCGCTCGCGGAGAACATGCCCGGAACCGGCGCGATGCGGCCGGGCGACGTGGTACGCCATCCCGACGGCCGCACGACCGAGGTCGTGGACACCGACAGCGAGGGCCGACTGGTGCTCGCGGACGCGATCGCCTACCTGGCCGCCGCTCGGCCGGCGGCGCTCATCGACGTCGGCACGCTGACCGACGGCGGAGGAGTTGGCCACCTGCTGTGGGGCGCCTGGACCAACGCGCCGGACCTGCTGCGAGAACTGCTCGATGCCGGTGAGGTGGCCGGAGAGCCGGGCTGGCACCTGCCGCTGCGGCCGCAGTACCGGACGCTGCTCGCCTCGCCGGTGGCCGACCTGAGCAACTGCGCGCGCGACGTCGCGGACACCGGCCAGATGGCCGCGACCTACCTGAGTACCTTCGCCGACGGCGTGCCCTGGGTGCACATCGACAACGGCTCGACCGCGTACCTGGACGGTGACCTCGCCCCGTGGACCCGCGGGGCCACCGGGTCTCCGGTGCGCGCCCTGCTCGAGTTGCTCCTGCGGGAAGCCGAACCGTTGTAGTCAATATACAGAGTATGTAGACTGAAGGGATCGGCGAACAACGCGGAGATCGAGATGAACTTTGACGAGGAGTACCGGCGGCGGACCGCCGTGTCCGGCAAGCTCTTCGACCGCGCCAGCCAGGTGATCCCGGGCGGTGCCGGCAGCAGCGCACGAACGGTCGGCTTCGGGTGGAGCCCGTACCCGCCGTTCATCACCGACGGCACCGGATCCCGGCTGCGTGACGTGGACGGCAACGAGTACATCGACTACCTGCTGGGGCTGGGTCCGATGATCCTCGGCCACCGCCACCCCGTCGTCACGAAGGCGGTGGCGGACGCGATCGGCGAGCTCGGCACCTGCTTCGGTCTGCCCTACGAGCTGGAGATCGAGGCCGCGGAGAAGGTGGTCGACGCGGTCCCCGGTATCGACCAGGTCCGGTTCACCAACTCCGGCTCGGAGGCCGTCGGCACCGCGGTGCGGCTCGCTCGCGCCAGCACCGGGCGGCGGCTGATCGTGCGCTTCGAGGGTCACTACCACGGCTGGCAGGACGTCGTGTACTGGTCCAACCACGTCGATCCGGCCCTTGCCGGACCGGCGGACCGGCCGCGGCCGGTTGCCTCCGGACCGGGCGTGCCGTCCGAGCTGGAGGACACGCTGGTCGTGCTCACCTGGAACGATCCGGACAGCTTCGCGCGGCTGATGCGCGAGCGCGGGTCGCAGGTGGCGGCGGTGATCACCGAGGCCGCGGTGTTCAATACCGGCTGCATCCTGCCCGAGCCCGGTTACCTGGAGCTGCTGCGCGAGACGACGCGCGAGTACGGGGCGTTGCTGATCTTCGACGAGGTCATCACGGGGTTCCGGTTCGCCCGCGGCGGCGCTCAGGAGTACTTCGGCGTCACCCCGGACCTGACCACCCTGGCCAAGGGCCTGGGCGGCGGGTTCCCGGTCGCCGCCGTCGGTGGCAGTCTGGACGCGATGCGCATGATCGCCGAAGGCCGCTACTCGCACTCGGGCACCTACAACGCGAACGTCGTGCAGTGCGCCGCGGTGTCCGCGACGATGGACGTCCTCGCTGAGCCCGGCCTGTACGAGCGGCAGCGGGCCCTCGGCGACCGGCTGGCCGCGGGTCTGCGCGACCTAACGCAGGAGCGCGGCATCGACGCCTATGTGGCAGGTCTGGGCACGGTGTTCCAGCTCTGGTTCGCCGATCGGCCGATACGGAACTGGCGCGATGCGGCGGCGTACGCCGACGAGGCGATGTTCACCCGCTGGTACCAGGAGATGCTGCTGCGCGGCGTGCTGTTCCACCCGCTCCAGTTCGAGAATCTGTTCGTGTCCCTCGTGCACACCGACGCCGACATCGACCGAACCCTCGACGTGGCCGCCGACGCCCTCACCGCTGTCGTGCGCCGTTCGTGAACGGCAGGCGCGGTGAACGATAGGTCGGTCGTCGTCGGCCTGGACCTCGGAACGTCCTCGGTCAAGGCCGCTGCGGTCGACGCGCAGGGCCGGGTGCTCGCACGGGCTCGCCGCGAATACCCGACGTCGCGGTCGGGCGCCGGCGTCGCGGAGCAGGATCCGGCCGACTGGTGGCGGGCTACCGGTGCCGTGCTGGCCGAGCTCGCCACCCTGGCGCCCACGCGGGACTGGATCGGGCTCGGGCTGTCGGCGATGCTGCCCACGCTCGTCGCCCTGGACGATCAGCACGAACCGGTCACGGCGGCGATCACCTGGCAGGACGCGCGCGGCGAAGCAGCCGGCGAGCGGCTGCGCAGCCGCATCGGCGCCGACGAGCTGTACCGCCGCACCGGCCAGTGGGTCGACGGTCGCTACCTGCTGCCTATGGCGGCGGCACTGTCCGAGCGGGACCCGGCGGCGGGCGCCCGGGTGCGGGTCGTGGCCGGGGCGAAGGACTACCTGCACCGGCAGCTGACCGGCGAGCTGCTGACCGATCCGAGTACGGCGGCCGGATACGGCTGTTACGACCTCGCGGCGGGACGGTGGGACGGCACGATCGGCAACGTGTGGACCCTGCCGCCGGTCATGCCGTCGAGCACGATCACCCCGCTGTCCTCCGACGTCGCTACGCACCTCGGCCTGCCCGCGCGGCTGCCCGTCGTGCTCGGTGCGGCTGACTCCGTCCTGGCCGCGAAGGCGGTCGGCGCGGACCGGGCCGGTGACGTCGCGTACCTGTGCGGGACCAGCACCGTGGTGCTCGCCTGTCGCGACGAGATCACGCTCGACCCCGAGCACCGGTACCTGCTCACGCCGACGGCGGACGGCAGCTACGCGGCCGAGCTGGACCTGCTGGCCACCGGCACCGCGATGAGCTGGCTGGCCGGCCTGTTCGGGCTGGCCGGCGGGGCGAGCGAGCTCGCCGAGCTCGCGGCGCAGCCCGCCGAACCGGGTCAGCCGACCTTCCTGCCGTACCTGGCGCCCGGTGAACAGGGTGCGCTGTGGGATGCCGATCTCAGCGGCGCCGTGCTCGGACTGAACGTGCGACACGGACGGCAGGACCTGGCCCGTGCGCTGCTGACCGGCATCGTGCTCGAGTCGGTCCGCTGCCTGCGCGTGCTCGGCGGCGAGAGCGACGTGCTGGCCGGCGGGCGGGCCATGGCGGGTCGGTTCGCGCAGGACCTCGCCGACGCCTCCGGTCGGAGGGTCCGGTTCGACCCTACCGAGACGGCGCACTCGGCCGTCGGCGCCGCCCTGCTGGCAGCGGCGACCGTTGGCATGGGCGGGTTCGGCTCGCACGGCCCCGCACAGATCCGCACGCCGGACCCGCGGCGGCGCGAGAGCTGGGACGAGCTGTTCGCGATCCACGACGCGGCGCGCATCGCGAGCGGTCACGGACCGGGCCGGGGGCGGCGATGACCGGCGGCGCGATGCAGCACGAGCTCGCCGAGCAGCCCGCGGTGCTGGCCCGGTTGATCGCCGGCTGGGACGAGAACCAGTGCCGGATTCGGGAGGTGCTGCCGGCACAGCTCCGGGGGATCGTGTTCGTCGCCCGCGGCTCGTCCGACAACGTCGCGGTGCTCGGCCGTTACGCAGCGGAGCTCGGGACGGAGCTGCCGGTGAGCCTGGCCGCACCCAGCCTGCGGACGCGCTACGGGCCGCGCGCGGGGTTGGCCGATCACCTGATCGTGGCGCTCAGCCAGTCCGGCGAGGTGCCCGAGATCGTGCACGCGGCGACCGGCCTGCGCGGGGCCGGCTCGCGGCTGCTGGCGATCACGAACGACCCGGCAAGTGCGCTGGCCGATGCTGCCGATCTCACCCTCGCGCTCGGCGCGGGACCCGAACGCGCAGTGCCGGCGACCAAGACCGTGACCGCTCAGCTGGTGCTGGTGCTCGCAGTCGCGGCGGCGCTTGCAGCGGTGTGCGGCAACGGCCCGATCGTGACCCGGCGCGAACTGGATCGGGTACCGGCGGCAGTCGGGGCGCTCGTGCTCGACGACGGCGCGCCGCGTCGGCTGGCCGAGCGCTGGCGACGCAGGAACACCCTGCAGGTAGTCGGCCGCGGCCTGGCCTACGGTGCGATCCTGGAGGTCGCGATCAAGATCAGGGAGACGACGGGCGTGTTCGCGCAGGGCATCTCGTCCGCGGACCTGGTGCACGGCCCGATCGCCGCACTGTCGAGCCGTACCCCGGTCCTGGCCGTCGCGACCGGCGGCCCGGCCGATCCCGAGCCGGCGCTGTGGCAGCGGGTCCGCGACACCGGCGCCGACGTGGCCACCTGCACGCCCGACCCCCGGTCCGACCTGCCGCTCGCCCCCGACCTTCCCGAGCTGCTGCAGGGCGTCGCGGTGATCGTGCGCGGCCAGCAACTCGCGTCGGCGTGGGCGCGGGCCCGCGGCCTGGACCCCGACGCGCCGGCGGGACTGACCAAGGTGACGGCGACGGTATGACGGGCATCCCGGACCTGTCCCTCTACCCCGAGGGCAGCCACCTCGACGAGGCCGGGCGACTGGTCGTCGGCGGCTGCGCGGTCGCGGACCTGGTCGAGCAGTTCGGCACGCCGCTGTTCGTCCTGGACGAGCCCGCGCTGCGATCCCACGTCCGCCGATACCGCGCCGCGCTGTCCGACCGCCATCCGCGCAGCACGGTGCTGTTCGCGTCCAAGGCCTACCCGTCGGCAGCTGTGCTCGGCCTGATCGCCAGCGAGGGCTGCGGCCTCGACGTCGCCGCCGCCGGGGAGCTGGTGATCGCGCGGGCCGGCGGTGCCGACCCGGCGACGATGGTGTTCCACGGCAACGCCAAGACCGACCTGGATGTGCAGGTGGCGCTGGACGCCGGCGTCCGGTTCATCGTGATCGACAACCTCGACGATGTCGAGCGCATCGCCCGGCTCGCCGACCGGGTCGTTCCCGTACTCCTGCGCGCGAGCCCGCAGGTCAGCGCCTCCACCCACACCGCGATGATGACCGGGCACGACGCGTCGAAGTTCGGCGTCCCGTCCGGGCAGATCGCCGACGTCATCGCCCGGATCCGGCACGAACCGTTGCTTGACCTGCAGGGCCTGCACGCGCACATCGGCTCGCAGATCCTGGACGTCGAGCAGTTCGTGGCCGAGGTCGAGGCGCTGAGCCGGCTGGAGCGCTTCGGCGTCTACGACCTCGGTGGCGGGCTCGGCGTGCGGCACGTCAACACCGATCGTGCCGTGGACGTCGAGGAGTACGCCGACCGGGTCGTCGGCGCGGTGCACCGCCACCTGGGCCAGGACGTCGAGCTGCTGGTCGAGCCCGGCCGCTCGATCATCGCCCGGAGCCAGCTCACCGTGTATCGGGTGGTCACCGTCAAGCGCGGGACCCGCGTGCACGTCGCGGTCGACGGCGGGATGGGCGACAACCTGGAGGTCGCGCTGTACGGGCAGCCGTTCGAGCCGGCGATCATCGACCGCGACGGCGAGCGCGAGACGTGCGACGTGGTCGGGCGGCACTGCGAGTCCGGCGACACCCTGGTGCGCGACACGTCGCTGGTGCGCGCGCGGGTCGGTGACCTGCTCGCGGTGCCGGTCACCGGCGCGTACTGCTACACGATGGCCAACAACTACAACGGCGCCTGCCGCCCGGCCGTCGTGTTCTGCGGCAACGGTTCTGCGCGGCTTGCGATCCGTCGGGAGACGTACGACGACCTGCTGACCCGCGAGCTGCTCCTGGACCCTGCGGTGAAGGATAGGGCGTCATGACGGCTGACCAGCTCGCCGCCGCCGCAGACCTGGTCGCCCGGGCTGCGGTCGACCTGCAGCGCTGGCAACCCGTGCCCGGTGGCGTGGTGGTGGTGTGTGACCGCGACCGGCGGCTGCTGACGATCCCGTTCGGCCGGGCCGACCTCGCCCGCGACGTGCCGGTCACCGAGCAGCACCTGTTCGAGATCGGCTCGATCAGCAAGGCGATGACCTCGCTCCTGGTCAACCAGCTGGTCGATGCCGGCCGGATGCGACTGGACGACCGGCTCGTCGATCACCTGCCGTGGGTGGACGTCGGTCCGTACACGCAGCAGATCACGATCGATCAGCTGCTCAACCACACCGCCGGGCTGGTGAGCGGCGGCGATGCGCTGCCCGACGACGTCGCTCAGGTGTGGACGCTGCGGCGGTGCTGCGCCACTGAGCCCGGCCGCCACTTCCACTACTCGAACGCCGGGTACCTGCTGCTGGGCCTCGTGGTGCAGGCCGTCGCCGGGATGCCGCACTGGACGATGCTCGAGAAGCGCGTCCTCGCCCCGCTGGAGATGTCCGGTTCGTTGGCCCGGATCCGTCACCGCGACCGGGACCGGTTCGCGGTCGGCTACGGTCCGGCCCACGACGACCGGCCGTGGCTGCCCGGGGATCCGCTGGCGCCCGCCACCTGGTTCGAGGTCGCGGCTGCCGACGGCAACGTCGCGCTGGACGCCGCCGGCCTCGGCCAGTTCCTGCGACTGCTGGTGAGCGACGGCATCGTCGACGGCCGGCAGATCGTGTCGACGGCTGCCCTGGGCCGGATCGCGACCACGCTGGCGCCCGCCGGCGAGGACATCGCGCTGCAGCATCCGGGATACCCGGTGACGCACAGCAGGTACGGGCTCGGCCTGAACGTCGAGACCATCCGCGGCGCGCGCTGCCTGACCCACGGGGGCGGCATGGTCGGCTACTCCAGCTTCGTACTGGCCGACCCCGATGAGGGCCTGGCGGTCGGCACCCTGACCAATGCGGACGGGGACTGCCTGGCCGCGCACCTGCTCACCCGCCTCGCGCACCGGCTGGTGTCCTCGGCGCTGCGCGGCGAGCCGTTCGACCCGGTGCCGTCCTTCGACCCGGCCGTGACCGCCGCCGACGTGCCGGCGCTGCTGGACCTCCGCGGCACCGGCGACCTCGGCGATGAGGTACCGCTGGACGTCGTTGCGGAGCAGGCGCACGCGCTGGTCCGGTCCGGCGCAGTGACCGGTCGGCTCTTCCGGGACGGCTACGGCCGCCTGGCCACCGACCATCCGCAGGTCCGCGCCAACTACCTGCACCGGGAGGGGCAGGGGGAGGAGACCGACCGCTTCCGTGCCTACGTCGGCCATTACCGCTCGCACAGCCCGTGGTTCAGCAACCTGCGGATCGTGCAGCGCTCGGGCCGGCTGTTCCTCATTGCCTCCGGCGGCGTCGAGGCGCCCACGTCGGACGAGGAGCTGGTACCGGTGGGCGAGGCGACGTTCCGGATCGGCTCGGACGCCTGGCGGCCCGAGCGACTGACCGGTGTGGCGACCGTCGAGGGACAGGTCGTCGTGCTCGAGCGCGACGGGTGCGCCTACTCACGAACGTTCACCCCGTAGATGAGCACCGCCGAGCGTGGCTTCGCCAGCGACAACTGCTCCGGCGCGCACCCCGAGGTGCTCGCCGCGATCGCTGCCGCGAACGTCGGGCACGTCGCCAGTTACGGCGACGACCCGTACACCGCCGCGCTGCAGCAGCTGATCCGCGGGCAGTTCGGTTCGACCGCTACCGCCTACCCGGTGTTCAACGGCACCGGCGCGAACGTCGTTGCGCTGCAGGCGATGTGCAGCCGCTGGGGCGCGGCCATCTGTGCCGCGAGCGCCCATGCCGCCTACGACGAGTGCGGCGCGCCGGAGAAGGTCGGCGGCCTGAAGCTGCTCACCGTCGTGGCGCCGGACGGCAAGCTGACGCCCGAGCTCGTGGACCGGGAGGCCTACGGCTTCGACGACGTGCACCGCGCGCGGCCGGAGGTCGTCGCTGTCACCCAGAGCACCGAGCTCGGCACCGTCTACTCCGCCGGCGAGCTGGCCGCGCTGTGCGAGCACGCGCACGCGCTGGGCCTGTCGGTGTACCTCGACGGTGCCCGGCTGGCCAACGCGGCAACGCACCTCGGCGTGCCACTGGCCGCGATCACCACCGACGTCGGAGTGGATGTGCTGTCCTTCGGCGGAACGAAGAACGGGCTGCTCTTCGGCGAGCTCATCGTCGTCCTCGACCCGAGCGCCGCGCCCGGCATCGAGTACGTCCGCAAGTACTCGACGCAGCTGGGGGCCAAGATGCGCTTCGTCGCAGCGCAGTTCTCGGCGCTGCTGGACGGTGACCTGTGGCAACGCAGCGCCCGGAACGCCAACGCGATGGCCGACCTGCTGCACCGGCGACTGCGCGGGCTGCCCGAGGTGTCGATCACGCAGGCCGTCCAGGCCAATGCCGTGTTCGCCGTGCTACCGGCACGCGTGCTGCCCACGCTGCGCGAGCGGTTCGCGTTCCAGGTCTGGGACGAACAGCGCGGTGAGGTGCGCCTGATGACCAGCTTCGACACCACCGAGGCGGACGTCCACGAGTTCGCCGCGCTGCTGGGCGAGCTGGCGCGCGCGCCGGCCGACCAACCCGAGGTATCACCCAGCGAGAAGGAGCAGGCGTGAGGATCGACCGACGACGACTGGACGAACTGCTGGGCGAGGAACGCACCCGCTATGTCAACGACCACCCCCGCTCGGCAGCTGCATTCGGGGCTGCCGATCACCTGTTCGGTCGCGTCCCGATGACCTGGATGAACAAGCGCGCGGGTGCGTTCCCGCTGTACTTCGCCGGTGCCACCGGTGCCACGGTGCGCGACATCGACGGGCACGAGTACGTCGACTTCTGCCTGGGTGACACCGGGGCCATGGCGGGCCACGCACCTTCGGCGATGGTCGACGCGGTCGTCCGTCAGCTGCGGGAGGTCGGCGGCGTGACGACGATGATGCCGACCGAGGACGCGGAGTGGGTCGCCGCCGAGCTGGCCGAACGGTTCGGCGTCGAGCGGTGGAGCTTCTCGCTGACCGCGACGGACGCCAATCGCTGGGCCATCCGGATCGCCCGCGCTGTCACGGGACGGCCGAAGGTCTTGTTCAACAGCTACTGCTACCACGGCACGGTCGACGAGTCGCTCATCGTCACCGCGCCCGACGGGTCCGGAACGGCGCGCGAAGGTAACGTCGGGGCGCCGGTGGACGTGACGTGGACCAGCCGGGCGGCGGAGTTCAACGACGTCGAGGGGCTGGCCCGGCAGTTGGAGTGCGGCGACGTCGCTGCCGTCGTGATGGAACCGGCGCTCACCAACATCGGCATCGTGTTGCCCGATCCCGGGTACCACGACCGGGTGCGTGAGCTGACGCGGGAGCACGGCGCGCTGCTCGTCATCGACGAGACGCACACGTTCTCTGCCGGGCCCGGCGGCTGCACGCGCGCCTGGGGACTCGATCCCGACATCCTCACGCTGGGCAAGTCGATCGGCGGAGGAGTGCCGATCGGTGCCTACGGAATGACGGCCGCGCTGGCCGAGCGCGTCCTCGGTCGCGCCGATCTCGACCTGGTCGACATGGGCGGCGTGGGGGGAACCCTGGCCGGGAACCCGCTGTCGATGGCCGCCGCCCGCGCCACGCTGGAGCACGTGCTCACCGCCGCGAACTTCGAGCAGATGATCGCTCGCTCCGGACGGTTCGCCGGCGCGGTTCGCAAGACGATCGCCGAGTTCGGCCTGCCGTGGAGCGTGTCCGAGGTCGGTGCCCGTTCGGAGTACCGCTTCGCCGACCCGGCACCGCGAACCGGGACCGAGTCGCATCGCGCGCAGGACGACGAGCTCGACGACTACCTGCACCTCTACCTGGCCAACCGCGGATTCCTGCTCACGCCGTTCCACAACATGGCCCTGATCTGCCCGGACACGACCGACGAGCACGTCGATCGACATGCGGTCGTGTTCCGCGACGCGGTGGCCGCCCTCGCTGCCTGAGGATGACGATCGCGGCCGCGCGTCAGGGGCGCCGGGCCAGCGTGACGGTCCTGGCTCCGCGAACCTGAAGGTCCTCGCGCTGCTGCAGGGACTCGGGGCCGTTGCCGTCGATCAGTGTGGTGAGCGCGTCCAGGTCAACTTGAGCGAGCTGGTCCGCAAGGCCCGAGCGCAGCCGCCGCAGCCACAGCTGTGCGTAGCGGGCGGTGCTGGGCGGATGCGGCGGGTCCAGCTCGATGGGAAACACCCGCTCCCTGACTTCGGTGAAGCCGACCGCCGCCAGCCGCGCTGACCAGTCCGCTCCGAGTTCGGGGACCGAATGGGCATGTTCCTCGGCGAGGGCGTCGAGGCAGCGCGCTTCCAGGCCGGGTTGCCCGAATCCGACGTCGTGCGGCAGGAAACTCACGGGTTCGGCCATCTCGACGACCGCCATCATTCCGCCCGGCCGGGTGGCGGCGAGGATCTCGCGCAGCACCCGGTCGGGGTCGGCCAGGTGGTGCAGCGACAGCGACGCCCAGGTCAGGTCGACGGAGGCGATAGCCGGCCAGCCGGCGTCCAGATCCGCCTGGACGGTGCCGATCCGGTTGGCCAGCCCCAGGTCCAGCGCCTTGACCCGGATGCGCTGGAGCATCTGCTCGGAGATGTCCACGGCGATGACCTCGGCACCGGCGAAGCGCTGCGCCAGCGCGATGGTGCCGACACCCGAGCCGGCTCCCAGGTCGAGGATGCGGCCCGTCCCGGTGGCTGCGGCCCGGACCCAGGTCAGCACGCCCGCCCAGTACGAGCACAGCACCTGCCCGTCCAGATCCAGCAGCTCGGCCAGGTCGGCGTCGTCGTTCTCGCCGTCGTGGGGTGTGTGCTGCGGGCCGTGGTGGTGTGTCATGGACCCTACGCTAGGACGTCCATGCGAAAAGAGCATACAATCTTGCCAATGACGCAAGAACCTGATCTGGACGCAGTGATTCGGGCCCGCATCCGGGGGCTTCGTCTGGCGCGGGGTTGGTCGTTGGACGCGCTGGCCGCCCGCTGCCACCTCAGCGCCTCCACGCTGAGCCGGATCGAGACCGGGCAGCGACGAATCTCGGTCGACCAACTGGTCCCGATCGCGCGCGCTCTTGGCTCCACCCTGGATCAGCTGGTCGAGTCCGTCGACGACGACGACGTGGTCATCCGACCGCGGCGTGACCGCACGCACGGGGTGACCACCTGGCTCCTGTCCGGCGACTACGGTCCGCAGGGCATGACCGTTGCGAAGATGCGCATCACGGCCCGCAGACCTTCGGGCCCGCTCGGCGTACACCCGGGCCGGGACTGGTTCACGGTGCTGTCCGGCGCCGCGCGGCTGCATCTCGGTGACCGCATCATCTTGGTGCAGGCCGGCCAGGCGGCACAGTTCTCCACCATGTCGCCGCACGCCATCACCGCCCACGGTGGCCCGGTCGAGCTCCTGGCCATCCTCGATCGCGACGGGCAGCGCGCCCACCTGAACGCGGTCGACCTCACCCCGACCACTGGATGATGTGTCGATGACCGCCGAGCTGTGTTACGCACCGATACGCGAGCTGGCCGAACTCGTCCGCACCCGTGCCGTCTCCTCGGTCGAGCTGGTTACGGCGCACCTCGATCGCATCGCCGAGGTGAACCCGATCGTGAACGCGATCGTCACGCTCGACGCCGAGCGCGCACTGACCGAGGCGGCGGCCGCCGACGCGGCGCTGGCGCGCGGCGAGCCGGTCGGGCCGCTGCACGGTCTCCCCGCCGCCTTCAAGGACACCCACGCGACGGCCGGGATGCGCACGACCTTCGGTTCGCCGCTGCTCGCCGACAATGTCCCGGACTCCGACGAGCTGATCGTCGAGCGCATGCGCTACGCGGGCGTGATCACGATGGGCAAGACGAACGTTCCCGAGTTCGCCGCGGGATCGCACACCTTCAATCCGGTCTTCGGCCTGACCCGCAACCCCTACGACCTATCCCGCTCCGCGGGCGGTTCCAGCGGTGGGGCGGCCGTCGCGCTGGCGACGGGCATGGTCGCCGTGGCGGAGGGCAGCGACATGGGCGGCTCGCTCCGCAACCCGGCGTCGTTCTGCAACGTCGTCGGACTGCGCCCCTCGCCCGGCCGGGTGCCGAGTTACCCGGACAAGCTGGCCTGGCAGACGATGAGCGTGCAGGGACCGATGGGGCGCACCGTCGACGACGTCGCCCTGCTCCTGTCGGTCATCAGCGGACCGGATCCGCGGTGCCCGATCTCGCTGCAGGAGGCGGGCAGCACCTTCGCCGCAGCGCTCGGGAGCGACCTCACCGGCCTTCGCGTCGCGTGGTCGCCGGACCTCGGCGGCAGCGTGGACGTCGATAGCGAGGTCGTCGACGTGCTGGCGGCGCAGGTCGCGGCGTTCTCGGACCTGGGCTGCGTGCTCGAGCAGGCGTGCCTGAACTTCGACGGCGCCGACGAGGCGTTCCGCACGCTGCGGGCCTGGAGCTTCGCGCACACGCTGGGCGACCTGGTGCGCGCGCACCGGGACCGGGTCAAGCCGAGCCTGGTCCGGAACGTCGAGGCGGGATTTCGGTTGTCGGGGCAGGACGTCGCTCGGGCGGAGGGCCTGCACACCGAGCTGTTCCATCGCGCTCGCGAGTTCTTCGACGACTACGACGCCCTGCTGTTGCCGACCAGCCAGGTCGCGCCGTTCGACGCCGGCCTGGAGTATCCGCAGACCGTCGCGGGTAAGGCCCAGGAGAGCTACCTGGACTGGATGAGATCGTCCTACTTCGTCACCGTCACGGGCTGCCCGGCACTGTCGGTGCCCGCGGGGTTCACACCCGCGGGACTGCCCGTCGGGCTGCAGATCGTCGGCCCCCATCGGGCCGATCGCTCGGTGCTGCAGGTGGGCCTGGCGTTCGAGCGGGCAACCGGGTTCGGTGCCCGACGGCCGGTGCTCTGACTACCTCGGCCCGGCGGCCCGGCCCAGCGCCTTGATGTAGGCGGCTCGTCCGGCGATAGCCGCGACAAAGTTGTCGAAGCCGAGCTCGGCCGAAGGCTGCCGGACTGGCACCGACGGGTCGGGGGACGAGGTGACGAAACAAGCGGCGTCATAGAGCCGTTCCCGGACGATCCGCTGGCACAAGATCTGGTAACGGTCCAGGTAGGACGTGTTACGAAAGATCGGCTCGACCGGGAAGATGGCCTTCGCGAGTCGGACTTCCATCGTCGATTTGGACGCCTCTTCCAGGAGGAAGACGTACCCGAGCCACGGGCGCACCGAACCGAAGGTGCCCTCCTCGTAGGCACGCCATACATCGACCGCGTTGCCGAGCGCCTCCTCCGTCCGATTGTTGAAGTTGTTGCCGAAGGACGGGCCGACCTGCGACTTGAACTCGATTGCAGCGATGAGGACGCCGTTCTCGACGACCACCAGGTCCCAGCTCTTGGTCGGCCGGTAGAAGCCTGGCAGTTCGATGCCGCTCTTGCGTCGGATTGACGAACGCGCGAAGCCGGCTTCGACGAACACGTCCTCAAGCAGTTGCGCAATCGCGTCGAGGTGAGCGCCGCCCGTCACGGCCCCGCGCGTGCCCGCGTCGAGCTTGCCGGAGGCAACTTGCTTGGCCGCCTGGCTCTCGCGCACCGTCCAGAAGCTCCTGATCGCCTCGTCGAAGCGCCTCGGATCGGTCATGCCGGCAGCTCCGCAAGACCGAAGAGTCTGAGGGTGACGGTCGTCGCCAGGTTCCGATCACGTCGCTCGAAGGCGTCGGCAAGTTGGCGCTGGTCGGACTCGGACACCTCAGCAAGCTGCGGCACTCGAATGCGTCGAAGGTACTGCGCCTGGAAGCGAAGCGTGCCGCCGCGCATCTTGACGGCGTAGGCCTCGATGAAGGCATTGGCGACGTCGGAGAGCAGCAAACCACCAAGGACCTTGATGTCCCAGCCGTCCGACACGACGTAGTAAAGGTTGTGGTGGGGATAGGCGGTGCCCTTGTCGAGCACCGGATGAATGCTCAGCCGCATGTCCTGGATCAGGAGCTTGGGCCTTGTCGTCAGGGTGGGGTCGACGCGATCGATGGTCCGGAACCAGGTTGCCGGTCGCTTCGTCGCAACATGACGTTTGCGAAGGGCCGGCTCCTGGGAATCGAAGTAGGCCGCGAGTTTCGGGTATCGCGTGAGATCGACAAGACCCGTCTCGCACCACGGACTGACGAGGTAGTGCCCCGACCACTCGAAGTTGCCCGAGGAGATGTCCTTGACCATCGACATCGGCAATAACCGGTCCGGCTCAATGTTGATCTCTTCTGGTACGACGTATACCTGGTCGGCGCCCGTAGCGACCCCGATCCCGACGCGTGTCCCGGTCGTGGGATCCTCCAGCGACGGGAAGTTGTCGCTCAGGTACTCAAGAAGCTTGAGACGATCAGGTGAGCCCTGCGGCCACGATTCGCGACCGCCGAACCAATGCGGCAGCTTCGCTGCCTTGAAGGCGGTGTCCGTCGCGGACTTGCGGCTGGAACTCGCGAAAGCCATCAGCTTTCGGGCCGAAGCCTCACCGAATCCGGCGTTCGTGTCGACAACGATCGCCTCGCCCTGCGCGTGGTTGGCCAAAACCGTGACGGCAGGATAGGCGGAAACCGCTCGGTCGAAGGCGTCGACGTCGTGCATCGAAACGACGGCTTCGACGCTGTATCTCGCAGTGACGAGTTCCCGCAGCGGCGCGCCGTATTGATTGCGCATCCACCGGTCGGCGCAGATGAAGCCGAGCCGGCCGTCAGTCCGCAGCAGTTGTAAGCCCTTCTCGATGAACCCGACGTAGATGTCGGAGCGCCCGGCCATCGTCGGCCAGGCGCGACGGTAGGCCTCATTGCGCTCGGCCGGTACGTCCTCCAGGCGGATATATGGCGGGTTACCGACCACGTAGTCGACCGATTCCGGCTCGTGCCAGGTCAGAAGGAAGTCGGCCCGGTTGATCCAGCTCTCGACAACCGTGTCGACGGTCGCGCTGGGCCAGCCGTGGGCGGTGAGTACCCGCACGAGCGTCGCGCGAGCGGCGACCACGTTGCGTTCGAGGAGGTCGTGGGCTCGCACCGCCGGCGCCGCAGCGGCGAGGCCAACGCCGTGCAGCTTGCAGCTCGCGCTAAGGCGTTCGGCGATGATACCGAGGAAGGCGCCCGATCCGCAGGACGGCTCCACGAGGGTGCGCTCGTGCAGCGGCCGGTCAGACGTGTAGCCGACGAGGTCGAGGATGTGCTCGACCACCCAGCGGCGTGTGAAGACCTCCCCGTGCTCGCCATCGTCTGCTATCTCGAAGGACCTGTACTGGGGTGTGACATCCGGCAACGCCAGCTGGTCGTGGCTCGCAACCGCCACTGTCGTTGGACGACCTTTCCCCAACACGGACCCTCCAATTTCGTCAGCGCCGCTCTCGTTGTACTGCACGGTAGCCGCCGGCACTGTCAGGCCCCCCCGCGTTTCCCCCAGCACTCCCGGCACGGCACCCCGCGCTGCTGCCGATGGTGGCCTCAGGACGATCGAGGAGGACCACGGTGATCGAGGCGATCATGCCGCCGGAGGCAACCCGGCCGGAGCAGGTCTGCGCGCTGGTCTGCGACGGCTTGAGCGATGGCGACCTGGAGGCCGCCGTGGCGCAGTACGAAGCCACCGCGAGCCTGGCCTACGCGCCGGGACGGACGGCCCGCGGCCATGCGGAGATCCGCACCGTGCTGGCGGGCGCCGCCGCATCCAGGCAGCTGTTCACCGTGAACGTGCGGCAGGTGCTGGTCGCGGACGACCTCGCCCTCGTCAGCGGCGAATGGTCCGGTGGCGATCCGGACGCCGGGACCGGCCGGTACCGGTTGGTGGTCCGGCACTCGGCCGGGCGCTGGCGCATCGCCGTGGACCGCATCGACGCTGCTGGAGCGCGTGATGAGTAGCGCGGGCACCGGCACGATCCGGGACGCGCTGCGGCAACCGTTGTTCGGCCGGCTGCTGGGCGCGCTGGCGATCTCGCAGGCGGGCAACTGGCTCTACAACGTCGCGCTGCTCGCCGTGGTGTACGAGCGCACCCACTCGGCCACCTGGGTCGCGGTCACGAGCGTGGCCCGGGTGCTGCCGATCGTCCTGTTCGGCCCGCTCGGCGGCGTGGTGGCCGACCGGATGGACCGGCGCCGGCTCATGATCGTCTCGGACGCGGTGCAGGCAGGCGCGATGGTGCTGCTCGCAGCGGTCGCGGCGTCCGGCTGGCCGATCGTGCTGGCGCCGGTGCTGGCCGCCCTGGCCACGACCGCAGCCTCGCCCTACGCGTCCTGCGTGGCGACGACGACGCCGCGGCTGGTCCGTCCCGAACAGCTGGGCGCGGCCAACGCCGCGCGGTCTGCGGTCGGCTCGGCCTGCATCGTCGTCGGACCGGCCCTCGGCGGCCTGCTGATGGTGCTCGCGTCGCCGACCGCCGCCTTCGTCGTGAACGCGGCAAGTTTCGCGCTGTCCGCGCTGATCGTGTCCTCGATGCCGGCCGGCGAGCTGTTCCGCCCGGCAGCCACGTGCGAGGGCGGCAGCCGGCCTCGTCTGCTGGCCGATCTCGCGTCGGGGCTGACGGCGTTGCGCCGCAGCCGGGTCGCGCTGCGGCTGGTCGGTGCCGACATCTCGTGCAGCGTCGTGTACGGCGCGGAGACGGTGCTGTTCCTGCTCCTGGCCCGGGCACTGGGTTTCGGCGCCGACGGCTACGGCTGGCTGCTGGCCGGGTGCGGGCTCGGTGGCGTAGTCGGCACCGCCGTCGCGTCCCGGGCAGCGGAGCACGGCCGTCCGCGACTGGTGCTGGCCGCGGCGCTGCTGGCGGTCGTGGTGCCGCTGCCGCTGCTGGCCGTGACCACCTCGGTGACCGTCGCCGTGCTGCTGGCCGTGGTGGGTGGTGTCGGCGCGATCCTGGTCGAGGTGCTCGCCGACACCGGCCTGCAGCGCTGCCTCGACGACGAGGTGCTCGGACGGGCGTACGGGTTTGCGTTCCCCGCTGCCATCGCGGGCATCGTGGTCGGCTCGCTGCTCGCCGCGCCCCTCGTCGCCCTGTTCGGCCTGCGCGGCTCGCTGCTCGTGCTCGGCGCGCTGGTCGCGGTCCACGCGCTCGTCCTGCTCGTTCCCGTGCGGGACCGCGCAACCGCGGCGCCGGCCGGTGCGCAGCGAGCCACCGCCCTCGTCAGCTAGCTGGTGACCTGCTTGGTGCTCAGGCGAGCCCAGGCCAGGCTGAGGAAGATCGCGACGTATGCCAGGTGCAGCCCGCTCCACCGTTCGAGGTCACCTGAGCTGACGCTGGTGCGAAGCAGCTCGCCGAAGCCGAGCCAGTGGTCGGTGAGCAGGATCCCGTGGATCGAGGACAGCTGTGGCACGGCATCGAGCAGCGCGCAGAACACGGCAAAGCCGATCGTGCCGGCCATCGCGGCGATCGCGTTCTCGGTCAGCGTGGAGATGAACAGGCCCACCGCGGCGAGCGCGAACAGCGCGATCGCGACGTACACGGCGATGCCCACGGTCCGGAGCAGACCGTCGCCGAGGCTGACCGTGTCGCCGGACAGCAGGGTGACCGGGTGCAGTCCGAACAGCACCGCTCCGGTGACCAGCCCGACCACGGTGACGGTCAGGACGGCGATCGCCGTGAACGTCGCGACCCCGAGTGTCTTGGCCGTGAGCAGCCGGCCCCGGGTGACCGGCACGGTCAGCAGGTATCGCAGGGTCCCGAGGCCGGCCTCGCCCGCGATCGAGTCGCCGGAGACGACACCGATGACGAGGGGGAAGAAGAACGGCAGCGACACGGTGAGCGCGGTGAACACGAGGAACAGCCCGTTGCCGCTGATCTGGCCGATGAACTGGGGTCCGTCCCCATTGCGCGGCCGGCTGATGTCGACGGCGATACCGATGAACAGCGGCACGATCGCGAGCACGGCGAGCAGCGCGATGTTGCGCCTGCGGGTCAGGATCAGCCGGACCTCTCCCCGGTACAGCCGGCCGAACGCGCCGCGGTGATGCGGGCGAGGGCCGAACACCTGCGGTGCCCCGGCCGCGCGCGGGACGGTGTCAGCCGAGGACATCGAACCCCTCCCCGGTGATGGACACGAACAGCTCCTCCAGCGCGGGCCGGTCCACGCTCAGCCCGCGCAGCCGGATCCCGGCGGCGACCAGCGCGTGCGCGACGTCCTCGGTCGCCAGCTCACCGAGGCGTGCGGTCACCGCACTCGACGGGTGATCGCCGCTGACCTCCTGCAGCCCGAGGCGGCCCATCGCCTCGACTGCCGCGTCCAGGTCGGGCGTGATCACCCGGATGATGGCCACGCCGTCGGCGAGGACCTCGCGCATGGTGCCCTGCCGCAGCAGCCGACCGGCGGACATGATGCCGACGTGCGTCGCGACCTGCTCGATCTCGCTGAGCAGGTGGCTGGACACGAGCACGGTCGTGCCGTCGGACGCCAGGTCCCGCACGAGATGGCGCACCTCGCGGGTGCCCTGCGGATCCAGGCCGTTCGTGGGCTCGTCCAGGATCAGCAGCTCGCGTGGTTGCAGCAGCGCCGCTGCCAGGCCGAGCCGCTGCTTCATACCCAGCGAGTAGTTGCGGTACCTCTTGCCGGCCGCCGCGGTCAGGCCCACCCGGGCCAGCGCGCCGTCGATGCGGGCGCGACTGGTTGCGGGATCGGCGGTTGCGTCGCTGACGTCCAGCCGTCGCAGGTTCTGCAGGCCGGTGAGATACGGATGGAAGGCCGGACCCTCGATGAGCGCACCCACCCGAGGCAGCACGCCGGCCACCGCGTCGGGGATGCGCTCGCCCAGGACCTCGACGTCGCCGCTGTCCGCGTCCAGCAGGCCGAGGAGCATCCGGATGGTCGTGGTCTTGCCGCAGCCGTTGGGCCCGAGGAAGCCGTAGACGGCCCCCCGCGGGACGAGCAGGTCGAGGTGATCCACCGCGACCTGCTTGCCGAACGTGCGGGTGAGCCCTTGGGTCCGTAGCGCCGGCAGCGGCGCCGCGCCCTCGCCGCCCGTGCCCTCGGTCGCCTCGGTCGAACCGTCGACCTCTCGCGACGGCTCGAGGAGGGCGTCGCTGGTCACCGCGGAGTGGCCGCTGCGGTCTGCTCCAGCATGCTCGCACTCACCGCGCCGAGGAACGCTCGCCCGTCCCGCTGGATCAGCACGTTGAGCAGTGCGGTCTTCACGATCCTGTCGCCGTTGCTGCCGATCGGCGCCGCGAGCTTGTCGAGCAGGGCGCCCGTTGCGCCATCCGGAAGGCCGGTCGCGAACTCGGCGATGGACGTCCAGCCCGTCCCGATGATCTTCGGTGCCGATGTGCTGGTCGCGGCCGGTAGTCGCGGTGTCGGGCCGCCCGGCCCGCCCTGGACGTGGACGCGGCGGCCGGCCCTGAGCGGGTTCGGTGCGATGGTCGAGCCCGCCGGCGGGTGGAAGTCGAAGATCGACGCCTTCGGGGTGGCGAACGACAGGCCCTTGGTGAACCGGGTGTCGAACGCCGCGGTGGAGCCGGATCCGAACACCTGTACCTCCAGCGGCACGAAGTGCGTCGCGTCGATCGCGATCGCGACCTTGCGCACCGTCGATCGGGTATCGCGTGGCGTCAGAACGATCGTGTAGGCCGGCCGGCCGGCGACCGTCCGGGTCGGGTCCACGCTGACCGCCGTCGTCGGGTCGATCGCCTTCAGCAGCTGCTGAGCAGCGCCCAGCGGCGTCACCGACCGGGCGTCCGGTACCGCACTGCCGACGGCGTGCCGGCTGTCCTTCGCGGACAGCACCGTGTGGGTGACCTGGTTCGTCTGTGAGGTGTACGTCCACAGATCCGTCCCGTTGTGGATCACGTCGGACTCGGACAACGTCCCCAGCAGGGCGACGCGTTGTTTGTCCGGGCCGGCGACCCACACCCGCGCCGTGTGCGATCCGGTCACCAACGACTGCCAGGACAGGGACGACCCGCCGTCCGCGCCGGGCAACGACGGAAGCCCCAGATGGGTGCTCTCCACGACCGTGCCGGACAGGATCGACACATCGCTCGTCTGCACCCCGGCGAGCAGCTGTGCCGCCGTCCGGGCCGGTAGCGTCGGATGCGCGCTGGCCGAGGTCGCCGTCGTGAGCGCACCGGCAGCGACGACCACCCCCGCAGTCAGGACAGGAACCGCCCACACCGCGCGACTCCGAGCTGACCGCATACATCCACCCTCTACCCGGAGCACGGTGACCGCCCTGAGAAAACCCTCTGTATTGCCCTGTGAGCGATTGCCCTGTGAGCGCGCACCGACCAATCCGCCGCCGGCTGGCCATACCCTGACCGCATGGCGAACCTGAGTGATATGCCGGACCGGTCGAGGAGAACCCGATGATCCCGCTGACTTCCCTGCGCGAGCGGATGGAGGCGGCGCTGCCCGGCATGCTCGCCGACATCGAGGCGCTGGTGACCTGCGAGTCGCCGTCGCACGACCTGGCCGCGGTGGCGCGCAGCGCGGAGGTCGTCGCCGACCTCGGCCGCGCACGCCTCGGTGCCGAGCCGGAGCGGATCATCATCGACGGTCGCACCCACCTGTGCTGGCGGCTGGGGCGAGGGCCGTCCCGGGTGCTGCTGCTCGGCCATCACGACACGGTGTGGCCGATCGGCTCGCTGGCCACGCACCCGTTCTCGATCACCGATGGAGTGCTGCGTGGGCCGGGCTGCTTCGACATGAAGGCCGGGCTCGTCATGGCGTTCCACGCTGCTGCCGCGCTGGCCGAGACCGACGGCGTGACGCTGCTGGTGACCGGCGACGAGGAGCTCGGCTCGCCCAGCTCGCGGGACCTGATCGAGGCGCAGGCCCGCGGCTGCCTCGCCGCGCTCGTGCTCGAAGCCGCGGCCGGCGGGGGAGCGCTGAAGACCGAGCGCAAGGGAACGTCGCTCTACGAGGTGCGCGTCCACGGCCGGGCCGCGCACGCCGGGCTGGAACCGGAGACCGGCGTCAATGCGACTGTCGAGCTGGCGCACCAGGTGCTGGCGATCACCGCGCTCGCCGATCCCGCGGCGGGCACCACGGTGACACCGACCGTGCTGAGCGCCGGCGCGGCGAGCAACACGGTGCCCGCCGGCGGGGCGGTCGCGGTGGATGTCCGGGTGCGCAACGGCGTCGAGCAGGACCGGGTCGATGCGGCGATGCGCGCCCTGACGGCGGTGCTGCCGGGCGCGCGGCTGGAGGTGACCGGCGGGCCGAACCGTGGCCCGCTGGAGGCCGCCTCGTCCGCGGCCCTGTTCGCCCGCGCCGCCCAACTCGCCCTGGCGCTCGGCCTCGACCCGCTCACCAGCGCGTCGGTCGGGGGAGCATCGGACGGCAACTTCACCGCCGGCGTCGGCACGCCCACGCTGGATGGTCTCGGGGCGAGCGGCGGTGGGGCGCACGCCGACCACGAGCACGTCCTGGTCGCCGAGCTGGCCGGCGGCACCGCGCTGCTCGCGGCGCTCGTCGCCGACCTGCTCACGGACCCGGCAGCGTCGTCCACGACCGAGGCGGCACCGTCGTCCACGACCAACGCACCTGCGCCTTCTGGTGCCCGCAGACCATGACGCGAGCCGACGACGCCGCGAGTATTGGGCACGTGACCGATCTGGACAGCTCCGGCTCCGGGCATCGCGCCGACGGCGCGGTGCAGGCAGCCGATGCCGCCGCGCTTGCTGCCGGCGTCAGCGTCCGGGAGATCACCGAGCTCGAGCACCTCGACGCGGTGCAGCGCCTCTACGACGAGATCTGGCGCCCCGACAAGAGCCCGCCGGTGACCACCGAGCTGCTGCGCGCCTTCGCGAAGGCAGGTAACTACGTCGCCGGCGCGTTCGACGACGGCAGGCTGGTCGGCGCCTGCGTCGGGTTCTTCGCCGCGCCGGCAGAGGACGTGACCCGCAGCGCGATCCACAGTCACATCGCCGGCGTGTCCACAGCGGTGCGCGGGCGTCAGGTCGGATTCGCGCTCAAGCTGCACCAACGGGCCTGGGCCCTGCTGCGCGGCGTCGAGACGATCGCCTGGACGTTCGACCCGCTCGTCAGCCGCAACGCGTACTTCAACCTGGCCAAGCTCAGCGCGCAACCGGTCGAGTACCTGCCCAACTTCTACGGCGGCATGCGGGACGGGATCAACGGCGGCGACGACACCGACCGGCTGCTGGTGCACTGGGATCTCCAAGCGCCCGAGGTCGTGGCGGCCTGCACCGGTCAGCATGCCAACGCAGACGCCAAGGCGGAGCGGGCACGTGGTGGCGTCGTCGCGCTGGGGATCTCCGAGCTCGGCGCGCCCGTCGCCGGCTCGCTCGACGGGCAGACCTCGCTGGTGGCCGTGCCGCACGGCATCGAGGCGCTGCGGGCAAGCGATCCGGGTCGGGCCAAGGAGTGGCGCGCCGCGCTGCGCGAGTCGCTCGTCACGCTGATGGCCGACGGCGGTCGGGTCTGCGCATTCGACCGCACCGGCTGGTACATCGTCCGCAGAGGAGTCGAGTCATGAAGTTGACCGGGGTGGAGCTGCGCCGGATCGGCATGCCGCTGGTTGCGCCGTTCCGGACGTCGTTCGGAACGCAGATCGACCGCGAGGTGCTGCTGCTGCGGGTCGTCACGGGCGACGCCGAGGGGTGGGGCGAGTGCGTCGCGATGTCCGACCCGCTCTACTCGTCCGAGTACATCGACGCGGCCGCGGACGTGCTGCGCCGGTTCCTGATCCCCGCGCTGGCGGCGCACGAGCGGCTCGACGCGAACGCCGTGGCCGGTGTGCTCGCGCCGTTCAAGGGCCACCGCATGGCCAAGGCCGCGCTCGAGATGGGCGTCCTGGACGCCGAGCTCCGCGCGCAGGGCCGGCCGCTCTCGCGCGAACTCGGGGCGGTGCGCGACCGGGTGCCGTGCGGGGTGTCCGTGGGGATCATGGACTCGGTTCCGCAGCTGCTCGACGCGGTCGGCGGCTACCTCGACGCCGGCTACGTCCGCATCAAGCTCAAGATCGAGCCGGGCTGGGACGTGGACCCGGTGCGCGCCGTCCGCGAGCGCTTCGGCGACGACGTCCTGCTGCAGGTCGACGCCAACACCGCGTACACGCTCGCCGACGCCCGGCACCTGGCCCGGCTCGACCCGTTCGACCTGCTGCTGATCGAGCAGCCGCTGGACGAGGAGGACGTGCTCGGCCACGCCGAGCTGGCCAAGGTGCTCAGCACGCCGATCTGCCTCGACGAGTCGATCACCTCGGCGCGCGCCGCGGCGGACGCGATCGCGCTCGGTGCGTGCCAGATCGTCAACGTCAAGCCGGGCCGGGTCGGCGGCTATCTCGAGGCGCGCCGGATCCACGACGTGTGCGCGGCGCACGGCGTCCCGGTGTGGTGCGGCGGCATGCTCGAGACCGGTCTGGGCCGGGCCGCCAACGTCGCGCTTGCCGCGCTGCCCGCCTTCACCCTGCCCGGCGACACGTCCGCGTCCGATCGCTACTACCGCACCGACATCACCGTTCCGTTCGTCCTGAACGACGGGTACCTGACCGTGCCGACCGGGCCCGGGATCGGCGTCGAGCCGCTGGACGACGAGCTGGCCGCGGTGACGACGTCCACCGAGTGGCTTTCGCTCTAGGAAAAGCGGATCGTCCATCTGGATCTGCGCGCCGAGCTGTCCGAGCGCGCGGGCGGCAAGACGTACACCGCGACCGCGATGCTGCGACTGGTCGACCGCGCTCAGGTGGACCCGTGCGTGTCGGCCGCGGCCGGTTCCGCTTCCTGCGCGACGGCCGCGAGCTGCCCGAACACGTCGATCCGGCCGGCCTGATCGACACCACGGCACCGGGTGCGGACGAGCAGGCCGACGTGGCTGCCACTGCGGCCACGCCGTCCCGGCGCTGCTCTACATCGCCGGCACGCATGGTCCGACCGACAGGGCATGGATTCCACGCAGGTCACCGGGGGAGTAGTCGCGCACCTTCGGTTGCGTTTCCGGAAACATGATCAAGGACGGGTCACTGACGTGCGCCAGCCCGAGCAGGTGCCCGAACTCGTGCAGCACCACGGCACGCGGCGCGGCGTGGTACGGCTCCTGCGCATCCTCGTCGAACTGCGGGCGATCCAGGTAGACGATTCCGCTGACATACGTGGCCGGCGAGTTACCGAGGCTCACCGCGTATCCACCGCCGAGGCCGATGACCGCGCCGGTCAACTGCGGCGCCCGTGCCGGGTCGGTCCAGGCGACCAGGACCGGAGCCCAGCGGGACCCGTAGCGCCCCGGTTGGTAGGGCGCTCGGGTCCCGGCGACGGCAGGCTCGCTGGTGGGTCCGTCATAGGCGAAACGCAGCCCGGTCAGCGCGGAAAGCTCGGACAAGACCGACGAAACCAGACCGGCCTGCCCGGCCGGCGGCTGCCCGCTGACGACGTAGTGGATCGGGCGGCACCGATCCCAGCTGACCGGTGCCGTGCTCCCCTTCTGAGTGCTCTCGAAGCGAAATCCGCCCTGCCCGGCGGGCGCCGCCGCCGGGCGACCGAGCGGGTGCCTGGCCTCCTCTCGGCTCGGCGGCGGCACGTCGGCGGGCCGTAACCGCTGTGCCGATCCGGGCCGGAGCGAGCCGGTAGCGGGCGTGTGGCGCCCGCCGACGAGATACACGCCGAGTGGCAGCGCGAGAACGACTGCCACCAGAACCAGCGGCCGCCGACGACGCGACGGTGCGAGCAGTAACGGCGCGGAGTTCAACCGCGGATCGCGGCTACGCCGCCACTCAGCAAGGGGATCGAGTCCCGCCGCCCGCATCCTGGCGTCGGCCCGGTCGAGCGCCTCAAGCCGTTTGCGCATCAACCGAGCACGGCGCGCCGGCCCCAGCAGCAGCACATCCCGTCGACGTCCCAAAGCGATGTCCCCTTCCGAACGCTCGTACGGATCAAGATCGGCAACCGACGCTCGGAGTTGAGCACCCGCCGGCTGACCGCGTGTAACGCCGGCCCACCTTCATGTCACCTGCCACTGAGCAGCGGGTGCGGCTGCTCCTTTCGCCGTCGAAGGGATCGGGGCATGCTGGCAGCCGAGCTGGACCGAACGTGCCGGCCGGCACCGGGCCGGCCAGTTCGCCCGAGGCTGTCGACGGGAGTCGAGATCGCAGCGCCACGCATCACCGACGACGACGCGCAGCTCGTGACGCGGCTGCGCGCGGGCGATTCGGCCGCGTTCCGGGAGATCGTCCTGGCCTGGTCGCCGGTGATGGTGCACGTCGCCCGCACGTTCGTGGGCTCGAACGCAACGGCCGAGGAGGTCGTGCAGGAAACCTGGCTGGCAGTGATCCGCGGCCTGGACGGGTTCGAGGGGCGCTCCAGCTTGCGTACCTGGGCCTTTCGGGTGCTGACCAACATCGCCCGCCGCCAGGGTGTGCGCGAGCACCGCGTCGTCGTGTCCTCGCAGTTCCACGACGAGGACGCCGGACCCACCGTGCCGCCCGATCGATTCCGGCCGGCCGGCGAGCAGTGGGCCGGCGGCTGGCGCTCGGACTCCGCACCGCGGGCGTGGGGACCGGAGGCGGCGGCGCTGGGTGGTGAAGTACGGCGCCTACTCGCGGCTGCGTTGGCGCAGCTTCCCTCGCGCCAGCGGGCCGTGATCGAGCTGCGGGACGTCGACGGGCTGAGTGCCGACGAGGTGTGCGCGTTGCTGGAGTTGAGCCCGGCCAACCAGCGCGTCCTGCTGCACCGGGCCCGTGCGAAGCTGCGCGAGCAACTCGCCGACTACTACTCAGGTCGGGACTCCTCAGGCCGGGAGGCAAACCGATGAGTGTCGACCCGATCCGCTGCGTCGACGTCGTCGAGCTGCTGACCGACTACCTCGACGGAGCGCTCGACCCGCGGACAGCTGCCGCGATCGAGGAGCACCTGGCCGCGTGCCCGCCCTGCCGCGTCTACCTCGACCAACTGCGCGCCACGATCGCGCTGGTCGGGCAGGTCGCGAACGGCACCCTCCCGAGCGACACCGTCCCGGCCGACAGCCTGCCGCCGTCGGCCGTCGCCGAGCTGGAGTCGGCGTTCGCCGGCGTGCACCGCCGCGACCCGTCGCGTGACGGCTGAGCCCGCGCCGTCGCGTAACGGATCACCGCGTCGGGTCACTGGAGCGGCGTGATGAGTGTGGCGACTACCTCAAGCCCTGACGTCGGCGACAGCGTGAGCGCGATCCTGGCGCAGCTGAACAGCGCGGCCGCTCAGCACGACCCGTATCCGCTGTACGCGCAGCTGCACGCCCGCGGCCCGATCTCCTTTGCGCCCGACGGTGCGCTGGTGGCCGTCGGCTACTCGCAGTGCGGTGCCCTGCTGCGCGAGCATCGCCTGCGCAAGGCGCCCGGACGGCTGCTCGCGGCCGCCGGCTACCCGGACTGGATGGAGCATCCGGCGCTGCGGATGATGTTCGCCAGCATGCTCATGCTCAACCCGCCCGAGCACACCCGGCTGCGCCGAGCGGTTTCGGTCGCCTTCACTCCCACCCGCGTCGCCGCCCTCGTTCCCGCGATCACCCGCATCACGCAGGACCGGCTGGACGAGCTGGACGGCAGGTCCGACTTCATCGAAGCCTTCGCCTTCCCGCTGCCCGTCGCCGTCATCGGCGAACTGCTCGGCATCCCGGCCGGGGACCGGGCGATGTTCCAGGACCTGTCGCGCGACTGGACCGCGGTGCTCGACACGCTGGACCACGACGCCGTCGCGCGCGCCGACCGCGCAGCCACCGCAATCGAGACGTACCTCGGCGACCTGGCCACCACGCGAGCCGCACACCCGGCCGACGACCTGATCTCGGCGCTGGTCACGACCGGTGAGCCGTTGGCGCGGACGGACCTGTTGACCACCGTCGCGCTGCTGCTCGCCGCGGGCTTCGAGACCACGACGTCGTTGCTGGCCAACTCCCTGCTCGCGCTGCTGGCTCATCCGCGGCAGGCGCACCTGCTGCGCACCGAACCAC
Source organism: Jatrophihabitantaceae bacterium (assembly GCA_050742975.1). Taxonomy (GTDB): domain Bacteria; phylum Actinomycetota; class Actinomycetes; order Mycobacteriales; family Jatrophihabitantaceae; genus JBDTGE01. The sequence continues at coordinate 62,014 of JBOGDQ010000255.1, forward strand.
GGCTCGCGACCGCGGCGGTCGAGGAGCTGCTGCGCTACGACACGCCGGTCCAGGTGCTCTACGGCCGCACCGTGGTGGACGAGCTCTCGATCGACGCCCTGATCGTGCCGGCCGGAACGCGGGTACTGACGATGGTCGGCGCGGCGAACCGGGACCCGTCGGTCTATGCCGATCCCGATGACCTCGACCTGCGGCGCGACGGACCACCACCGCTGTCGTTCGGGGGCGGCATCCACTACTGCCTCGGTGCACCCTTGGCGCGGCTGGAGGCGCAGCTCGCGCTGCCGCTGCTCTTGCAGCGCTACCCGCACCTGTCGCTGGCCGGCGAGCCGGTCCGACGCGACGGGCTCACCCTGCGCGGCTACGCCCAGCTGCCCGTCGTCACGAACTGACGCAGACCGACGCCGGCAGCTGAACGCGGGTCAGCCGGGAACGCTCTCCCGGTCGCGGGCGGCGGCGAGGTCGAGGGCGATGTCGACGATCAGGTCCTCCTGGCCCCCGACCAGCCCGCGGCGCCCGACCTCGAGCAGCAGTTCGCGCACGTCGATTCCGTAGTTCCTCGACGCCGTCTCGGCGTGCCGCAGGAAGCTCGAGTACACGCCGGCATAGCCGAGCGTCAGCGTCTCCCGGTCGACCTGCACCGGCCGGTCCCACAGCGGGCGGACCAGGTCGTCGGCCGCATCCTGCAGCGCGAACAGGTCGCAGCCGTGCTGCCAGCCGTTGAGATTCGCGACGGCGATGAACGGCTCGATCGGGCAGTTGCCGGCTCCGGCACCGTGGCCGGCAAGTGACGCGTCGACGCGGGTGACGCCCTCCTCGACCGCGACCACCGAGTTCGCGACGGCGAGCGAGAGGTTCTGATGCGCGTGGATGCCGAGCTCGGTGGCCGGGTCGAGCACGTCGCGGTACGCGCGGAACCGCTCGCGCACGCCGTCCATGGTCAGCCGGCCACCGGAGTCGGTGACGTACACGCAGTGCGCGCCGTAGGACTCCATCAGCGCGGCCTGTTTCGCGAGCTCGGCCGCGGGCGCCATGTGGCTCATCATCAGGAACCCTGATACGTCCATGCCGATCTCGCGGGCGGTCGCGATGTGCTGCGCGGACACGTCGGCCTCGGTGCAGTGCGTCGCCACTCGCACCGATCGGACGCCGAGCTCGTACGCGCGCCGGAGTTCGGCAATGGTGCCGACTCCCGGCAGCAGCAGGCTTGTCAGCCTGGCCCGCTCGACGTTCTGCGCCGCCGCCTCGATCCACTGCCAGTCGGTGTTGCTGCCCGGGCCGTAGTTCACGCTCCCGCCCGCGAGCCCGTCGCCGTGCGTGACCTCGATGGCGTCGACACCGGCGGCGTCGAGCGCGGCGGCGATCCGGCCGACCTGCTCCGGCGTGATGCGATGGCGGATCGCGTGCATGCCGTCGCGGAGGGTGACGTCCTGGATGTACAGCCTCTGGACGGTCATGACGACGCTCCCACGAGAGACAGCCGCTCGGCGACGCGGAGCGCGGCCGAGGTCATGATGTCCAGGTTGCCGGCGTAGGCGGGCAGGTAGTGCGCGGCGCCCTCGATCTCGAGGAACACCGACACCTTGTGCGTCGGCCGGGGCGCGTCGTCGGGCAGCAGCGTCTGCACCGGCTCGTCGTCGCCGATCGCGGTGAACTGCACGTCCTGCTTGAGCCGGTAGCCCGGGACGTACGCCGCGACGTCGCCGACCATTTTGACGATCGAGTCACGGACGGCTGCGTGATCCGCGTCGCCGATCAGGCAGAAGACGGTGTCCCGCATGATCAGCGGCGGCTCGGCCGGGTTGAGGATGATGATCGCCTTGCCGCGCCGGGCCCCGCCGACCATCTCGATTGCGTGCGCGGTGGTCTCGGTGAACTCGTCGATGTTGGCGCGCGTCCCCGGTCCGGCCGACTTCGAGGCGATGGACGCGACGATCTCCGCGTAGGCGACGCCGGTCACCCGGGAGACCGCGGCGACGATCGGGATGGTGGCCTGGCCGCCGCACGTCACCATGTTCACGTTGCGGGCGTCGAGATGCTCATCGATGTTGACGGCGGGCACCACGAACGGACCGATCGCGGCCGGGGTCAGATCGATCAGCTGCTTGCCGTAGGCGTCGAGTGCCGCAGCGTTGGCCTCGTGCGCCTTCGCGGACGTCGCGTCGAACACGATGTCGATCTCGTCGAAGCCCGCCAGCGCGATCAGCCCGTCGACCCCGTCCGCTGTCGTGGCCACGCCCAGCCGGGCGGCGCGGGCGAGCCCGTCCGAACCGGGATCGATGCCGACCATCGCGGCCAGCTCCAGGTTCTGCGACAGGCGCATCACCTTGATCATCAGGTCCGTTCCGATGTTCCCGGACCCGATCACGGCTACCTTCGTGCGGCTCATGGCACCTCTATCCCTCGCGAGCGGCACCTCACTGTCGCAACGTTCGGTGGGCCGGGCGAGGTGGCCGTTCTGCTGAACGGAACGCGGTCACTGCCGGGCGAGGTGCCGGCGTCGGGCGAGCGTGGCGGTCACCCCGTCGGCCGCGGCGCGCACGGAGGAGACGTGCTGCTCCGGACGGAACCGGGTGACCGGGCCTGTAACGCTGATCGCCGCGATCACCAGCTCGTCCGGACCGCGGACCGGCGCCGCAACGCAGACCAGCCCGACGGCCGACTCCTCGTGCTCGAACGCCACACCGCTCCGGACGACCGTGCGCAGCTCGTTGCGCAGCAGGCCGGGCGCGACGATCGTGCGCGGTGTCTTGCGCACCAGGCCCGCCTCGACCGTCCGGGTGAAGACCGACCTCGGGGAGTAGGCGAGCAGGACCTTGCCGATCGCGGTGCAGTGCAGGGGCATCCGGCCGCCGACCCGGGACGGCGACTGCGCCTGGCGGTGGCCGCCGATCTTGCCCACGTAGACCACCTCGGTGCCCTCGCGGATGCCCAGGTGCACGGTCTCGTGGGTGCGTTCGTACAGGTCCTGCAGGAACGGGATTGCCACCTCCAGCAGCCCCCGCTCGACGGACGCGCGCATGCCCAGCTCGAACAGCTGCCCACCGAGCCGGTAGCTGGTCTCGACCCGGTCGAGCAGCCGAGCGCTCACCAGGTCAGTGGCGACACGGTGCAGCGTCCCCTTGGCCAGGCCGGTCCGCCGGACCAGCTCGGCCAGCGACAACTCGTCGTCGTCGGCCCGGAAGGCGTGCAGCACCGTCAGCACCTTGCCGATGACGGTGTTGCGGTCGAACTCGCCGGAGGTCGCGCCCGCCATCGCTACATCATGCCGCTTGCTGTCCGCCCGGGCGGCTGCGATCAGGGGCGGCTGCGGTCATGGTGGCGCAGTACGGCGGCGGCGAACGGTGTCGTAGAGCAGCGCGGCCGCGGCAAGGCCGACTCCCCAGAGCAGGTGCACCCCCGTGAGCAGCAGCAGGGCGCCGCTGCACAGGAGCGACACGGCTGCGGCGGCCCCTGCCCAACTGTGCCGCGGCAGCAGCCGGATGGCGGCGGCCGTGGCGAGCACGTAGACGAGCGTGAACGAGCCGGTGATGAGCAGAACCGACGCCCGCACGTCCACGCGATACGCCGCGCTCACCGTGACGGACACCGCCGACAGCGCGACGAGCACGCCCAGCGAGCGCCGCGGCACCTCGCCGGTGCTGCTGCCACGCGCGAACCAGCCCGGCAGTGAGCCGTCGCGGCCGAGCGCTGCGCCCAGCTTGGCGGCGCCGGCGAAGTACGCATTGATCGTCCCCAGGGTGAGCAGGACGGCAATGACCGTGGTGACGGCCCGGGCGTGCTCACCGAAACCGGCGGCGAGCAGGTCCGACAGCGGCGCCTTGCTCGATCCGGCCGCAGGTCCCAGGACGAGGATCGTCATGATCGCGATGCCCAGATAGAGCACGCCGACGACGATGACGGCGAGCGTCGTCGCGCGGGGCAGGTCACGCCGCGGGTGCCGATAGTCGCCGGTCAACGACGTCACGGCCTCCCAGCCGACGAACCCCCACACCAGCACGGCAGCCGCTGGGCCGATCGCCGTCCAGCCGTACGGCGCGAACGGCGTGGCGTTGGACCACCTGGCGCTCGGGATCGCCGCGACGGTCGCGATCAGCAACAACGCACCGAGGACGCAGGACAGCGCGAGCTGCACTCGTCCGGACACCTTGACGCCGAACGCGTTCAACACCGCCACGACTGCGATCAGCCCGGCAAGCGTGGCAACCTGGGTCGTGTGCCCGCCGCCGACCGTGTCGGTGACGTAGTTGCCGGCGAAGGACGCCGCGGGGACGCAGCCGAGCGGGATACTGAAGTAGAAGCACCAGCCCACGACCGTCGCCGCCCGGCGCCCGAATGCCAGCCGGACATAGGTCGACACACCGCCGGAGTCGGGGTGGCGGGTACCGAGCGCTGCGAACGTGGCGGCCAGCGGCACCGAGAGCAGTACGAGCAGCAACCAGGCGATGACCGACGACGGCCCGGCGATCGCGGCAGAGATCGCGGGCAGCGAGATGACGCCGGTGCCGAGCACGGCCGCCGCCGTGAGCGCCGCGCCCTGAGTGACGGTGAGGTGCCCAGAGCTCGGCGCGTCGACGGCCGGCACCTCGCGGATAGCGGTCACCCGGACCACGCTAGGCACAGGGTCCGACAGCGGTTACGGCGGTGCAGCCGCCGCGCGCAGTGCTTCCTGCTCAGCCGGTGTAGTACCGGTCGGCGACCTCGAGCGCCTGGTCCAGGATCGCGACGCCGTCGCGGATCTCGTCGGCGCTGGTGGTGCAGGGTGGTACGACGTGTACCCGGTTGCCGGCGGTCATCGGCCACAGTCCACGCTGTTTGCAGGCTGCGGCTACCTCGTTGATCGGCGCGGCGGCCGGGCCGGTGGCGTTGAACGGGACGAGCGGTTCGCGGGTGTCGCGGTCACGTACCAGTTCGATCGCCCAGAACACGCCGAGGCCGCGGACCTCGCCGACGCACGGGTGGTTGGCGGCGAGTTTGGCCAGTTCGGGGCCGATGACGTCGGTGCCGAGATCGCGGGCGTGCTCGATGATGCCCTCGTCTTTGAAGATGTTGATCGAGGCGACGGCGCTGGCGCAGGCGAGCGGGTGGCCGGAGTAGGTCAGGCCGCCGGGGTAGGGCCGCTGCTGGAAGGATTCGTTGATCGCGTCGTTGATGAGCACGCCGCCGAGGGGGACGTAGCCGGAGTTGACGCCCTTGGCGAAGGTGATCAGGTCCGGTGTCACGTCCCAGTGCTGGACGGCGAACCATTCGCCGCTGCGCCCGAAGCCGGCCATCACCTCGTCGGCGATCATGAGGATGCCGTACTCGTCGCACAGCGCCCGAACCCCGGGCAGGTAGCCCGGTGGCGGTACGAGCACGCCGTTGGTGCCGACCACGGTTTCCAGGATCAGCGCGGCGATGGTGTGCGGGCCCTCGAACGTGATCAGGTCGCGCAGGTGGGTCAGCGCGCGCTCGCTCTCCTGCTCGGGGCTGGCCGAGTAGAAGGGCGAGCGGTACGGGTACGGGCCGAAGTAGCGGATGACGCCGGGCAGGCCGGGCTCGCTCGCCCAGCGTCGCGGCTCGCCGGTCATCGCGATCGCGGCGGCGGTCGCGCCGTGATAGGAGCGGTGCGCGGCGAGCACCTTGAACCGGCCGGTGTGGATCCGCGCCATCCGCAGCGCGTTCTCGGTCGCCTCCGCGCCGCCGTTGGTGAAGAACACCCGGTTCAGGTCGCCCGGCGCCAGTTCGCTGATCAGGCGTGCGGCCTCGCTGCGCGCGTCGTTCGCGAACGCGGGCTGGATCGTGCACAGCCGGGCGGCCTGCTCCTGGATCGCGGCGACCAGCTTCGGGTGCTGGTAGCCGATGTTGACGTTGACGAGCTGGCTGGAGAAGTCCAGGTACCGCTTGCCGTCGTAGTCGGTGAAGTACGAGCCCAGGGCCGACGCGATCGGCAGCGGGTCGATCAGCGCCTGCGCGGACCAGGAGTGGAACACGTGCGCCCGATCGTCGGCCTTGACCGTCGCCGCGTCGGTGGCGATGCCGCTGAACAGTTCGCTCACGTGTGCCTTCTATCGGGTGGTCGGGAAGCCGAGGTCGATCCTGGAGGTGCCCGGGTCCGGCCATCGGGAGGTGACGACCTTGCCGCGGGTGTAGAAGTTGACCCCTTCCGGGCCGTACATGTGGGTGTCGCCGAACAGCGAGGCCTTCCAGCCGCCGAAGGAGTAGTACGCGACCGGGACCGGGATCGGCACGTTGATGCCGACCATGCCGACCTGCACGTCGAACTGGAACTGCCGCGCCGCGCCGCCGTCCCGGGTGAAGATCGCGGTGCCGTTCGCGAACGGGTTGGCGTTGATCAGCTCGAGCGCGTCCTCGTAGCTGTCGGCGCGGACCACGCACAGCACCGGGCCGAAGATCTCGTCGGTGTAGACGGCCATATCGGCGGTGACGTCGTCCAGCAGCGTGCTGCCGAGGAAGAACCCCTGCGCCGGCACGTCCGCCTGCCGACCGTCGACGACCACCCGGGCTCCAGAGTCCGCTCCCGCGGCGATATACCCGGCCACCCTGTCGCGGTGCTCGGCGGTGATCAGCGGGCCCATCTGCGAGTCCGGGTCGGCGCCGTCACCGACGCGCAGCTTGGGCAGCCGCGCCGCGATCGCCTCCACCAGCCGGTCCCCGACCTCGCCGACCGCGACCGCGACCGAGATCGCCATGCACCGCTCACCGGCCGCGCCGTACGCGGCCGAGACCGCCGCGTCGGCGGCCTGCTCGATGTCCGCGTCCGGCAGCACCAGCATGTGGTTCTTCGCGCCACCGAGCGCCTGCACCCGCTTACCGTTGCGAGTGCCCGTCTCGTAGATGTAGCGGGCAATCGGGGTCGAGCCGACGAAGCTCACCGCCGCGACGTCCTCGTGCGCGAGCAGCGCGTCCACCGCCTCCTTGTCACCGTTCAGCACGGTGAACACGCCGGCCGGCAGCCCGGCCCGCTGCCACAGCTCGGCCAGGAACAACGCCGCGGACGGATCCTTCTCACTCGGCTTCAGGATGAACGCGTTCCCGCACGCGATCGCGTTCGCGGCCATCCACAACGGCACCATCACCGGGAAGTTGAACGGGGTGATCCCCGCGACCACACCCAACGGCTGACGGATCGAATACACGTCCACACCGGTGGAGGCCTGCTCGCTGAACCCGCCCTTGACCAGCTGCGGCACACCGCACGCGAACTCGACATTCTCCAGCCCGCGGGCCACCTCACCGGCCGCATCGGCCAGCACCTTGCCGTGCTCGGCCGTGACCAGCTTCGCCAGCTCGCCCGCACCGGCCGCCAGCAGCTCCCGGAACGCGAACAGCACCGCCGAACGCTTGGACAACGACGCCGAACGCCACTCGCGCGCCGCCGCCTTCGCGCTCGCGACAGCGAGGGCGACCTCGGCCGTGGAGGCCAGATCGACGTCCGCGCTCTGCAGACCGGTAGCCGGATTGAAGACAGGGCTGGTGCGCCCGGACGTCCCAGCAGCAGGGGCGCCGTCGATCCAGTGCGAGATACGGGTGCTCATGCTGCCCACGCTACGTCACAGGCATGGGCGTTACAAAATCACGAATGCTATGTTACAAAACATGGCCGGGTTGCTGAATGTACTCAGCGCGATCGAGGAGCGGATGGCCGAGCCGACCGCCAAGGGGCTGGCCACGGCGGTCGGCCGCACCGTGCGCGACGGGCTGCTGGCGCCCGGGGACAAGCTGCCGCCCATCCGGACCGTCGCCGCCCAGCTCGGCCTGTCGCCGACCACGGTCAGCGCGGCGTGGAGCCTGCTTGCGCGGTCGGGGACGGTGCAGACCGATGGCCGGCGGGGCACCGTCGTCACCGCGCACCGGGCCGGGCCGGCGCGGTATCGCCGGGTGCTCGATCCCAGTGATGCGGGTGGGGGAACGGCGTTCACGCTCGATCTTTCGACCGGAACCCCCGATCCCGGCCTGCTGCCCGACCTCACCGCGGCGCTGCGCCGGATCGAGCCGCCCGCCGAGCCCGCCACCTACCTGGACGACCCGGTGCTGCCAGCGCTCGCCGAGATCCTGCGCGCGGACTGGCCCTTCGCGGCCGAGCGCCTGACCGTCGTCGACGGGGCGATGGACGCGCTGCAGCTGATCGCGGCCACCCACCTGCGCTTCGGTGACAGGGTGGCCGTCGAGCAGCCGTGCTTCCCGCCGCTGCTCGACCTGCTCGAGTCTGCCGGCGCCGTCGCCGTCCCGTTCGGGCTCGATGACGACGGGCCGCTGCCCGCCGAACTCGGTGCGGCGGTCGCGAGCGGCGTGCGGGCCGTGTTCGTGCAGCCGCGCGGGCAGAATCCGACCGGCGCGTCGATGACGGCGGCGCGGGTCGACGAGCTGGCGGCGGTGCTGCGTGACACCGACGTGTTGATCGTCGAGGACGACTCGGCCGGCGCCGTCGCCTCGACACCGGCGCTGAGTCTCGGTGCCATGCTGCCTGGGCAGACGCTGCACGTGCGCAGCTACTCCAAGTCGCATGGCCCGGACCTGCGGCTGGCTGCGCTCGGCGGCACCGGCGAGCTCGTGGATCCCTTGGTGGACAGGCGATTCCTCGGCCAGGGCTGGACCAGCCGGCTGCTGCAGAGCGTGCTCGTCGACCTGCTGACCCACGCCGCATCCGTGCGCTCGGTCGAGCGCGCGCAGCGGGCCTACGCCAGGCGCCGCGCGAGCGTTGTCGACGCGCTCGCCCGCGCAGGTGTGCAGGTGGCCGGCAAGGACGGGCTGAATATCTGGCTTCCCGTCCAGGACGAGTCGGCAGCACTGCTTCGCCTTGCCACGCAGGGGATCGGAGCGTCCGCGGGTGGCCCGTTCTGGGTAGGACCGGCCGGGGCTCCGCACCTGCGGGTGACCGTCGGACTGATCGGCTCGGCCCACCGGGTCGTCGCGGCGGCGCTGGCCCGGGCCGCGCTCAGCGGCCCCCGCCCCGCGCCCCGGTGAGCAGCGCACCCGTCGCATGCAGTACCTCGAGGTGCTCGACGGTCGGTTCGGTGCCGGGCCGCTGACCACCGAACGCGGCGTCGACGGCAGGGTGGATCCGCTCGTCGAAGGCCTGCCTGCAGGCCTGCTCCGACTCCCAGACATCGATGTACCGCAGGCCACCGTCGAGCCGCCGCACGCACAGGTGCAGCAGGCTACCGGCGAGCGGTTCAGGGCCGAGTTCGTCGATGACCCGTTCGTATGTGTCGAGGTCGATCGGAACGTCCTGCGTGTACGCGTAGACCATGACCGGAGCTCCTGTTCAGTATTCATCCGAAAGATATTCGGATGAATACTGGTACGGTAGGCGCGATGCCGGCTGACGTCAACAAGACCCGTCGTTACCGAGCCGCGGCTCGCGCGGAGCACGCCGCGGCCACACGCCGCTCGGTGCTCGCCGCCGCGCGCGAACTGTTCGTGGCCGATGGCTACCGCGCGACGAGGGTGGGCCAGATCGCCGAACGCGCCGGCGTGGCGGTCGACACGATCTACGCGAGCGTGGGGCGCAAACCGGCGCTGCTGCGCGAGCTCGTCGAGACCGCGATCTCGGGCCAGGACGAGGCCGTGCCCGCGCTGCAGCGTGACTACGTGCAGCGCATCGCCGCGGCGGCGGGTGCTCGGGCAAAGATCGCCCTGTACGCGCAGTCGATCGTCGAGATCCAGCAGCGGCTGGCCCCGGTGTTTCTCGCGCTCCGCGACGCGGCACTGACCGAGCCGGAGTGTGCCGAGCTGTGGAACTCGATCAGCGAACGTCGCGCGGCCAATATGCGGTTGTTCGCCGCGGACCTGCGCCGGACCGGTGAGCTGCGCGAGGACCTGAGCGATGACGAGGTCGCGGACGTCGTGTGGAGCATGAACGCCAGCGAGTACTGGGTGTTGCTCGTGGTGCACCGGGGTTGGGCGCCGGCGCGATTCGGCGGCTGGCTGTCCGATGCCTGGACGCGCCTGCTGCTGCGATAGACGCGGGCGCCGCGGGCCGAACCTATCGGGCCAGTGCTGCCTCGGCCTCGGCCCGCGCGGTGCTGCGTCCGGATCGGACGTCCTCGGCGAGCTCACCCGCGGTGCGCCTCATACCCGGACCGTACCGACCGGCGGCACCATCCGGACGAAGAAGGGCGACCGCGAATGCGGAGGAAAACACGCTCGTGCGTCCGTAACTGCGGAACGGTCGCGCTAGGGTGTAGCCGTGCCCAGCTACCGCCTTCGGGAAGCCGCCGAACTGCTCGGCGTCAGCGACGACACGCTGCGTCGCTGGGCCGATGCGGGGCGGCTGAAGACCACGACCGACGGCGTCGGCAAGCGGATCGTCGCGGGGGCGGTGCTGGCCCGGTTCGCCGAGGCGAACGCAACCACGCTGCCCGAGACCCAGTCGCTGGTTCGGGAATCGGCCCGCAACCGGTTCGTCGGGCTGGTGACGCGCGTCGTCCGCGACAAGGTCATGGCCCAGGTAGTCATGCAGTGCGGGCCCTACCGGGTCGTGTCGCTGATGAGCCGCGAAGCCGCCGACGACCTGCAACTCGAACCGGGCGTCACGGCGGTCGCATCGGTCAAGTCAACCAACGTCGTAATCGAGGTAACCGGGCCGTCATGAAGAGGGTGTCATCGTGAAGAAGCTCGCCGTCCTGCTGGCTGTAACGCTGTCGCTGAGCCTGGCTGCCTGCTCGTCCTCGAAGGACAACGGCAAGAAGGACGGTCAGCTTTCCGGGTCGATCACCGTCTTCGCCGCGGCGTCCCTGACCGACACGTTCAACACCCTCGGTAGCGACTTCGAGACGGCCCATTCCGGAACGAAGATCGCCTTCAACTACGGCGGCAGTTCGGCGCTCGCGACGCAGATCGACCAGGGCGCGGACGGCGACGTGTTCGCGTCCGCCGCGCCGACGAACATGGACGACGTGACGAAGGCGGGCAGCGCGAGCCACCCGGTCACGTTCGTCAAGAACACCATGGAGATCGCGGCCGCGCCGGGCAATCCCAAGCACATCGCGGCCGTCGCCGACCTGGCCGGGCCCGGCGTGAAGGTCGCGCTGTGCGAGGCCACCGTCCCGTGCGGCGCCGTCGCCGCCGAGGTGTTCAAGAACGCCGGCGTGAGCGTGACGGCAGCCGCGAACGAGCCGGACGTTAAGTCCACGCTCGCCATCGTCGAGTCGGGCGAGGTGGACGCCGGGATGGTCTACGTGACGGACGTGAAGGCCGCCGGCAGCAAGGTCGTGGGCGTGCCGATCCCCGCAAACCAGAACGCCAGCACCGACTACCCGATCGCGGCACTGAAGAACTCGAAGAACCCCGCGCTGGCCAAGGCGTTCGTCGACTACGTGCTGTCGACGGCCGGGCAGCAGGTGCTGAGCGCCGCGGGCTTCCAGTCACCGTGATGCGTAGCCGATGAGACGACGGCGTTCCGCGGACGGGCTCGGCACCCCGGCCGTGCTGGTCCCGCCCGCGGTGATCGGCGTGCTGTTCCTGTTCGTCCCGACCCTGTCGATCCTGATCCGCGCGCCGTGGAGCAGCCTCGGCACGATCTACCGGCACAACGACGTGGCGGCCGCGCTGCGCCTGTCGATCCTCACGTCGCTGCAGTCGCTGGTCCTCTCGCTCGTCTTCGGTGTCCCGCTGGCGTGGGTGCTCGCGCGGATGCGATTCCCCGGACTAGGGGTGCTTCGTGCCATCGTCACCATCCCGCTGGTCCTGCCGCCGGTCGTGGGCGGGGTCGCGCTGTTCCTCGCACTCGGCCGGTTCGGCGTCGTCGGTCGCTACCTGTACTCGTGGTTCGGGCTCACCCTGCCCTTCACCCAGCACGGAGTCGTGCTGGCCGAGACGTTCGTCGCGATGCCGTTCCTCGTCGTCACCGTGGAGGGCGCGTTCCGGACGGCCGACCGCGCGCTGGAGGAGGCGGCGGCAACGCTCGGCGCGAACCGGACGCGGACCTTCTCCCGGGTGACCCTGCCGCTGATCGTCCCGTCGCTCGTCGCGGGATCGGTGCTCTGCTGGGCGCGCGCGCTCGGCGAGTTCGGGGCGACCGTGCTGTTCGGTGGCGCGGTGACCGGCCGGACGCAGACGATGCCCACGCTCGTGCTGTACGCCTTCCAGCACGAGCCCGAGGACGCGGTCGCGCTCAGCCTGCCGCTCATGCTGGTCGCGCTAATCGTTCTCGGCGCCCTGCGCGACAAGTGGTTGCGGCCGGCGGCGTCGGCATGAGCCTTGCCTTCGCCGCGACGGTTGAGCAGGGCACGTTCCGCCTGGACGCCGAGCTCGAGGTCGGCCCGGGCGAGGTGGTCGCGTTGCTCGGGCCCAACGGCGCGGGCAAGACGACGCTGCTGCGCGCCGTCGCCGGGCTGCGCTCGGTCGACTCCGGGCAGATCTCACTCGACGGGGAGATCCTCGACAGTGCGGAGGTGTTCGTGCCGGCCGAGCGCCGGCGGATCGGTGTGGTGTTCCAGGACCACCGGCTGTTCCCGCACCTGCGGGTCGTCGACAACGTCGCGTTCGGCCCGCGCTCGCGCGGGGTTCCGCGGGCGCGCGCGCGGGCCACCGCGAACGACTGGCTGGGCCGGCTCGGGCTCGGCGAGCTCGCACGCCGGCATCCGCGCGAGCTGAGCGGTGGCCAGGCCCAGCGGGTCGCGCTGGCCCGTGCGCTCGCCACCGAGCCCAGGGCCCTGCTGCTCGACGAACCCCTTGCCGCGCTGGACGTCCAGACCCGGGCCGAGGTGCAGGGCGAGTTGCGTGAGCACCTCGGCGCGTTCGGCGGTCCGACGCTGCTCGTCACGCACGATCCGATCGAGGCCCTGCTGCTCGCGACGCGGATCGTGGTGCTGGAGCAGGGGCGCGTCGTACAGCAGGGCACGCCTGCGGAGATCACCTCGCGGCCGGTGACGCCGTACGTCGCGCGCCTCGTCGGCGTGAACCTCTACGCCGGAATCGCGTCGGACGGTGTCGTCACGCTGGACGGCGGGGGAGAGCTCGTCGTCCCCGATGCCGACGACGGGCAGGTGCTGGTCGCGCTGCGGCCGTCCATGCTCACCGTGCACACCCGCGAGCCGCATGACAGCAGCGCGCGCAACGTGTGGCCGGTGAAGATCGAGTCGCTGGCCCCGCTCGCCGACCGGATCCGGGTGACTGCCCGTGGCCGGCAGTCCGTGCTCGTCGACGTCACCGCTGCCGCGGTGGCCGAGCTCGGGCTGGCGCCGGGGACGCCGATCTGGCTGGCCGCCAAGGCCACGGACCTCACCGTCTACCCCGCGCCCATAAGCTGAACGATGTGGCAGCCGAGATCACCGTGCGTTACTGGGCCGGAGCGCACCGCGCAGCGGGGCTCGCAGAGGAGGCGCTGACGGTGGAGACGATCGCCGACCTGCGCGCTGCCTTGGCCGCGCGAGCGGGCTTCGACCGGCTCAGCACCGTGGTGTCCTTCCTCGTCGATGGGCAGCAGGCCGGGGATTCGGCCCGGCTGCACCGCGGCGCTGTCGTCGACGTCCTCCCGCCCTTCGCCGGGGGCTGAGATCCGGGGAACCGGCGGGGGCGAGTACCCGCAGTACTTCTACGACATCGGCGCGGTCGGTCCCTGATATGGACGAGGCCCGGCTGAGCGTGTGGGTGCGCGGTCGCGTCCAGGGCGTCTGGTTCCGCTACTGGACGCGGTCCGCGGCGCAGGATCTCGGGCTGCGCGGATCGGCGGTGAACCTGCCGGACGGCCGGGTCGCGATCGTGGTCGAAGGGCCCCGTGAACGTTGCGCGGCCCTGCTTGACGCTCTCGCGAGCGACCGTCCGCCGGGCTGGGTCGGCGAGATCACGCACAGCTGGGGCGTACCGACCGGCGAGCCGGACGGATTCCGGGTGCGCTGACCTTGTCCTTCGCGATGATCGAATCGTCGTTGCCGTTGCCGTTGTCGTTGCCGTTGCCGTTGAGCATGCTCGCGCGGTCTGCAGATCTGGCGCGGACTATGAAGCCGATCAGCTGGTGGTGCCGGTCGATCCGGCGCGCGCGGCGTCGACGTCGAAGGTGATCTCGACGTGGTGCGCGGTGTTACGTATAGGTGTCTGGGTCGGCTCAAGCCACTCTGGTGGCACCCAGTGCGGTACCCCGTTGATCATGAGACAGCGCCATCCTCGCCGGGCGAACTCGCGGTGGTGGTAGCCGCAGACGAGGGTCATCTCGTCGATGTCGGTGAAGCCGCCATCAACCCAGGCCTTGATGTGGTGCGCCTGGCACCAGGCCGGGGGCCGGGTGCAGCCCGGGAAGCTGCATCCGAGATCTCGTGCGGCGAGCGCGCGGCGTTGTCCGGGTGAGGCGACGCGCCTGGTGCGGCCGTAGGACATGATCGCGCCGCTGCCGTTGAGGACGACGGGGATGATCTCGGCCTCGGCCGCCAGGTCGAGCAGGGCCTGGATGGAGATGAGGTCGCCGTGGCTGGTGTCCGCGTACCCGGTCTTGGTCTTCAGGTCCTCGGCGTCCAGCCGCGCGAGGATGGTTACCGGGGTGCCTCCGCAGTCCGGCAGGGTCCCGGAGCCGATCAGCCGCATACACCCGTCCAGCAGCGCGTCGTGCCGCCGCTGCGCCGGCGAACGGGCGTCCTGCGTCCCGTCCTCTGCGGGGACGGGTGCGGCGAGGGAGTCGAACAGGGCGTCCAGCGTGGCGGTCAGTTGCGGGGTCAGGTACCCGGTCGGGGTGGAGCCCCCGTCGGCGTGCTTGCGCAGGCTGAACCCGCGGCGGCGGCGCTGTTCCTCGTCCTTCGGCTCGGGGCCGTCCGGGTCCAGCCGCGCGAGCAGACGCTGCCCGGCCTTGCCCAGCTGCACAGGGTCCAGGCCGGGAGCATGCTGCACCAGGCACCGCTCGATGTCGCGGCCGAACGCGCGGTCGCAGTCCGCGGGCAGCTCATACATCAGCTTGCTGATCACCCGCACATGCCCGGCCGAGATCAGCCCGTCTCGTTCCGCGGCGGCGGTCGCTGCGAACAGCGGCGGCACTGCTTCCCCGGTCAGGCTGTGCCGGCTCGTGAGATCGCGAGCGGCCTGGACCCGGGCCTTCGCCTCACCCGGGGTCACCTGCAGCAGGTCGTGCACCAGGGTCGCGGTGTTCGCGCACGCCAGCTCCCCGGCCACACCCCGCTGGTCGATCTCGGCCACCACCGCGTGGTCGACCGCGGCCAACCGGCGGGTCTGCGTCTCCAGATCCGTCAGCAGGTCGAGTAAGTCCTGTTGCGGCAGCAGTGTCAGTTCGCCGTCGAGCAGCACGTCGATGCCGGCGCGGATCCCCGCGACCGCATCCCGCGCCGTATCGACTGTCCCGAACATGTGACCGATTTTATATCAGACATCGGACGCGTGTCAATGCCGAATCGTCACCTCAACCAGGAACCGGCAAGTTCCAGCGTATTCAGCGGGCAGAATGCAGATGCTCGTAACGGCGTGTCGCAGCACTGGTGGGCATTTGTGCAACGCAGCGTTGCACAAATGCGGCCGGTGCCGCCTCCGACGAATCGTTCGACGCGTCCTTTCGCGGTGGCGTGGCCGGATCCGGCAATTGTGCAGCGCATCGCTGCACAATTGGAGCCGCGCGCCCACACATGCTTCGAAGAGTTTGTGCAAGCGAGCCTTGCACAAACTGGGCTAGGCGCCGAGCGTTCCGATCGGCAGCACGAAGACGCCGTCCTTGCGTCGATACGCGTAACCGGTCGCCGTCATCACGCCGAGGAAGACTGGATCTCCGATGCGGGTCGTATCCACCGTCTCGACGAATCTATGCAGCGTTGCCGCGGCAGCGTCTACCTGACTGGAGTCCAGTTTGACCTCCAGTGCGGCCAGCGTCCGTCGTCGACCTCGACGATGATGTCCACTTCGAGGCCGTTGCTGTCCCGGTAGTGCGAGATCCGCGCCTCCAACGGCTGCAGGTAGACCCGCAGGTCGCGTACGACGAGGCTCTCGAAGAGGAATCCGACGTAGTTCAAGTCGCGAAGCAGGGTCTCCGGCGATCCGCGCAGCGCAGCGACAGCCAGACACGGATCGACGAAGTGCCGCGCGGCGGCCGCTCTCAGCCGGGCGCGCGAGCGCAGCGCCGGTGCCCACGACGGCACGTCCTCAATCACCATGAGACGTTCGAGCGCGTCGAGATACTCGGCGACAGTGCGCCGATGAATTCCGCCGTCCACGTCGTCGGTATCGGCGGCCAGCACCCGCTCCGACACGGAAGTCGCCGAGTTGCGCGCGAGCGAGGCGAGCAGACGGCTTACTCGTCGCGGGTCACGCCGCACGCCGTCAACACTCTGGATGTCCGTGCGCGTGATCTCGTCGAGGTACCCGCGCAGGAGTCGCTGCGCTGCGCGATGATCCTGGCTCACGAACCGGGGCCAACCACCCACGCAGATCCGTTCGACGATGTCGCTCACCCTCAGCCCCGGATCTGTCGCGCGAGGCCGCCCGCCGTCACACAATGCCGACAAGGAGACCTGGCCGCTGCTGTGGCCGCTCTCGAACAGCGACATCGGACGCATGCGCAACCTGATCATGCGGCCCGCTCCTGAGTGTCGGGTGACATCGTCTGCAGGTACGGCGGACCCGGTGAGAATGAACTGCCCACGACCCTGGCGCGCATCAACGCTGTGGCGCACATGGTTCCAAATGCTCGGCGCACGCTGCCACTCGTCAATCAACCGTGGCGTCGGTCCGCTGAGCAGAGCCTCGGGATCGGCGGCGGCAAGGCTCCTGGCGTTCGGGTCCGCATCCAGGGCAACCGCGCTGTGCGCGGCCTGCCGAGCGGTCGCGGTCTTACCCACGCCTTTGGCGCCTTCGATGACAACGAAGCCCGCGATGCGCAGCAGCGCGCGCAACTCACTGTCCACGACTCGTGGCAGATACTCCATGCCCGCCTCGTTCCGCGCGAGAGTCCCGAGCCGGTTGCTGACGGTCTAACCGACCGTTTGCAGTGAGTCCACACGACCATTTGCAGCGGTTTCAACCGCCAGCTTGCAGCTGGCTCGGTGGTCCGTTTGCAGCAGTTGATCTCAGGGAGGGGTCATGACCAAGAATGGGATGTCCGAGGCGGACTGGGAAAACCTCGCCCTGGAGACGCTGGGCGAGCTGGGCTGGCGGCCGGTCGCCGGCGAGAAGATCGCGCCGGGAACGGACGAGCGCACGTCCTGGGACGACCTGGTCATCGGCCACGGCTGCTGGACGCGATGCAGCGGTTCAACCCGACGGTGCCCGCGCAGTACCTGACGCAGGCGATGGCCGATATCCTCGCGCCCAAGTCGCAGGACGCCATCACCGAGAACCACCGCATCCACACCTACCTGACGGGTGGCTACCGCGGCCTGAGCTATCTCGACGCCGACGGCCAGGAGGCCACCCCGACGATCCGCATCGTCAGCGCCGACCCGGACGAGAACGACTGGCTCGCGGTCAATCAGGGGAGCCTCGTCAGTGCGCACGCCGACGTCGCCGCCGCGCATGCACAGCTGCAGACCTACCTGCGCGAGTTCGGCCTCGCGTTCCGGCTCTGCGTGTTCACGCTCGTCTCCGACGGCATCATCGCGAAGTACGGCACGCCGTTCACGCCGCTGCACCACTTCTCGCCGTGGAACGTCGACGACGACGGCAAGCCGATCTCCGTTGGCGACCGGGACGAGGACGGCGGCCCAGTCCTCGCGCTCGAGGTCGCGCTGTACGGGCTGTACAACCAGGAGCGCTTCGGCCAGCTGACCCGTTCGTTCACGGCGTTC
>JBOGDQ010000256.1:0-2465 GCA_050742975.1 Jatrophihabitantaceae bacterium
GGTGAGCACCGCGAGCTTGAGCGCCGGCGCGACGACACCCGTTTCGAGCCGGCCCGTCGTCACCTCGACCACCGCGCCGTCGCCGGTGATCTCGTCGGTGAGCCGGGCCGGGACATCCGCTGCGGCAAGGCGTTCGGCCGCGCGCTGGGCGGAGCCGTGGCCGTCGAAGACGAGGACGACCTGCCACCCGTCGCGCGTCCAGGCCCGCAGCTGGTCCATCGCCGCGTCGGTGTTGCCGCGGTAGGCCGGCGCCCGCTCGAACGCGCTGGCGGCGGCGGCCGCGCCCAGCTCGGCGTCGGCCGTGAGGGTGGTGATCCCCCACCACGGGATGCGGAGGTCGGCCGCCTCGGCCTGCACCACGGCCAGGTCCTGCAGCGACGCGGCGCCCAGGTCGACGGGCGCCTTGCCTCCCCCGGCCGCCGCCGCCCACGACGCGTCCAGGAACTCCTCGGACGTCCGGACGAGATCGGCGGCGCGGGTCCGCACCCGCTCGGGATCGCACAGCACCACGTGCGCTCCGTTCGGAAGCTCGTGCAGCACCAACTGCAACGTGTCGACGAGCGCGGGTGCGAGCGCCTCCATCCCCTCGACGGCCTCGCCGCGGCTGATCGGGTCGAGCAGTTCGGACAGCTCGGGATGCTCGGCCAGCAGCTGGGCGGCCCGCTCCTGCACGGCCGGCGTCAGCAGCAGCTCGCGGCACGGCGGCGCCCACAGCCCGTGCGTTGCAATCTCCAAAGAGCGCTGGTCGACGACCTTGAAATAGCGGATCTCCTCGACCTCGTCGCCCCAGAACTCCACCCGCAGCGGGTGCTCCTCGGTCGGCGGGAACACGTCGAGGATGCCGCCGCGCACCGCGAAGTCGCCGCGCTTCTCGACCAGCTCGGCGCGGGTGTAGCCGGCCACGACGAGGTCGGCAACGATGTCGGTCAGCTCCAGGCCAGCGTCCCCGGCTCGCAGCTCGACGGGGACCAGCTCGCCGAGTCCGGGCACCTGCGGCTGCAGCAGCGAGCGCACCGGCGCGACCACGACCGCCAGCGGACCGCTCGCCCGGTCATCGGACGACGGGTGCCTGAGCCGGCGCAGCACGGCCAGCCGCTGGCCGACGGTGTCCGCGCGCGGCGACAGCCGCTCGTGCGGCAGCGTCTCCCAGCCCGGGTAGAGCGCCACCTCGTCAGGGGGCAGCAGGCTGCGCAGCGTTGCGACCAGGTCCTCGGCCTCCCGGCCGGTGCTCGTCACGGCCAGCACCAGGCGCTCGGCGCCAGCGGCGAGCGTGGCGATCGCGAGCGGTTGCACGGCGGTCGGCCCGCTGATGGTCAGCGAGGGCGCGCCTGCGGCATCGATCGCCGCGGCCAGCGCCGGGTCCTTGACGGCGGCAGCCAGCAGGCCGGACAGGCTCATGAATTCCCTTTCAGCGCAGCACCAAAAGCCCCGTTCGATCAATCGAAGGGGGTCGCTCACCACCCTACGCAGCGGCTCCGACGTCGGTGGTCACGTGATCGGCCGGGCCCTACCTCGATCTGCTGTTCGCGATCTGGCGAGAGCGGCGCTACTCTGATCCTCATCACGCCTTTCTCACACGGATCTAACATGAGATAACGCGCGATAAGCCGCGAATCGGGGGTGCTGTGGCTTCGGGGGTCAGTGCTGCGGTGCGCGCGTTCGGCGCTGCACTGCCTAAGTGCGCTGTGCTGGTGGCGTGCCTTGCACTGACGACGACAGCTACGACAACTGCGGCGCGCGCAGCGACCCCTGCACCCTATCCGCCGACCGCGCCGTGCGCGCTGTCGATCGACTCGGCGACGCTGTCCACCGGGCACACCCTGACGGTCGTGGGCAGCGGGCTCGGCGCGGACCTGGCCGTGAACCTCGAGCTGCGCCCGGCCGCCATCGCGCTCGGCACCGCACAGACCGATGGGAGCGGGGGGTTCGCGGCCGTCGTGCTGATCCCGACGACGTTGAGTCCGGGCCGGTACCTGCTGGTCGCCACGTCCTCGTCCGCGACGTGCAAGCTACCGGCCAGGTCGCCCGGTCCCGGGCCGGCCGAGACGTCGCCTCCGAACGGTTCGCCATCCGGTCAGAACTCCACGACGACACCCGCGACGACACCGAGTGGACCTACGTCCGAGAGCGGCAGCGCACCCAGCGGACACCACGCGAAGACGAGCCCCGCCGGTCCGACGAGCGCGCCGCCTCCGACCAGCCCGGCACCGGGAGCGCAGTCGCCGGGCCACGTCACGGGCCCTCCGATCGGCCCGCTCCTGCTCGTCCTCGCCCTGATTGCCCTTCTTGTGGTGGGCGGATCGGTCCTGATGGTCGCGCTCACCCATCGCCGGCGCACCTGACCGAAATTCGCTCGTGCACGACGCGGGACTTTGCGCTAACCTAACGGCGAGTGTTATCGGGGGATAGCGCCAATCGGGGGATCGCGCCATGAACATGTCAATCACTTCTGCTCGTCGCGGCCT
>JBOGDQ010000257.1:0-2166 GCA_050742975.1 Jatrophihabitantaceae bacterium
ACGGACGATAGACAAACGTGACTGATGTGGCTTCCCCTCGGTGCGACCTGCTGGCACGCTGCTGTCGTGATCAATTCGCGATCTGATCGACGTCGGCGCCGTCAACTTGCCGGCGACGATCGAACGAGCGTCTGGAATCGTCGGCAGAATCGTGAGCAACGCCTTCACGTGCTGCGCTCAAACCGGTGGTCCTTCATCGGCGCTGTGGCTGTCGGTGGGGCGGTCATCGCTGGAGTAGCAGTCGTCATCCCGTGGCAGTTCGCGCGTGGCCTGTTCGTTGGTGTCGGGGCCTCAGCCCTTGTGGTGATGATTGGTTACCTCGTTCTCGCACTGAGCGGCACGGTGGCCCGGGGCATGGGCGCGACGGCCGAGATGTGGACTGCAAGCGAGCTGCGTCGGCTCCGTAAACATCGCTGGCTGGTCGTCAATGGTCTTGCGTTGCAAGGCCGCGACATCGACCACGTCCTCGTCGGTCCCGGCGGAGTCATCGTCGTGGAATCGAAGTGGTCAGCCGAGGGCTGGGACCTGAGGACACCCAGCCAGGCGCTAACCAAGGCCGTCGATCAGGTCGTTGCCAACGCCAGATCACTACGGCTGTGGACCGCGGTCAAAGCCAGCGGCGCCCCGGTCACTTCGGTTGTCGTGCTCTGGGGCGGCAATCGGACCGGTTCTCCCGAGCGGCCCAGCGAACCGGTCGAGCTCAGCGAAACAACGGTCGCCTTTGGCCTGAACGCCGTCCGCCACTGGGTCAACGCCATCGCGCACCGACCCGATGTCGTGAGCGACGCATCCGCCGAGAACGTGTGGCGCGAACTCGACCGCCTCGTGGCAAAGCGAGAAGACCAAGACCGGACTGCTGCTCCACCGGCATCGATCGATCAGATGTTGTGGACCGTCGTAGCCACTGCGATCGCCTTCATCGCAACGCTCCTAGGCTGCCTTGAGACCTACTCCCAGACGAAGTCATGGTGGCTATTCCTCGCAACTCTCACGCTACTTCTATCCGCGTGTCTACTACTCCGACGCCGGCCCATCGCCCGAACGCCTGCAGCAGGCGGCCTCGCCGGCGTCGCAGTCGCGAGCACGCTGGCAGCAGTCAGCGCCATCCTTACGATCATCGGCTAACGACCGCGCTCGACCCGTCGTTCTGCGTATCAGTCGGCCCTGACCCATGGTGCGCAGATGGATCAGTAGGCGCCCGGATATGCCGGCGACCCATATGCCCGCGCGGCGGGAGTAGAACTAGGGCATGACGGAGTTGACACCCGCGCAGATCGCGTACCTCGACAGTCAGCGACTCGGCCGGCTCGCCACCGCCGGTGCAGACCACAAGCCGCACGTGGTACCTACCTCGTTCCGATACAACCCCGATCTGGGCACTGTCGATGTCGGCGGCCATCACGTCGCGACCACGAAGAAGTACCGCGACGTTCAAGCCAACGGGTGGGCGGCGCTCGTCGTCGATGATCTCGCATCGGTGGATCCGTGGCGTCCCCGCATGCTGGAAATCCGCGGTCGGGCAGAAGCTGTCGCGAGCGGCGGCGCCGAACTCGGACCAGGATTCGGCGAAGCGTTCATCCGGATTTACCCCGCCCGGGTCAACAGCTTCGGCATCGACTGATCCACGCGTCGACCAGCCGCTCACGCACTCACCGCACGTCCGATTCGTTCGACGATCCGCTGGCGGACGCCAAGTCGGTCGACCTTGCCCGCGCGCCGAGCCGTCGTTCTGGTCCCGGTCCGTATCGCCGGCCTCGGCGCCAGATGAATAGTTCTCTAGCGCGCTGGGGATCAGGCAGGGTCTGGCGGTTTCGGCTTCGTGCCTACTGCGATGATGGGGTGGTGTTGGCGTCCGCCTTGCTCGAACCGATACGTGTGCATGTCGAAAGCGGTGAATTGCCAGGCGCGATCGTCGGGGTCCTCCGCGATGGCAAAATATCTCTGGTCGCAGCGGGTGGCCGGTCTATCGGGTCGGACGACCTCGACGCCGACGCTCCGGTCCGGATCAGCTCGAACACCAAGCCGCTCGTCGCCGCCCTGGCCATGGCTCTGGTTGACGACGAAATTGTTGCGCTCTACGACCCGGTCGAGCGGTTCGTCCCCGAACTGGCTGACCGTCGTGTTTTGCGCCGCCTCGACAGCGATCCGGCCGACACCGTCGCGGCG
>JBOGDQ010000258.1:0-12249 GCA_050742975.1 Jatrophihabitantaceae bacterium
GCATGATGCCGTCACGTTCTGGGGTCAAATGGGGGTCAAGCCGCGTCCTGCAACTACCCGGAAAAGCCACAGGCCCCAGAAACTGGGGCCTGCGTGGTGGAGCTGAGGAGATTCGAACTCCTGACCCCCTCGATGCGAACGAGGTGCGCTACCGGACTGCGCCACAGCCCCGGACGAGCCGGACGACCCGTCGACCGGGCCGTCGAAAGGATAACAGGGGCAACGCGCGCGGTTACGACGCCCGACGCTGGGTAGCGGGCTCGTCCACGCCGTCCTCGGTGTACAGGCCGGTCAGGTCGATGGTGTCCATGTTGTGCAGCTCAAGATCGTCGTCGTCGATCCGGACGACCGACTCCGGCGTCCGCTCGAACCGCTCGATCTCCTCGGTCGCGTCGTAGCCGGTGTGCCGCCGCGACGCCGCGCGCTCGAGTCGGGAACTGCGACGCTCGCGGTCGCGCAGCGCCTGGCTGCGCAGAAAGTAGGTGTAGCCGACCAGTCCGAGCACGAACGCCCCGGCGAGCAGCCAGGTCATGCCGCCCATGACCAGGCCGATCAGGACGAAGATCACTGTTCCGCCACCGAGAATGCCGAGCGAACGACGGCGGCGGGTCATCATCTGCACGCGCGCAGCGGACATCTCCGAGCGATCGACGGGGTACATCAGGGCCTCCTGGGCAGCCGGCACGGGGCGGCGGGCGGGCGCAGCAGGGACCGCGGCCGCGGCACGTCGCTCGCGCGGGACGAAGACTTCAGGGCGTGATTCGGCATCCTGCGGGCGACGACCCAGGGCGCGCATCATCTTGCCGAAGCCGTCGACCGAGCGCTCCCGGCGGCGTTCGTCGTTGCGGCGCACGAGCATCGGCACCACGACGATCAGCCATAGGACGGCGAGGACGAAGACAGTCATCATCGGTGACAACACTTCGCACCTCCAGTCACACCAGTAACACGCCAGGGCTCACGGTAGCCACGCCGACACGCAGTCCCCGGTACGCGCGTCGGCGTGTCGGCCAGACAGGAGGTTGCGGGCCGCGGGCGCGGTCAGCCCGGCGGTGGCGGAACGGCGGGCAGCCGGGAGAGCATCGGCCCCGCCTGCACCTCCTCGACGGTGACGGCGAATGCGACGTGATCACGCCACGCTCCGTCGATGTCGAGGTAGCGCTCGTAGAAGCCCTCGCGCCGGAGCCGGAGCTTGTCCACGACGCGCAGGCTGGCCGTGTTCTCCGGACGGATGTCGATCTCCACGCGGTGCAGGCCTACCGCCCCGAAGCAGTGGTCGATGACCATCGCCACCGCGGTCGGGGTGATGCCGCGACCGGCCACCGCCCCGTCGACCCAGTACCCGATCGTGCACGAGCGCTGCGCACCGTGGACCACATTGGAGACGTTCACCTGGCCGACCACGCGCCCGCCGTAGTCGATCATGAACGGCAGCATCGTCCCGCTCCGCCCGGCCTTGCGCAGTGCGGCGTGCAGCGGCGGCCAGGCACTCGGCGCGTTCCGCTCCGGCCACGCGACGGGAGACGTGGGCTCCCAGGTCAGCAGCCACGCCTCGTTGCGCAACCGGATCTCACTCCAGGCCCGGCCGTCGCGCAGCCGCGGGGCCCGTAGGCGGACCGGGCCCGCCGTCAGCGTGGCCGGCCACCCCGGGTGGGCGCTCACCGGCTACCGGTTCGACAGCAACAGCGGAATCACCGTCACCCGCGAACCCGACACGACCTCGGTCACTTCTTCGTCGATGACGACGAGGCAGTTGGACGCCGCCATCGACGCGATCAGGTGCGAACCGTTGCCACCCATCAGCGAGACGCTGTAACCGCCGGTGGCCTCGCGGTGCAGCACGCCTCGGCGGTACTGGCGAATCCCGTTGGGGCTGTCCACGCGTTCGAGCGCCACCGCTTGGACGGTGGCGCGGTACACGTTCCGCTTGCCGAGCAGCTTGCGAATGGCCGGGCGGACGAACGTCTCGAACGACACCATCGCGCTGACCGGGCTGCCGGGCAGGCAGAAGACGGGCACCCGGTCGCCGAGGTGGCCGAACCCCTGCAGCCGGCCGGGCTGCATCGCGACCCGGGCGAACTCCACCGTGCCCAGCTCGGACAGCGCCTGCCGGACCATGTCGAAGGCACCCATGCTGACGCCGCCGGTGGTTACCAAGACGTCCGCTCGCAGCAGTTGACTCTCCAGCACGTCGAGCAGCTTGGAGTGATCGTCCGGGACGATCCCGACCCGGTGCGAGTCCGCACCCGCGTCCTTGGCCGCGGCGGTGATCAGGTAAGAGTTCGAGTCGTTGACCTCTCCGTACGCCGCCTTGTGGCCGACATCGATCAGCTCGCTGCCCGTCGAGATCACCAGCACCCGCGGACGGGGCCGGACGAGCACGCGGTCGCGGCCGATCGCCGCGAGCAGGGCGACCTGTTGCGGGCCCAGTGCCGCTCCGGCGCTGAGCGCGGGCGCTCCGGCCGACAGGTCCTCGCCCATGCGACGGACGCACTCGCCGCTGCTGACCGCGCGGCGGATCTCGACGCGGGCGACACCGCGGTCGGTGCCCTCGAGCTCGACGACCGCGTCGGCGCCGGCAGGCATCGGCGCGCCGGTCATGATCCGCATGGCCAGCCCAGGACCCATCCCGGCGCGGGACTTCGCCCCCGGGGCCACGTCCCCCACCACCGGCAGCACGGCCGGGTCGTCGGCGGTGGCGTCACGCGTGTCGACGGCACGCACCGCGTACCCGTCGGTCCCGGCATTGTCGAAGCCCGGCAGCTGGACGGTCGAGATGACGCTCTCGGCGAGCAGCAGACCCTGTGCGTCGAGCAGGGTCAGCTCGATCGGGTCGATCGAGCCGATGCCCTCGAGCACCATCGCGAGTTGTTCGTCGACGGTGCGCGGGCGGGCCTGGTCAGGCACGGATGAGTCTCCTCGCCTCTCGTCGTCAATTCGATCCCGAGACATACTCCCTCAGCCACGCGGTGAACTCGCCGCCGATCTCGGGGTGTCGCCCTGCGAGTTGGACAACCGTGCGCACGTAGTCGAGCCGGTTGCCCGTGTCATAGCGACGCCCGCGGAACACCACGCCGTGCACCGGGGTGCCCTCCTGGGCGAGCAGCCGCATGGCGTCGGTCAGCTGGATCTCGCCCTTCGCACCGGGCTCGGTCCGACGCAGCGCGTCGAAGATCTCCGCGGGCAGAACGTACCGACCGATGATGGCGAGCGTGCTCGGGGCCCGGTCCGGGTCGGGCTTCTCGATCAGGTCGGCGATGGCAATGACCTCGCCCGACGGGTCGGTGCCGTCGGCCGGGGCGGCGCAGCCGTACATGCCGATGTCGGCGCGCGGCACGTCGATGAGGCCGATGACCACCCCGCCGCGCCCGGCCTGCACGTCCAGCATGGCTCCGAGCAGGTCGTCGCGGTCGTCGATCAGGTCGTCCGGGAGCAGCACGGTGAACGGCTCGCCGGCAGCGAACTCCTCCGCGTACGCGACGGCGTCGCCGAGGCCACGCGGTTCGGGCTGCAGCGCCTGGTGCACGTGCAGCAGCTCGGCGGCCCGGCGGATGGACGCGATCGCCTCCTCGTCGCCCTTGTCCTCCAGCGCGTCTTCGAGTTCGGGGTGCGGAGCGAAGTAGTCCGCGATCGCGTCCTTGCCCGGGCCGACGACGATCAGCAGGTCGGTGACCTGGTTGGCCGCCGCCTCCGCGACCACGAACTCCAGCGCCGGCGTGCTGACGATCGGCACCAGTTCCTTGGGCACCACCTTGGTCAGCGGCAGGAACCGGGTGCCGCGACCGGCGGCCGGCACGACTGCCTTGCGCGCTCGCTGCCCGCCTGTGGTCGCCATGGACGGAGACTAAGGCATGGTGATCGAGACGGTGTCGACGCCCGTCCACGGGTTCGCCGTGTGCCGGAGCCCGGGCGGGTGACAATGGCCACGTGCGAGCAGCAGCCAAGCGCGAACTGCGCAGCCGGCTCTCCGCCGCCCGCGGGGCGCGGTCGGCGCACGACATCGACGAGGCCCGGGCTGCGGTGCGGGCTGCCGTTCTCGACCGCTGCGACAAGGACGGCTGGCGGTGCGTCGCCGCTTACGTACCCCTGCGTACCGAGCCCGGATCGAGCGAGCTGCTGGCCGGGCTGGTCGAGCGCGGGGTTCGCGTCCTGGTCCCGGTCCTGCTTCCGGACCGCGACCTCGACTGGGCGCGCTGGTCCGCCGCCGGGTCGGTTGCCGGCCCGGAGGGGACGTGGGCCATCGCCGAGGCGCACGCGGTGCTGGTCCCCGCCCTGGCGGTCGCCGCCGACGGCATCCGGCTGGGGCGGGGCGGCGGCTCCTACGACCGCGCGCTGAGCCGGGCGGACCCGCACGCGCCGCGGGTTGCCCTGCTCTACGACGACGAACTCGTCGAAGCGCTGCCGCAGGAGCCGTGGGACCTTCCCGTCACCGCGATCGTCACTCCCAGCGGGTGGTTGGACCTGCCGACCGGCTGACCGCGATCGGACCGCGCTGCTACAGAACCGTGCCGCGATTGGACTCCGCCGCGATTGGACCCCGCCGCGATTGGACTCCTGCCGCGATTGGACAGGGAATGCGCCTGGCAGCGACCATGGTTGGCAGTCGTAGTGTGCGAGTGCCAGTACTGTTGGTGCTAGCAGCAGAACCCGTAAGGACGGCCCGATGCCCACCTATCAGTACGCGTGCACGACCAGCGAGTGCGCCAACCGGTTCGACCTCGTGCAGGCGTTCACCGACCCGTCGGCCAGCGAGTGCCCAGCGTGCGGCGGTCCGGTCCGCAAGGTCTTCTCCGCGGTCGGCGTGGTGTTCAAGGGCTCCGGCTTCTACCGCAACGACAGCCGCTCGACGAACTCGCACGGCGAGGCCAAATCGAGCGACTCGTCAGCCTCGAACGGGGCGTCCAAGGATTCCTCGAGCAAGTCCTCCGGGGAGTCGTCGTCGGGCTCGCCCGGCTCCTCCGGGGACTCGTCCGGGTCGTCATCATCGAAGACCTCCTCCAGTTCGTCCGGCTCGTCCGGCGCCGGCACTTCCGGCGCCAAGTCCTCCGGCGCCAAGTCCTCGGCCGGCAAGGCCGCGGCTCCCGCCTGACGCGTCGAGAGTCCGTCCGGGGTCGGACATTCGTCCGATCGCTGTCCACAGCCCGGCGTGTCGTCCACAGCTCGGCCGTTCGCATTTCGCAGCCGGCGGATCCCTGCCTAACGTCCAGACATGATCCGGACGCTGTACGCGCAACTGGCCCGTCTTGGGCGGTGGCCGCGCCGCCTGGCAGCACTGCTGTGCCTCGCGCTTGCCGCCCTCAGCGCGCTGTCCGCGCAGCACCAGTCGGGTGCGGACGCCGAGCGCGTCCGGCCCGAGCGGTCTGGAGTGGCAGCAAGACTCGCGCCCGGACAGGTCGCGGTTCCGGTGAGCCTCGGTGACGATTCGGTTTCCGCGTACATCCACGGCGGCGACCGCGTCGACCTGTACGCCGCGACCGGCGCCGACACGGGTAGGCCGCAACCGGCTGCTCTGGTGGCCAGTCGCCTGCTGGTGATCACCGTCCTGGCCGCCCCTTCCGGGACTCAGCAGGCCGGCGGCACCCGGCTACTCGTTGCCGCTGATCGGATCACCGCCGGTCGAATCGCCGGATCCAGCGGGCGGGAGGTGCTCGCCGTCGTGGACAAATACCCCTAGCATTCTCGGCGCGGCACGGTGCTGCAGCGAAACTCTCTGATCCCGGAGGACAGAACGATGCTCAAGGGTTTCAAGAATTTCCTCATGCGTGGCGACGTCATCGTCGTGGCCGTCGGGCTGGTCGTAGCGCTGGCGTTCAGCGGTCTGATCACCGCGTTCACGACGTTCATCATCAACCCGCTGATCGCAGCGGTCGGGCCGAAGGGTGGTGCAGGGCTCGGCGTCTGGTTGACCAAGGCCCACGACAGCAAGAAGACCACGTTCTTGGACTTCGGCTCGTTCATCTCCGCGATCATCTACTTCGTGGTGTTCGTGGCCGTGGTCTACTTCCTGATCGTCATGCCGTACAAGACGATCATGAGGCGTCAGGGCAAGACCGTGTTCGGCGAGCCGGCACCGACCGCCACCTGCCCGGCCTGCCTGTCCGACGACCTGAACCCGGCCGCGACCAAGTGCAAGTACTGCGGCTCGGACCTCGCCGCGACCGCACCGCCCTTGTAGCTCCGATCAGGTCCGATCGGCTCCGCAGCGGACTCCGATCGGCTCCGCAGCGCCCGCCGCGTCACTCGTGATGCGGCGGGCGTTCGCGCTCGTACCAGGCCGCGTCGCGCTCGGCCGAACGCGGCTCGACACCCCACGCCTCGTCCCGATCCTCAGGGGCGGACGTCGGAAGCACAGGGTTGTCGTCCGCCTTCATCGGGCCGGAGGGCCGGGGCTGCGCCCGACGGTGCACACCATGTGACTCGCTCACTGCTTCAGTGTCCACCACCGGGCGCAGCCCCGAGCAGAGTTGATCAGCTGCGGGTTGCGGCTGCCCTGCCGCCCGAACTCGCAGCTGATCAACGGTGTCGAACGGCCAACCCCGCTCAGGGGCAGTTGACCCACTCGTCGGTGCCGTCGGCGAAAACCTGCCGCTTCCAGATCGGCAGCCGGTGCTTGACCTGCTCGACCAGCCTGGCGCAGATCTCGAAGGCCTCCGCACGGTGCGCAGTCGACACCGCGGCGACGAGCGCGACGTCGCCGACGGCCAGCACGCCCACCCGATGGCTCACGGCGAACCCGAGCACTGCGGGGTCGCCGGTCACCTCGGCGGCCACCTCCTCGAGCACCTGCTGCGCGGACGGATGCGCCTGGTACTCCAACTCGACAACCGCCCGGTCGTGATCGCGCTCGCGCACTACGCCGCAGAACACCACTGTCGCGCCGGCGCCAGAATGCCCCGCGGCGCTCTCGTGCGCGCCGACGTCCAGCGACACCGCGGAGATCTCGATCAGCGTCATGCGCCGCCTCCCGGCCGGTGGTCGCCGCCGCCGAGCTGATCCACGGCGTGCTCCAACAGCGGCAGGAGGACGTCGAGCCCGTCGCGCACGCCGCCCGGCGAGCCGGGCAGACACACCACCAGAGACGTCCCGATCGTCCCTGCGACACCACGCGAAAGCACCGAGGTCGGAACCTTGGCGTAGGAACTCAGTCGGATCACCTCGGCTATGCCCGGGACCTCTCGATCGAGCAGCGGCCGGACCGCTTCCGGCGTCACGTCGTTCGGCGTGAGGCCGGTGCCGCCGGTCGTGACGACAGCGCGGGCGCCGGCGCCGAGGGCGTCGCGCACCGCGGTCTGAATGGCGGCCACCTCGTCGGACACCACCGCCTGGTGCACCACCTCGTGGCCGGCCCCGCGCAGGGTCACCGCGAGGAGGGCACCGGAGTCGTCCGGACGCTCCCCCCTCGCCGACCGGTTGGAGCAGGTGATGACCGCGACGTTCACGGGCGGGTCCATTCCCCCGACCGGCCGCCCGCCTTGGCCTGCAGCTGGACGTCGGTCAGGCGCGCGCCACGGTCGACGGCCTTGACCATGTCGTACAGCGCGAGTCCGGTGACGACCACCGAGGTCAGCGCCTCCATCTCGACGCCGGTGCGATCGGCGGTGCGCGTGGTCGCGGTGATCTGCACGCTGTCGTCGCCGAGGTCGAGGTCGACGGTGACCCCGTGCAGCCCGATCGGATGGCACAGCGGTACCAGGTCGGGCGTGCGCTTGGCCGCCGCGATGCCGGCGATGCGCGCCACGGCGAGCGCGTCGCCCTTGGGCAGGCCGTCGCGGCGCAGCAGCTCGATCACTGCCGGGGTGGTGAGGAAGCGTCCGGTCGCCGTCGCGGTTCGGGCCGTGACGGCCTTGCCGGACACGTCGACCATGCGCGCGGAACCACGTTCGTCGAGATGGCTGAGCTCCACACCGTGAGCGTAGTCAGTGCCCCGTCGACCACCGGCTGCGACGCCGGCTGTGCGGCAGCCATGAGGATCGGCGCGAGGCGTGTTCCTGCAGGCGAACAACCTGACATTTCCGGCGAGGACTACAAAGCGCCCGGCGGCTCTAGGTTCCCCTTGGCCCTCGCAGACGCGGGCCATACATCGGAGTAGGAGGCACCCGTGAACGTTGCTAAACGGGGACTGACCGTCCTCGTCGGCGGCACCGCAATCGCGATGGCCGTGTCCACCCAGGCGCTGGCACAACCGGCACCTGCGGCGTCGGGCATATCGGTCGTCCACAGCTGCAAGCAGAGCGTGAGCCCCGGCCACTTCTCGTGTTACGCGCTGCGCCGCAGCGACCTCGGCTTCACGCCGAGGAGCCACTTCCAGGCGCAGCCGCAGGCGACCCCGAGCGGCTACGGACCGTCCAACCTGCAGAGCGCCTACCAACTCCCGTCCGCGAGCGCGGGCGCCGGGCAGCGCGTCTACATCGTCGACGCGTACGACGACCCGAACGCGGCGTCGGACCTGAGCGCGTACCGCTCGCAGTACGGCCTGCCTGCATGCACCACCGCCAACGGGTGCTTCCAGAAGCTGAACCAGAACGGTCAGAGCAGCCCGCTGCCGACGGGTGACACGGGCTGGGCCGGCGAGATCTCGCTCGACCTGGACATGGTCTCCGCGGCGTGCCCGAACTGCGCGATTACGCTGATCGAGGCGAACGACGCGTCCGACAACCTGTTCGCGGCCGTCAAGGAAGCGGCCACCCTCGGCGCGAAGTTCGTGTCGATGAGCTGGGGCGGCTCCGAGAGCGGCAGCGAGTCCAGCTACGACTCGCAGTACTTCCAGCCCTCAGGCGTGGTCTACACGGCCTCGACCGGTGACGGGGCGTACTCGGCCGGGGTGATCTACCCGGCCACGTCGCCGCGCGTCGTCGCGGTCGGCGGCACGTCGCTGAACACCTCCTCCAACAGCCGCGGCTGGACCGAGTCGGTGTGGAAGACCAGCAGCACCGAGGGCACCGGTTCAGGCTGCTCCAGCGACGAGGCCAAGCCGTCCTGGCAGAGCATCATCTCCAGCTCGACCTGCAGCCATCGCGCCGACTCGGACGTCTCGGCGGTCGCCGACCCGGCCACCGGCGTCGCGGTCTACCAGACCTACGGCGGCAGCGGCTGGGCCGTCTACGGCGGGACGAGCGCCGCGGCGCCGCTGATCGCGTCGGTGTACGCGCTCGCCGGCACCCCGTCATCGTCGACGCAGCCGGGCTCGCTGCCGTACGCGCACACCGGCAACCTGAACGATGTCACGAGCGGCAACAACGGCTCGTGCTCACCGTCGCTGCTGTGCACCGCGGCCGCGGGCTGGGACGGTCCGACCGGCCTCGGCACTCCGAACGGCGTTGCGGCGTTCGGCGGGTCCGGTGGCGGCACCGGCAACACGGTGACCGTCACCAACCCTGGCTCGAAGACCGGCACGGTCGGCACGGCGACCAGCCTGCAGATCTCGGCAAGTGATTCGGGCGGCCTGGCGCTGACCTACTCAGCCAGCGGTCTTCCGACCGGACTGTCGATCAACGCCTCGTCCGGTCTGATCTCCGGGACACCGTCGGCCGCGGGCACGTTCTCGGTGACCGTGACGGCGAAGGACAGCACCAACGCCTCGGGCAGCGCGACGTTCACCTGGACGATCTCGACCTCCGGCGGTGGCGGCGGGTGCTCCGGCCAGAAGCTGCTCAACCCAGGCTTCGAGTCTGGCTCGGCGAGCTGGACGCAGAGCAGTGGCGTGATCAACACCGACGGTGCCTACTCGCGGACCGGCAACGGCTATGCGTGGCTGGACGGATACGGCAGCACGCACACCGACACGCTGTCGCAGGCCGTCGCCATCCCGTCCGGGTGCAGTGCGTCGCTGACCTACTACCTGTGGATCGACAGCGCCGAGGGAACGTCCCACGCGTACGACACGCTGACGGTTACCGCCAACGGCACGACGGTGCAGACGCTGTCGAACGTGAACCAGGGCACCGGCTACGTCAAGCGCACGGTCAGCCTGTCCTCGCACGCCGGGAGCACGGTGACGATCAAGTGGACCGGGAAGGAGGACTCGTCCCTGGCCACGTCGTTCCTCATCGACGACACAGCACTCACCCTGAGCTGACCCAGCTCGACAACGCACGATCGAGGCGGGCCGCCGGTCGCCGGCGGCCCGCCTCTGCACTCCCGGCATGATGGGCCGATCATGACGATTCGTTCGCCACGTCGGCTCGCGGTCGCCGTCCTGTGCGTGGCAGTGCTGCTCACCGTGGTCGTCATCGCCGTCGTGCGGAACTCCAAGAGCCCGGCGACGCTATCGGCCAGCAGCGGGCCGCAGACGATCCGGACAGCCGACGGGACGAGGTTGTCGGCCTACAGCTACGTGCCCGGCGACGAGGGTCCTCATCCATTGCTGGTGATGCCGGCCAGCTGGGGCTCGCCCGCGACCGAGTACGCCAGCGTCGCGTACGGCTACGCGGCGCTCGGCTACGTCGTGGTGGCCTACGCGCAGCGCGGGTTCGGCGGATCCACCGGCGAGATCGATCTGGCCGGACCGGGCTCGCAGTCCGACGTGACGACGGTGATCAGCTGGGCGCTCGTCCACACGCCGGCCGCCAGGAATCGGATCGGTGTGGTGGGTGCGTCCTACGGTGCGGGGGTCGGCCTGCTTGCGGCCGAGCATGACAGCCGGATCAGGGCCGTCGTCGCGCTCAGCGGGTGGACCGACCTCGCGCAGACACTGGCGCCCGGTGGCACGCTCAGCCGGCAGGCGTACGCGACGCTGTTCGCCGCCGTCGCGTCGGCTCGGCTGAGCCCCGACGTCCGGACGTTCGTCGCGCAACTCCGGGCCGGCGACGCGGCAGCCGCGCTGGCGACGCTGCGGAGGCTCTCACCGTTCCGGTCGGCGGTCACGGACGTGGCCGCGCTGAACCGGCGCGGCACCGCGGTGATGATCGGCGACGCGTACCAGGACTCGTTGCTGCCTCCGGCGCCGGTCGTCCGGTTCTTCGAGCAGCTCACCGCGCCGAAGCGGCTGGAGCTGGCCGTGGGCGATCACTCCGGTCCGGCGCTGAGCGGACTGCGCGGCCAGAAGAACGCTCTGTGGGAGAACGCCGCGAGGTGGACGAACCGGTACGTGGCCGGCGACGGCACCGGCATCCAGACCCAGCAGCCGGTGCAACTTGAGGACGCGAACACGCAGCAGGTGCGCGGATATCCGAGCTGGGCGGCGGTGGGACGCGCGCGGACGTTGCGGCTGACCACGCTGCTGTCGGGAGTCGGGCAGCTGGCCGGTGCGTCCGCCCCGTGGACACACCGCATCACGGCCGGCGTCGACACGAGCGCCGATGCCGGACCGGAGCAGTTCAACACCGGACAGCCGTACCGGGTGCCCGCGCTGTCCCTCGCCGGAATCTCGCGATCGGCCGGCGCCGTGTGGAATGCGCCGACGGTGGCAAGTCCGACGCTGGTCAGCGGTGTGGTGAGCCTGCACGCGGCCGTGACGGTTGCCGCCCCCGCGTCGTTGTTCGCGTACCTGTACGACGTGGACGCCGGCGGTACCGGTCGGTTGATCACTACCGGGACGATGACGCTGACCGGCGCGGGTCCTGCCGACATCAACCTCGAGCCGATCTCGTGGACGGTGCCGGCCGGGCATCACGTCAGTGTGGTCGTGGACACCGTCGATCCCCGCTACCTCGGCCGGAGCGTTCCCGGTAGCACCGTCACGATCGGTTCGACGGCCGCTGATCCGGCGACGCTGTCGGTACCGCTGGGCTGAGCGCCACCCGGTCCGCACCGGACGCTGCTGTAGCGGGCAAGCTCTCCGCGGCCTACCGGACGAGGCGCTGCAGCGCGGCCGGCTGCGGCTCGCCGGCGGCAAGAGCACCGGTGGCCGCCCGGTACTGCTCGCCGGTGATGGCGCCGGACAGCAGCTCGGCGGTGAGCGTGCGCTCGACGTCCTCGGGCGCATCGGCGAGGAGCGCGCGGATTGCGAGGGGGTCGCTCTGCCGCCATCCGGCGTCCAGCGCGCAGAGGATGGCCACGAGCGCGAGCGCGCCCAGCACGGCGATCACTACGAGTGTCATGGCAGGCCTCCTTAACGCGGACCATACACCTGGCCGGTACGCGCAGGCCAGCGAATCACC
The DNA here is from genome assembly GCA_050742975.1 of Jatrophihabitantaceae bacterium. Lineage (GTDB taxonomy): Bacteria > Actinomycetota > Actinomycetes > Mycobacteriales > Jatrophihabitantaceae > JBDTGE01. The sequence goes on from JBOGDQ010000258.1 coordinate 12,099, forward strand.
CGCGAGAATCGGACATTTCGCTACCCACCGGTAACCGAAGGGACAGGCCGATCCGACCATCCGCGTCCGCCCCGGCGACCAAGTCAGTACCATCGCTGACGCCCCGCCCTCGTAGGGCAGCAAGAGAACTCTAGAGGCCCCGGAATCGTTG
>JBOGDQ010000259.1:0-8113 GCA_050742975.1 Jatrophihabitantaceae bacterium
CCCAATGCTCCAGCGAATCCGCAAGGCAATGAAGGAAGAGAGTGGCTTCACGCTCATCGAGCTGCTCATCGTCATCGTCATCCTCGGCATCCTCGCCGCCATCGTCGTGTTCTCGGTCCAGGGCATCACGGACCGAGGCAAGGCCGCGGCTTGTGGATCTGACGTCACGACGACGCAGACTGCCGTTGAGTCGTACTACGCCAAGAATGCGGCCTACCCGGCCGCACTCAGCGACCTAAACCCGAGCTTCCTTCGCTCGACTCCGACCGACGTGAACTACGTCCCAGCGACGGGTGCGGTTACCGCCAACTGCCCGTAGGCGAGATTGATCGGGGAGGGCCGTTCAGGACGACGGCCCTCCCCGACCTCACCATCACTGCACGCAGGTCTCAGGGGGAAGCAATGACCGAGGTAGGACGCAGGATCGGCGAACGGATCGACGAGCTGCTCGAATCGCTCTGGGACGCGGGCGGCACCGATCTGCTGCTCACCGTCGGAACGCCGCCGCTGCTGCGAGTGCACGGCGAACTGCGCCCCGTCGCCGATCGCGCCCCACTCACCGCGGACGACACCGACGCGCTGCTGGCCGAGCTGCTCAGCGACGACCAGCACGCCACGTGGCAGGCGCGCAACGAGTACGACTTCTCCTTCGGCTGGGGCGATGAGGCCCGCATCCGCGGCAACGCCTTCACCCAGCGCGGCCTGACGGCGATCGCGCTGCGGATGATCCCGCGCGACATCCCCGGCCTGGCCGCGCTCGGCGTGCCGCCCGTGCTCGCCCACTACGCCCGCCAGCACCAGGGCCTGATCCTGATGACCGGCCCGACCGGCTCGGGCAAATCGACCACGCTGGCGTCGGTCATCGACCTGATCAACCACGAGCGGGCCTGCCACATCATCACCGTCGAGGACCCGATCGAGTACGTCCACAACCACAAGAAGTCCGCGGTCAACCAGCGCGAGGTCGGCACCGACACCGACAGCTTCCCGGATGCGCTGCGCTCGGTGCTCCGCGAGGACCCAGATGTCGTGCTGGTCGGCGAGATGCGCGACCTGGACTCGATCCGGTTCGCGCTCACCATCGCCGAGACCGGCCACCTCGTCTTCGCGACGCTGCACACGAACGACACCGCCCAGTCGCTCGCCCGCATGATCGACGTCTTCCCGGCCGACCAGCAGGCGCAGATCCGGGTCCAGCTCGCCAGCGCGCTGAGCTGCATCGTCTACCAGCGGCTGATCCCCCGCGTCGGCGGCGGGATGGTCGCGGCGTACGAGGTGCTCGTCGCCAACTCGGCCGTCCGCAACCTGATCAAGGAGAGCAAGACGCACCAGCTGCGCAACTCGCTGGTGACCGGCCAGCAGGACGGCATGGTCACGCTCGAGCAATCCCTGTCCGGGCTCGTCCAGGCCGGGCTGATCAGCTACGACGACGCGGTCAAGCGCAGCCTGTACCCCAAGGACATCGAGACCCGCCCGCGACTGCGGGCCAGCGCGAGCGCATGAAGCTCACCCGCGGCCACCGCGCCGAGGAGCCGACGCCGGTCCGCGAGCCGGTGCACTCCAGCGCGCCCCGCGACCTCGACATCCGGCCGGACGGGCGCCGGCTCGGCGAGCTGGTCGTGGCGGCCAACCTGGCCAGCCACGACGTCGTCGTCGCCGCCCTTGCCGAGGCGCAGCGGGCCGGCGACGGCAAGCGGCTCGGCCGCATCCTGCTCGATCACGGCAGCATCACCGACGACGACCTCGCGGAGATCCTGGCCGAGCAGCACTCGCTGGGCGTGGTCGACTTCCGGACCGTGACGCCCGACCCGGCGGCTGTGGAACTGCTTCAGGAGGCCACCGCCCGCACCCTGGGCGCGCTGCCGGTCTCGATCAGCGGCGACACCGTCCACGTCGCGGTCATGGACCCGACGCCCGAGGCGCTCGCCCGGCTGCGCGAGGCGATCGGGCGGCCGATCAACGCGATCGTCGCGCCGACGCAGGACCTCATGCGCGCCATCGGCACCAGCTACCGCGCGCTCACCGGCGTGGACGAGCGGGTGCGCGAGTTCGAGGTTCGCGACGTGCTGCGCCGCGAGGCGGGCCGGCTCGAAGAGGTGACGGCTAGCGACGACGCACCGGTCGTGCAGGTGGTGCAGATGCTCATCACCCAGGGCCTGCGCGACCGCGCGTCGGACATCCACATCGAGCCGCACGACGACCGGATCCGGGTGCGCTACCGCGTCGACGGCGCGCTGCACGACGTGCTGTCGCTGCCCGGTTCGATGGGGCCGGCAGTCGTGAGCCGGGTGAAGATCCTGGGCGGGATGAACATCGTCGAGCGGCGCCGGCCGCAGGACGGCCAGATCAGCCTGCAGGTCGAGGAGCGGGACGTCGACATCCGCGTCTCGACCACCGCCGTCGTCGGTGGCGAGAAGGTTGTCATGCGGCTGCTGGACAAGAGCCGCCCGCTGTACCAGCTCGCCCAGCTCGGCATGCCCGACGACGTCGCCACGCGGTACCGCTCGCTGCTGCGCTCGCCGTACGGCATGGTCATCTGCGCCGGGCCGACCGGCAGCGGCAAGACAACGTCGCTCTACGCGTCACTCGGTGAGCTGAACGGTCCCGAGCGGAACATCATGACGATCGAGGACCCGGTCGAGTACAAGTTCGCCTCGATCAACCAGATCCAGATCAACGAGGCCGCGGGGATCACGTTCGCGAACGGCCTGCGTTCGATCCTGCGCCAGGACCCGGACGTCATCCTGGTCGGCGAGGTACGCGACGTGGACACCGCGCGCATCGCAGTCCAGTCCGCGCTGACCGGTCACTTCGTGCTGTCGTCGCTGCACGCCACCGACTCCATCGCCGCGCTGTATCGCCTGCTGGACATGGGGATCGAGTCGTTCCTCGTTGCCTCCTCGGTGACCGCGGTCGTCGCCCAGCGGCTGGTCCGCCGTACCTGCGGCTACTGCCGGGAGCGGTACGTGCCCTCGGCCGAGGAGCTCGCGTTCCTGCGCGCCTTCGGTGCCGACGCGCCCGCCAGCGGCTTCGTGCACGGCGTGGGCTGCAACTTCTGCGCACAGACCGGCTACCTCGAACGGATCGGCGTGTACGAGCTGATGGCGATCACCGACGCCGTCCGCGAACTCGTCCTGGACCAGGGCTCGCACGACGACCTGCGCAAGCTGTGCCGCGCCGAGGGGATGCGCACGTTGCAGGAGGAGTCGATCCGCCTGGTCACCGACGGCGTCACCACGCCGGCCGAGATCATGCGCTCGATCTATGTAGTGGAGGTCTGACATGCCCAAGTTCGCCTACGCCGCGACGACCCGCGAGGGCGCGTCGTCGACCGGTGTCGAGAAGGCCGACAGCCGGGCAGCGGCAGAACTCGCCTTGTACGACAGGGAGTTGCGCGACATCCGGGTCACCGAGAAGAAGAGCTTCCTGCAGCTGGAGATCAGCGGCCCGCGGGTGAAGCGCGAGGACCTGATGCACCTGTCCCGCCAGATGGCCGCGTTCATCCGAGCCGGCCTGCCGATCCTCGACGCCGTCCACACGATCGGCGAGGAGTCGGAGAACTCGTCGGTGCGGCGCGTCATGACCGACATCGAGGACGGGCTGCGTTCGGGCGAGCGGTTCTCGGACTGCCTGGACCGGCACGCCAATATCTTCCCGGACTTCTACCGCGGCATAGTCCGCTCGGCCGAACTCACCGGAGAGCTGGACACCGTGCTCACCCGCCTCGCGCTGTACCTCGAACGCGATCTCGAGGCACGACGCAAGATCAAGTCGGCGACGATCTACCCGACCGCGGTTGCCATCATGTCGATCGTGACGATCGTCGTCCTGGCCGCGTACGTGCTACCGAAGTTCAAGGTGTTCTTCGAGAGCCTGCACGCCAAACTTCCATTACCGACAAGGATGTTGCTCTCGGTCACCGACTTCCTGAGCACGTGGTGGTGGGCGTTGCTGGCCGGCCTCGGCATCGTCGTGGTGTTGATCGTCGCCACGCTGCAGACCGAGCGTGGGCGGCACGCGAAGGACCGGTTCCTGCTGTCCATACCGGTCCTGGGCGAGACGATCCAGTACGCGCTGGTCGAGCGCTTCTGCCGCGTGCTGGCATCGATGGTCAGTGCCGGAGTAGCCCTGCCCGAAGCGCTACGGGTCGCGACGGAGTCCCTGCGCAACCGGGTCTACATCCAGGCGCTGTCCGGCGTGAACGAGGCGATGCTGGAGGGCGAGGGCCTGGCCGGGCCGCTCGCGAAGACGGCGCTGTTCCCGCCGACCGCCGCCCAGATGCTCCGCGTCGGTGAGGAGACCGGGACGCTCGACGGTCAACTGGAGGTCACCGCGCAGTACTACGAGACCGAGCTGGACTACAAGCTCAAGAAGCTGACCGCGCTGTTCGAGCCGGCGATCATCGTCGTCATGGGCCTGCTCGTCGGCTTCGTCGCCGTCGCGCTGGTGTCCGCGATGTACGGCATCTTCAACCAGGTCAAGGTCTGAGCGATGTCGTGGCGGCGCCGGGGCAACGACGATCGGGGTGAGAGCCTGATCGAACTTATCCTTGCCATCGGCATCCTCGGCATCTGCGTGCTCGCAATCGGGTCGAGCATCGCGTTGAGTGTCAAGACGTCCGCAATCCATCGCGGCCAGGCCACCGCTGACGCGTTCCTGCACAACTACGCGGAGACTCTGCAGAGCTCGTACACGCCGTGCGCGAACGGCGCGAGCTACACCAGCGGCCTGCCCCTGCCGTCCGGCAACTTCCAAACGGGTGCAACCGTACAGTTCTGGAACGCGACGACGGCCTCCTTCGGACCCCTGCCTTCCTGCACCAGTTCGACCGATCCGGGCCTGCAACAGGTGACTCTGACCCTTGGCACCACCGACGGCACGGTGTCGGAGTCGCTCGTCGTCATCTTGAGGAACGCGACATGATGCGGCCGCGCGGCTCCGACGACGCAGGATTCACGCTCGTCGAACTGGTGCTCGTGATCGCCATCCTGGGCATCATCATGGTGCCCCTGTCGAACTTCGTGATCAGCTACTTCAAGACCTACCCGGTCACCGAGACGCGCCTGAGTGAGTCGCACGACGCTCAGATCGCAGCGGCCTACCTGAGTCAGGATGTCGCGAACACCGGCCTGCGCGCGGCGAGTACGCCGTACACGCCCCAGCAGTCGGTGTGGACCACAACCAGCAGCTTTCCCGCGAGCTACTGCGGGCAAGGCCTGGGAACACCCATTCTGCTGCTCGAGTGGAACAACTGGACCGTGTCCGGCGGTACCGGTACCCCCAGCATGAACAGCGCCGCGTACGTCGTCGAATCCGACAACGCCTTGCATCGCGTGTACTGCGAGGTGACGACAACGTCGAAGTCGGACGCGACGATGGTGCACAACTTCGCCTATCCCGACGGCGGCAACCCGAGCCCGGTGACCTGTAAGGCGACGCCCACGTCGTCGCCGACGACCGCAGCGTGCAGTACGGCGACACCGCCGACCAACGTGAACCTGAAGCTGTCGATCAAGGGCCCGGCAGACACGTCGGTCTGGTACGTAACCCTTTCCGGGCAACGAAGGCAGGCCGCATCGTGAGGCGCCGACTCGGATCACCAGACAAGGGCGCGAGCCTGATAATCGTACTCATCATCGTCACGGTCGTGAGCCTGGTCATGGGCGCGGTGCTGACGCTGGCCGACACGAACCTACGTGCGACCGTCCAGCTTCGGGATCAGACGAAGGACAACTACGGTGCGGACGCCGCAGCCCAGGCCGCCGTCACCCAGCTGCAGAACGGCAAGTTCGTCTGCAAGGACCCCAGCACCGCCAGCACAACGTCGTTCGGGACGGCGTCGACACCGTTCTACGCGCCCAGCCAGACCGAGCAGGGTCCGTTGAACGCGTCGGCATCGTGCGCGCCGGACAAGACGGACGGCGCGAACACAACCACGACGACCACCGGGTCCGGTGTCGGGATCGGCGGAGGCGACACCAACCTTCCGAGCTACGCGTTGCTCGCTATGGAGCCGAACAGCCTGTCCGAGGGGATCACCTTCCCGCAGAACAACAAGACGATCTGCATCGAGAACGGCAAGGTGGCGACCAACGCGGCCATCAACGCGACGAACAACATCCTCGGTGTCCGCGTGGCCGGAACGGGATCGCCGTCCGACTGCTCGACCGGATCGGGAACCGGCCTGTCGATCCAGGCGTACGGCGTGGGCTCACCGGCCAGTAGCGGCTGCCTCCCCAACAAGACGACCCAGTACAAGCCGACGCCGTGCCAGGACATGTCCTCACTGATCAGCACCCCGACCGCCCCGAAGCCCGACACCACGAGCATCGGCACGTTGAACCCGGCGCCGGTGTGCAAGACGAAGAGCGGCACGACCTACGCCGCGTTCGTCCCCGGCAAGTACACCAATGTGTCCCTGCTCAACTCTCCCTGCCCGGGGGGCACCGATTTCGAATGGTTCAGCCCGGGCACGTACTTCTTCGACTACGGGTCGACGCCGTGGCAATGGGCCACCACGCTGGTCGGCGGGACCCCTACCTCGGGCCCGAGCACGACGAACGCCGATGGCAGCGTCACCACGCCGGCGATCACGGGCGTTGTCGCGACGTCGGCCAGCAGCCTGCCCGGCCTGGCCGGCATCGCCTCCTGGCCGAGCTCGTCGTCGCAGCATCCGAACGCCTGCGCCGACCCGTCCGCGCAGAAGCAATATCCGGGCATCGAGTTCGTGTTCGGTGGCACCAGCACCTTCATGCCCAACCAGTTCGGCAACGCCGAGCTCTGCGGCACCTACGACGCGAACAACCCGCCGATCGCGATCTACGGGACATCGAGCAGCTCCGACGTGCCTGGCGTATCCGCCGAGACGCTCTGCAAGAACGGCGCGAGTGCGGTCACCTGCACGGCTGCGACCCCCACGGCGAACGGGACATTGATCAACCCGACCCCGAACGGCCAGGCGCAGTTCTACATCAAGGGCTTCGTGTACGCGCCTGCGGCGCCGATCACCTTGAACCTCAAGAACTCGAACGGGCAGATCTTCAACTGGGGCGTCGTCGTATGGAACTTCAGCCTCAGCGTGAACGGCTCGTCGCCGACCGTGCCCTTCATTCAGTTGCCCAGCCCGAACCAGGGTTTCACGCAACAGACGACCACGACCTACACGATCCGATACATCAATGTCTGGACGTGCGCTGCGTCGGCTGGCTCATGTCCCCAGTCCGGCCCGCCGAACGCAACCGTCAAGGTGCAGACAAAGGCCGACGGCACCAGTCCCAAGGTGCTGAGCTGGAGCGAGCAGCGCTGAGGGCACAATGATCGGCGTGCATCCTCTGGCGCTGTGGGCGATCCTCGCGGGGATCTTCGGGCTGGCCATCGGGTCGTTCCTCAATGTCGTGATCTATCGCGTGCCGGTGGGTGAGTCCGTCGTCAGCCCGCCGTCGCGCTGCCCGTCCTGCGGCAACACGATCCGCAACCGGCACAACGTCCCGGTGCTCGGCTGGCTGATGCTGCGCGGCAGATGTGCAGACTGCGCCAACCCGATCAGCGTGCGCTACCCGATCGTCGAGGCGGCAACTGCGGCGCTGTTCGTCGTGATCACCCTGCGCATCGCGCACCTGCACCTCGGCGCGGCCCTGCCCGCCTACCTGTATCTCGCGGCCGCCGGGCTCGCGCTGTCGCTGATCGACGTCGACCACAAGCGGCTGCCCGACGCGATCGTGCTGCCGTCCTACGCCGTCGTTGCCGTGTTGCTGACCATCGCCTCCGCGAGCACGCACGACTGGTGGGCCCTTGCGCGCGCGGCCATCAGTGCCGCCGCGCTGTTCGCGTTCTACTTCGCGACAGCCTTCGCCTATCCGGCAGGGATGGGCTTCGGCGACGTGAAGCTGGCCGGAGTGCTGGGCGGCCTGCTCGGGTACCTGTCCTGGTCGGCGCTGGTCGTCGGCGCGTTCGCGGGCTTCCTGCTCGGAGCGATCGTCGGAGCCGCGATCATCGCCATGCGACGCGGCGGCCGCAAGTCCGCCATCCCGTTCGGTCCGTTCATGATCGCCGGCGCCGTGCTGGCCCTCTTCGTGGCCCGGCCGGTCGCGGACGCCTACCTGCGCCTCACCGG
>JBOGDQ010000260.1:0-2470 GCA_050742975.1 Jatrophihabitantaceae bacterium
CCGAGCGTCATGCCGAACCGCCGGCCGCGCAGGATCAGCCGCATCCGGGCGTGGTCGCGCTGCCCGTACACGCGGGCGGTGCCGGCCCGCTTCGGCGTGATCAGCCCCTCGGCCTCGTAGAAGCGCATCGTCCTGGTGGTCACGCCCAGCTCGTCTGCGAGCTCGCCGACGGTCCAGGTTCGCCGGCCGTCCCGGGTCGCTTCCACTTTGTGCGGCACCGGGATATCGTAGCCTTTACGTTGACGTAAACGTCAAGGCAAGCGGGAGATGACATGGCGTTCGAGCTGTCCGAGGACCACCAGGCGTTCCGCAAGGTGGTGCGCGACTTCGCCGAGAAGCAGATCGCGCCACACGTCGCCCAGTGGGACCGCGAGCACCACTTCCCGGTCGACGTCGTGCAGGCGATGGGTGAGCTCGGCCTGTTCGGGCTGGTCGTCCCCGAGGAGTTCGGTGGCAGCGGCGCGGACTTCACCTCGCTGTGCGTGGCGATCGAGGAGCTCGGGCGCGTCGACCAGTCGATCGGCATCACGCTGGAGGCGGGCGTGGGGCTGGGCATCAACCCGATCCTGACCTTCGGCACGGACGAGCAGAAGCAGCGCTGGCTGCCCGACCTCGTCGCCGGGCGCGCGCTGGCTGCGTTCGGGCTCACCGAGCCGGAGGCAGGTTCGGACGCCGGCGCCACCAAGACCCGGGCCGTGTTGGACGGCAGTGGGGGTACCCCCGCCAATGAAGCTGGGGGTCCCCCCACGAACGAGGGCGTAGCCCGTGGGGGAGTAGCCGGCGGGGGACAGTGGGTGCTCAACGGCTCGAAGGCGTTCATCACGAACTCCGGCACCGCCATCACGTCGGTGGTGACGGTGACCGCGCGGACCGGCGACCGGGAGATCTCGACGATCATGGTGCCCAGCGGGACGCCCGGCTTCACCGTCGAGCCGGCGTACGACAAGCTCGGCTGGCACATCTCGGACACCCACGGGCTGACGTTCGACGACTGCCGCGTTCCGGAGGCGAACCTGCTCGGCGATCGGGGCAAGGGGTTCGCGCAGTTCCTGGCCGTCCTCGACGACGGCCGGATCGCCATCTCGGCGCTCGCGGTCGGACTGGCGCAGGCATGCCTGGACCACTCGCTGCGGTACGCGAACGAGCGGCACACGTTCGGCGCGCCGATCGGGTCGCGCCAGGCGGTCGCGTTCGCGCTGTCCGACCTCGCCGTGTCCGTCGAGGCCGCCCGGCTGCTGACGTACAAGGCGGCCGCTCTCAAGGACGCGGGCCGGCCCGCGGCCGAGGTGAAGCAGGCCGCGGCGGTCTGCAAGCTGTACTCGACCGAGGCCGCGGTCGCCGCGACCCGGGTCGCCACCCAGGTGTTCGGCGGCAACGGCTTCATGGAGGAGTTACCGGTGGCCCGCTTCTAACGCGATGCCAATATCCTGGAGATCGGCGAGGGGACCTCTGAGGTGCAGCGCATGGTCATCGCCCGCGGCCTGGGACTCCCGGTGTCATGAGCGCGGTCGTGGTGGATCTTCCTGCGCCTGGCGTCACGGGGCGCCCCATGTGCAGGAAGATCACAAGCCAGCGGGCACTTGCTGCGGATCTTGTTGCAGATCGGTGGCCACCGCAGCCCCGTCGCAACAAGATCCGGATCGTGCGCGGGACGAGGATGGTGCAGCGGTGAGCGGCGACAAGGAGATCCGCGCAGCTCGTGACGCGACGCTCGCACCGCACGAGAAGGCGGCGGCCAAGCTGGCGACGCAGCACAAGCTCTACGTGCGTGACCGGATCGCGCTGCTGCTCGACGAGGCCACCTTCGTCGAGGACGGCCAGCTGGCCAACGCGCTGGGCACCGCGCTGCCCGCCGACGGGGTGGTCACCGGGCAGGGTCTCGTCGACGGCCGCCCGGCGCTCGTCGTGGCAAACGATCCGACGGTCAAGGCCGGCTCGTGGGGCGCGCGGACGGTCGAGAAGATCATCCGCATCATCGAGCGCGCCTACGCCGCCGGCCTGCCGATGGTCTACCTGGTGGACTCGGCGGGCGCGCGGATCACCGACCAGGTCGAAATGTTCCCCGGCCGCCGCGGCGCGGGGAAGATCTTCCACACCCAGGTACGCGCGTCCGGTGCGATCCCTCAGGTCTGCGCGCTGTTCGGCCCGTCGGCCGCGGGCGGCGCGTACATCCCGGCGTTCTGCGACTTCGTGGCGATGGTGGACGGGAACGCCTCGATGTACCTGGGCAGCCCGCGGATGGTCGAGATGGTGGTGAAGGAGAAGACCACGCTGGAGGAGATGGGCGGTGCCAGGATGCACTGCACCGTCTCCGGCTGCGGCCATCTCCTGGCCGAGTCCGAGCGCGCGGCGCTCGACGCGGTGCGCGGCTACCTGTCCTACCTGCCGTCCAACTGGGAGCAGCCGCCGCCCGCGGCAGCGGCACGGGAGCCGCGGCCCGCCGACGCCGGCCGGCTGCGCACCCTGATCC
>JBOGDQ010000261.1:0-16009 GCA_050742975.1 Jatrophihabitantaceae bacterium
GGCGTGCGCGCAGCGCCCCGCCGCCGTTGCGGGCCACCGGCACGGACGGGTCACGGAGGGTGCGATGACGTCGCGGCCGCCTGCACCACGGGTGGTCGTCGCGGGCGGCGGCACAGCCGGGCACATCGAGCCGGCGATGAACCTGGCCGACGCGGTCCGCCGCCTCCAACCCGATGCCGAGATCACCGCGATCGGCAGCACCAAGGGACTGGACGCCGCGCTCATTCCCGCGCGGGGCTATCCGCTGGAACTGGTGCCACCGGTACCGCTGCCCCGTCGCCCCGGACTCGACCTGCTCGCGACGCCGGGCAGGGTGCGCACTGCTGTCGTCGCTGCCGGCGAGATCCTGGACCGGGTTCGTGCCGAGGTCGTGGTCGGCTTCGGCGGCTACGTGGCCGTGCCGGCCTACCTCGCGGCCCGTCGCCGCAACCTGCCGATCGTCGTGCACGAGGCCAACGCCAAGCCCGGCCTGGCGAACCGCAGCGCGGCGCGGCTGACCTCGCACGTGTTCACCGCCTCCGACCGGGCCCGGCTGCCGCACGCGACGGTCATCGGCATCCCGCTGCGACCAGCCATCTCGCAGCTCGACCGCGCGGCGCTGCGTCCGGAGGCGCGCGAGCGGTTCGGGCTGGCGGCCGACCTCCCGACGCTGCTGGTCACCGGCGGATCGCAGGGTGCGCGCAGCATCAACTGGGCCGCCTCGGGCGCCGCCGACGGGCTGCGCGCAGCGGGTGTCCAGGTGCTGCACGTGATCGGTCCGCAGAACGTTCTCGAGGTTCGGGACAGCCCGGGGGCGCCGCCGTACGTCGTCGTGCCGTACGTCGAGCAGATGCAGTACGCCTACGCCGCAGCGGACTTCGTGCTCTGCCGGTGCGGGGCCATGACGTGCGCGGAGCTCTCGGCAGTCGGCCTGCCGGCGGCCTACGTCCCCTACCCGGTCGGCAACGGCGAGCAGCGGTTCAACGCCGAGCCGATCGTCGCTGCCGGTGGGGGCCTGCTGGTCGACGACGCCGACCTGACGCCGCAGTGGGTGCTCCACAACGTCGTGCCACGCATCACCGATCCGCACGTTCTCGATGCGATGTCCCGGGCCGCGGCGCATGCTGGAGCACGCGACGCGGACGTGGTGCTGGCTCAACACGTGCTGAACCTCGTCGCCGAGTACCGGCACCTCGCCGGGGGAGAGCGGGCATGACCGACAGACCGACGCAGGACGCGAGTGCCGGGCGGCCCGACGATTGGGCCGCGCCCGGCGCGGCGCTCGTTCGCAGCGCGGCCACCGATGTGGTGCCGCCCCTCGCGGACCTGGGCCGGGTGCACATCATGGGCATCGCCGGCGCCGGCATGAGCGGGTTGGCCCGCATCCTGCTCGAGCGGGGCGTGCCGGTCAGCGGGTGCGAGGCGCGCGAGTCGACCACGGTGACCGGGCTGCGCGCTCTCGGCGCCGACGTCATGATCGGTCACTCGGCCGATCACCTGGACGGCACCGACACGTTCGTCTACACGACCGCGATCAACCCCAAGCACCGAGAGTTCGTCGCCGCGCGGGAGAGTGGCAAGCCGTTCCTGCGCCGGGCGGCAGCACTCGCCGCCGCCTTGGAGGACAAGCGCTGCGTCGCGATCGCCGGAACGCACGGCAAGACCTCGACCACCTCGCTGCTCACGGTCGGCGCGCAGGCCTGCGGGTTGGATCCGTCCTTCGCGATCGGCGGAAACCTCTACGAGACGGGCAAGAACGCGCACCTGGGCAGCGGCGAGCTGGCGATCGTGGAAGCGGACGAGAGCGACGGCTCGTTCCTGCTCACCCGGCCCGCCGCGGCAGTGATCACCAACGTCGAGGCCGATCATCTGGAGAACCACGGCGACCTCGCGGGGATCTTCCGCGCTTTCGAGCTGTTCATCGACCGCATCGACCGCGGTGGGGGAGGGCTGTTGCTGACCTGCGCCGACGACGCGGGAGCAAGGCGCGTCTCGGCGTACGCCCGCGCCGCCGGCCGGCGCGTGCTCACCTACGGCGAGGCTCCCGGCGCCGACATCGTGGTCAGTGACATCCAGGCCGAGGCCGGAGGTGTCGCGTTCACCGTGGCCGGAGCGCAGCTCGGGACGCGCCGGGTGCGGGTGGGCGCACTGATCGGCCGGCACATGGCGCTCAACGCCGCGGCTGCTCTCGCGATGGCCGCCGAGTTCGGGCTCGACCTCGACACGGTGACAACCGCCTGGGCGAACTTCGGCGGCGTGCACCGCCGCTTCGAGTCGTACGGCGAGGGCGGGGGGGTGCGCGTGTTCGACGACTACGCGCATCACCCGACCGAGGTCGCCGCGCAGCTCACCGCGGCGCGGGCTTTCGTCAGCGAACCGGGCCGGCTGATCGCGGTGTTCCAGCCCGGGACGTACAGCCGCACCCAGACGTTCGCGCGCGAGTTCGCCGACGCGATGGCGATCGCCGACATCGCGATCGTCATGGACATCTTTCCGGCCCGCGAGGAGCCGATCCCGCACGTCACCGGAGCGACGATCAGCGGCCTGATCGACCTGCCGCCGGGACAGGTCATCTACGAACCGCGGTTCACCGATCTCCCCGACCGCGTCGCTGCCGTCGCCCAGCCCGGTGATCTGGTGATCACCATGGGAATCGGCAACGTCTACCTGCTGTGCGCGGACATCCGCGACGCGTGCGCCGTCCGACTCGCGTCCGGGACGGCGGGATGAGCGCCACCGTGCAGTCGCGGGTAGGAGACCCGGCTCCGGCACCGCGGGAGGTAGTGCCGCGCCGCAAGCTGATCCTGGCCGCTGCGGGTGTCATCGTCGTCGTCGCGCTCCTGACCTGGCTGTTCGCCTTCAGCGCCGTGTTCGGTGTCAGGACAGTGAGCGTGCACGGCACGCGCACGCTCACCGTCGACCAGGTCCGTGCCGCCGCCAAGATCGCCGACGGCACGCCGCTGCTGCGCCTGGACAAGGCCGCAGTGGTACGCCGCGTGGAGGCGTTACCGGACGTCGCATCGGCGAGCATCAGCACGTCGTTCCCCTCGTCCGTTCTCATCACGGTCACCGAGCGGGCGGCGATCGGTTACGTCAAGACGGGCAGCGGGTTCGCGCTCGTCGACCGGACGGGCGATCAGTTCCGCAGCGTGGCCTCGGCGCCGAAACACCTTCCGCTGTTCGTCGTCCCGTCCGGCACCGGCGCACGGACGACCGGCGGCGCCGTAGCCACCGTCGCCGCGGCGTTGCCGGCGAGCATCCGCGCGAAGGTGAGCTCGATCCAGGCGCTGGACCCTGAGTCGATCACGCTGCTGCTGACCGATCAGCGGGTGGTGCGCTGGGGCAGCGCAGACCGCAGCGCGGACAAGGCGCGGATCCTGCCCGCGCTGCTGAAGCAGCCCGGCACCCAGTTCGACCTCACCGACCCAGACCAACCCTTCGCCCGCTGAGCGCGGAAATTTGCCTCACGCATCGGCGCGCCTGACCGGATTCGTCCGTGCCGGGTTCTAACTTCGGTCCCAACAGCCGAGGTTGACATAACATTAACGGTCTACTAAAGGGTGAGAGTTCGCCTCGTAGGCCGGCCGACACAGCACAGGCCGACAGCAGAACACCAGCCCGCCCGTACCGATCAACACACAGGAGCCAGAGCCATGACAGCACCGCACAACTACCTGGCGGTCATCAAGGTCGTCGGTGTCGGCGGCGGCGGCGTGAACGCCGTGAACCGGATGATCGAGGTTGGCCTCAAGGGCGTCGAGTTCATCGCGGTCAACACCGACGCGCAGGCACTGCTGATGAGCGACGCAGACGTCAAGCTCGACGTCGGCCGGGAGCTGACCCGCGGCCTGGGCGCGGGTGCGCAGCCCGAGGTCGGTCGCAAGGCCGCCGAGGATCACCGCGACGAGATCGAGGAGGTGCTCAAGGGCGCCGACATGGTCTTCGTGACCGCAGGCGAGGGCGGCGGCACCGGCACCGGTGGCGCGCCGGTCATCGCCAGCATCGCCCGCAAGCTCGGTGCGCTGACGATCGGCGTCGTCACCCGGCCGTTCTCCTTCGAGGGCAAGAAGCGGGCGACGCAGGCCGAGGACGGGATCGAGCAGCTGCGCGCCGAGTGCGACACGCTCATCGTCATCCCGAACGACCGCCTGCTGCAGATCTCCGAGCGCAACGTCAGCGTGATGGACGCGTTCCGCAGCGCCGACCAGGTCCTGCTCTCGGGCGTCCAGGGCATCACCGACCTGATCACGACGCCGGGGCTGATCAACCTGGACTTCGCCGACGTGAAGAGCGTGATGAGCGGCGCGGGCTCGGCACTGATGGGCATCGGCGCGGCGCGCGGCGACAACCGCGCCCGGCAGGCCGCCGAGATCGCGATCGCCAGCCCGCTGCTGGAGGCGAGCATGGACGGCGCCCACGGCGTGCTGCTGTCGATCCAGGGTGGCTCCGACCTCGGCCTGTTCGAGATCAACGAGGCCGCGTCACTGGTCGCCGAGGCCGCGCACCCGGAAGCGAACATCATCTTCGGCGCGGTCATCGACGACACCCTCGGCGACGAGGTCAAGGTGACCGTGATCGCGGCCGGGTTCGACAGCGGGCAGCTGCCGTACAAGAAGGTCGACGTGCGGCGCGAGCCGGCTGCGGATGCGCGCCCCGTGAACGGCCCGGCCGGCCAGCCCGCTGCGTCGGGCGCTCCTGCCCAGGGCGCGTCGGCGACGGGACGGGCGGACGACGGCTACTCAGCGCCGACCACCAACGGAGCACGCAGCCGGGTCGGTGTCGACGACGAGCTGGACGTCCCCGACTTCCTGAAGTCCTGAGGGCACCTACAGGACCGGGCCGGTGAGCGAGCCCACCGAGGATCGCCGCCGGTCGGCGCTGGTCACGTCGCTCGGCGCGCTCCGGCAGCGCATCGCCGTCGGCTGCGCCGAGGCCGGCCGGGATCCGCACCAGGTGACCCTGGTCGCGGTCACCAAGACCTACCCCGCGCCCGACGTCGTCACCCTGGCGCAGCTCGGCGTGCGCGACGTCGGCGAGAGCCGCGATCAGGAGGCGGCCGGCAAGGTGGCCGAGGTGAGCGAACTGCTGGGCCACCTCGCCCAGCCGGCGCTGCCGCCGCGCTGGCACTTCGTCGGCCGGATCCAGTCGCGCAAGTGCCGCTCGATCGCCCGCTACGCCGATGCGGTGCACTCCCTCGATCGCGCGGAGCTCGTCGAGCGCCTGGCGGCGGGGATCCGCGAGGCGGAGCGCCCCCCTCTCGAGGTGTTCATCCAGCTCAGCCTGGACGGCGACCCGGAACGCGGTGGCGTGGTCGTAGCCGATCTCGCCGCGCTGGCCGGCACGGTGAGCGGGCACGGCGAGCTGCGATTGCGCGGGCTGATGGCGGTGGCGCCGCTCGGCGTGGATCCGGATGCCGCCTTCGCCGACCTGCAGGCCGCGTCGGGACAGCTGCGGTCCCAGTACCCCGAGGCCGACGCGATCTCGGCCGGAATGAGCTCAGACCTGGAAGCTGCCCTGCGACACGGCGCGACACACCTGCGTGTCGGATCGGCGTTGCTCGGCCGTCGGACGCCTGTTATCGGATAGCGTCCACAGCAAGGCAGTTACCGCCCACCGACCGATGACCCGTACGACCCGCCACAGTCGTCACCTGAGCGGCACCGATTCACTGGAGGACCAATGCCCGGAGCGATGCACCGGATGGGCGTCTATCTCGGACTCGTCGAGGACGGGGAGTACGGCGACTACGCCGACGGTGACGGCTACGCCCCAGCAGCCGAGCGCGTCCCCGCTCGCCGCGAGGAGTACGCGGAGGCACGTTACCCGCGCGATGCCCGGCACGGCCGCGGTGAGGCAGCGCCCGCGCGCGACTACCCCGACGACGTCGAGCAGTACGCCAACGGCTACGTCCCCGCGAACGGCTACGCCGACGATCACACCTACCAGATCACGGCGCTGCACCCGCGTACCTACAACGAGGCCCGCACCATCGGCGAGGCGTTCCGCAAGAACACGCCCGTGATCATGAACCTGTCCGAGATGGACGATGCCGACGCCAAGCGGCTGGTCGACTTCGCCGCCGGGCTCACCTTCGGCCTGCACGGGCGGATCGAGCGGGTCACCGCGAAGGTCTTCCTGCTCAGCCCGCACAACGTCACCGTTACCGCGCAGGACAAAGCGAAAATGGTCGAGAATGGCTTTTTCAACCAGTCCTGATCGCATGGACATGGGGCGGCCTGGCACCATGATGGTGTCGGGCCGCACTCATGCTCGGCGCGGTGTCGAGCGGGTGAAAGAAGGTGAGGGCGGTGGCGGTGTTCTGGAACGCCCTCGGCTACGTGATCTACGTGTACATCCTGGTGATCCTGGCCCGGTTCGTGGTGGAGGCGACCCGCCAGTTCGCTCGCTCCTGGCGGCCGGTCGGCGTGACCGCCGTCGGGGTGGAGATCGTCTACGTGGCGACCGATCCGCCGGTCAAGCTGTTGCGGCGGCTGATCCCGCCGCTGCACCTGGGCTCGATAAGCCTGGACCTGAGCATTCTTATCCTGCTTCTCGCTATTCTGGCCCTGTATTGGCTCGTGTTGTCACTAGGGTGACGACGCATTCTAAGATCAACCTGTACTGGACATTGAACGCCCGCCCACCGCACGATGAACTGCGCCGGAGCGCCCGGCTCGCAGCAGCGACACACGAGGTGACCGAATGCCGTTGACGCCCGCCGAAGTACACAACGTCGCGTTCAAGAAGCCACCGATCGGCAAGCGTGGCTACGACGAGGAAGAGGTCGACGCCTTCCTCGACATCGTCGAGGTGGAGCTCTCCCGGCTGATCGAGGAGAACAATGACCTCAGGGCCCGGCTGGGCAGCGGCGCGCCGGCGCCGGTACCGACCGAGAAGGCACCGAGTGAGGACGGCGCCAGCGCCGCCGAGCTGGCCTCGGCGCGCGAGGACAACCAGCGACTGCAGGCCCACATCGCCGAGCTGGAACGGGCGATGACGCAGGGCAAGAACGGCTCGCAGCAGCAGGTCGTGCAGCTGCAGCAGCAGCTGGCGCAGACCGAGCAGCAGCTCGCCGAGAACCGCCGCCAGCTCGAGCAGGTCCAGCAGAATCTGCTCGAGGCCCAGCAGCGCGCCCAGGCTGCCCCGGCCGCCGCGCCCGCCGAGGCCACGCCGTCGACGTCCGAACACCACGCCCAGGCCGTCCAGATGCTCGCCCTCGCGCAGCAGACCGCCGACCAGCACCTCTCGCAGTCCAAGGCCGAGGCCGACCGCCTGCTGAGCGAGGCCCAGTCCAGCGCGAAGAGCTCGCTCAGCGAGGCGCAGGCCAAGTCGGCGCAGCACGTCGGCGAGGCAGAGGCCCGCGCCAAGAAGCTCGACGAGGAGAGCTCCTCACGCGCCGAGCAGACCGTTCGCGACGCCGAGCAGCGCGCGGCGACGATCACGGCCCAGTTCGAGCAGCGCAAGGCCGCGCTCGAGCGTCGGGTCGAGGAACTGCGCGTCTACGAGCGCGAGTACCGCACCCGGCTGCGCGGCTACCTGGAGTCGCAGCTGCGCGACCTGGACGCGAGCGGTCGGACCGAGCCGAGCAACTCGGGTGGCCAGGCCGACGCGCAGGGCTGATCACCGCGCTCACCGCCAGTGGTCGGCGCCGGCACGCTCGCGGCCGGGAGCGTCGAGAGGGAGTAACGCGAGATGCTGCTCATCGGGCTGCTCCTGGTCGCCCTGGTCTGCCTCGCGTTGGGCCTGGTGCTCGCCAGCGCCTGCTGGCTGATCGGATCCCTGGTCGCGACCGCTGCGGCCGCGTATGCGATGTGGGCCAGGCGGGACGAACTGGCCGCCCCGGCCGCGGCGAAGCAGCCCGCGGCCGGCCCGCCCGCGGCTGTCCGGCCGGCCGGTGAGCGGCCCGAGCGCGATGCGCACGACGAGGCCGAGGTCGACACCGAGTACCAGCAGCGCCGCGCGGCCTGGTTCGCCGAGGGCACCGCGGCCGGCGACGTGTGGGTGATCGACGGCCGGCCCGACTATCACGCCCCGGGCTGCGCGCGGCTCGTCGGCGAGCGCGCCGAGCCGGTGCCGCACACGCAGGCGAGCGAGGATGGGTTCACGTCGTGCACGCTGTGCGATCCGGACAGCACCGTGCCGGCATCCCCTGGCGCAGCGACTGCTGCCGCAGGCGATCCGGACCCGGAGCACGGCGGGCAGGTGTGGGTCGTCGACGGGCGGCCGCGCTACCACCGCCGGGACTGCATGATCATCAAGGATCAGCAGGCCGAACCGATCCCGTCCGAACAGGCCACCGAGGACGGGTTCATGCCGTGCTCGCTGTGCGACCCGAACGCGCTCGCGTCCGGTGGCCCGACGTCAGACAGGCCCGCGCCGTAGCCACAGGTGCAGACCCAGGTCGTCGTCCTCCGTCGCGTAGGTCGCGATGCCCGCACCCGGGGCACCCTCGTGCAGCGCGGCAGCCAGTACCTCGGCGCTGAGCTGGTCGGCGTGCTCGCGGATCGCCTCGGCCGGCTCGGGTGATCCGCCCACCCGCCACCACAGCTCGATCCGGTCGGTGACCTCGAGCCCGGCGTTCTTGCGCGCCTCCTGGACCACCCGCACCACGTCGCGCACGAGACCGGCCAGTCGCAGCTCGTGCGTCAGCTCCAGGTCCAGCGCGACCGTCTCGGCGCCGGCCGACGCGACTGCCCAGCCCGAGCGCGGCGTCTCGGTCACCACCACTTCGTCGCTCGTCACCGCCACGTCGGCGCCGTCGACCACGACGGACGCGGTCCCGGCAGCCAGCGCATCCGCGAGCGCACGCGCGTCGGCCGCAGCGATGGCCTTGGCCACGGCCTGCGTCCCGCTGCCGAACCGCTTGCCGAGCGCCCGGAAGTTGGCCTTGGCCACCACGTCGACGAGCTCACCTGCGGCCGAGTCGGCGAGCGCGGACAGTTCGACCACGTTGAGCTCGTCCGCCACCTCCTGACGCAGGGCACCGGGCAGCCCCGTCCAGCCGGGGGCGGAGATGAGCGCGCGGGCGAGCGGCTGACGTGTCTTGACTGACGAGTCCGCGCGGGCGGCGCGGCCGAGCTCGACCAGCCGGCGCACCTGCGCGATCTGCTCGCCGAGGACCGGGTCCACCCGCGCCGCGTCGGCGATCGGCCACGAAGTCAGGTGCACCGAGTCCACCGATCCCGTGGCCGCGAACAGTGCGCTCCAGACCTTCTCGGTGACGAAGGGGACGAACGGCGCGAGCAGCCGGGTCAGGATGTGCAGGCACTCGTGCAGCGTGGCCAGCGCCGCCGGGTCACCGTCCCAGAACCGGCGGCGGGAGCGGCGCACGTACCAGTTCGACAGGTCGTCGATGTACCCGGCGAGCGCCTTGCCGGCGCGGGCGGTGTCGAAGTCCTCGAGCGCCGCGTCGACCTCGTTCGTCACCCGGTGTGCCTCCGACAGCGCCCACCGATCGAGCTGGGTCGGCTCTCCGGTCAGGGCCGGGCTCCAGTCGTTGGCGCGCGCGTAGAGCGACTGGAACGATGCCACCGACCAGTACGTGCGGATGACCTTGGACGCGATCTCCTCCAGCGCCTTGTGGCCGACCCGCCGGGCCGACCACGGCGAGCCGGCGCACAGCATGAACCAGCGAAGGGCGTCGGCACCGTGCCGGTCCATCAGCGGGATCGGCTCCAGGATGTTGCCGAGGTGCTTGCTCATCTTGCGGCCGTCCTCGGCCAGGATGTGGCCCAGGCACAGGACGGTCCGGTAGGAGTTCTGGTCGAAGACGAGCGTGCAGACGGCCATCAGCGAGTAGAACCAGCCGCGCGTCTGGTCGATCGCCTCGCAGATGTAGTCGGCGGGATAGGCGGCCTTGGCCTCCTCGGCGTTGCGGTGCGGCGCGCCGAACTGCGCGAACGGCATGGAGCCGGAGTCGAACCAGGCGTCGATCACCTGCGGCACGCGACGATAGGTGCCCGGCTCGCCGGGTCGGGCGAACGTCACGTCGTCGACGAAGGGACGGTGCGGATCGGCCAGGTCGACGCCGGACAGCTCGTGCAGCTCGTCCAGCGACCCGACGCACACCATCCGGGACGGGTCCTCGTCGTTGCGCCAGACCGGCAGGGGAGTGCCCCAGTACCGATCGCGAGAGAGCGACCAGTCGATGTTGTTGGTCAGCCAGTCGCCGTAGCGCCCGTGCTTGATCGTCGCCGGGTACCAGTTCGTCGCCTCGTTCTCGGCCAGCAGGCGATCCTTGATCGCGGTCGTGCGGATATACCACGCGGGAAGGGCGTAGTACATCAGCGGGGTGTGGCAGCGCCAGCAGTGCGGGTAGGAGTGTTCGTACGGGACGTGCCGGAACAGCAGTCCGCGGGCCTGCAGGTCCCCGATGATCGGCTCGTCCGCGTCCTTGAAGAACATGCCGCCGACAAGGGGGAGGCCCTCGGTGAACCGGCCGCGCGTGTCGATCGGGTTGACCAGCTCGACGCCGTTGCGGCGCACGGAATCGAAGTCGTCCGCGCCGAAGACCGTCGCCTGGTGTACCAGGCCGGTGCCGTCGTCGGTCGTGACGTAGTCCTCGTTGACGACGAAATGCCCCTTCCCCGGCCAGGGCACGAGGTCGAACGGGCGCTGGTAGGTCCAGCCGAGCATGTCCGCGCCGGTGAAGCTGTCACCGATCGTCCAACCCTCACCCAGCGCCGTGCCGACGAGGTCGCGGGCCACGACCAGCGTCTGGACACCGTCGCTCGCGGTCACGTAGTCGACGTCGGACCGAACCGCCACGAGCGCGTTGCTGGGCAGGGTCCACGGCGTGGTCGTCCAGATCAACATCGACGCGATACCTGCATACGGTCCGGATGTGAGTGGCAGCCGGACGTAGACCGACGGGTCGACGACGCTCTCGTAGCCCTGCGCGAGCTCGTGGTCGGACAGCCCGGTACCGCAGCGCGTGCAGTACGGAGCGACGCGGTAGTCCTCGACGAGCAAGCCCCTGTCGAAGATCTGCTTGAGCGCCCACCACACCGACTCGACGTAGTCCGGCGTCATCGTCCAGTACGCGTTCTCGTAGTCGGCCCAGTACCCCATCCGCTCGCTCATCGCCTCGAACGCGTCGACGTGGCGCTGGACGTTCTCGCGGCACCTGGCGTTGAACTCGGCGATGCCGTACGCCTCGATGTCGGGCTTTCCGGTGAAGCCGAGCTCCTTCTCGACCGCGAGCTCGACAGGCAGGCCGTGGCAGTCCCAACCGGCCTTGCGCGGGACGTGATAGCCCTTCATCGTCTTGAACCGCGGGAAGACGTCCTTGAACACGCGCGCCTCGACGTGGTGCGTTCCCGGCATGCCGTTCGCGGTGGGCGGGCCCTCGTTGAACGTCCAGGCCGGCCCGTGCGCCGACGCCTGCAGGGTGCGCTCGAAGACGTGATTCGCCCGCCAGCCGTCGATGACCTCGTGGTCGAGCTCGGCCAGGTCCACGTGCGGGGGGAGCGGCTGGTAGCCGGCGGGTTCGCTCATCGCGGTGCTGCCCTTCAGGTCGTCCGGACCCGAGGGACGACGGCGAACCGGTCACCCGGCCCGCGTGCCGCGGTACCACCCTCGTTGGCGCGTGGAACCCGATGCGCCCGCTTCGTTCTTCGGTCCGGCTCTACTGGGGCCTGACTCACCCGTTCTTCCGGTGCTCGGAGGTGATTTCGCCGCGCGCTGGTGATCCCCGGGCTCGCACCGTCCCCGGATCGCTGTCTGCCCAGCCACGTGGCTACTTGTCCTCGTCGTTGCGCGCTCATCCTAGCCATGCGTGCCAAATCCCGAGCCATCCGTGCCGGATCGCCGCCTGGACTGCGCGATTCGTCGAGCTTCTGCGGCTTTGCCCGGCGTGGCCACTGGCGGGGAGCTGACGCGGCCCATATAGTTGCCGCCTTTGCGGGCGCACGACGGGTGCAGGTAGAGGGGACGTTCAGATGGCTGCCGTAGGACGGATCGGGCGCGCGCTGCGCCGAGTGAGCGGTAGCGCGGGTGGCGCGGCCACCAAGGGCGCCGCCGGGAAGCGGACTTCCGCGAGGAAGGTGGTGGCCGCGAAGGCCGCCCCCGCCAGGAAAGCGCCGGCCAAGAAGGCCCCGGCCAGGAAAGCCCCCGCCAAGAAAGCCCCCGCCAAGAAAGTTGCTGTGGCAAAGGCGCCGGCCAAGAAGGCGGCCGCCCGTAAGGCTGCGCCGGCGCGGAAGGCAGCCGTGAAGAGGGCACCTGCGAGGAAGGCGCCGGCCAAGAAGGCACCCGCCCGTAATGCAGCACCGGCCCGTAAGGCAGCGCCGAGGAAGGCAGCACCGGCCCGTAAGGCAGCGCCGAGGAAGGTCGCGGCGAACAAGGCGGCCGCCCGTAAGGCAGTGCCGGCCAAGAAGGCAGCGCCGGCCAAGAAGGCAGCCGCCCGCAAGGCAGCACCGGCCAAGACAGCACCGCCCGCGAAGAAGGCCGCCCCGGTCGCTGCCCGTGCGATCACGGTGCCGAAGGGTTCCGAGTGGACCCGCGGCGAGCTGGCCGCGGTGCGCAAGGACCTGATGGCCGAGCTCAACCAGATGCGGGCGGCGTATGACCTGTCGATGACCGAGTTGAACGACCTGCAGCAGGCTGGCACCGATCACGCGGGCGATGACCAGGCCGACGCGGGCAGCAAGACGTTCGAGCGCGAGCAGGAGCAGTCGATCGCGGCCAACCGCCTCGACCTGTTGACCCAGATCCAGCGCGCCGTCGAGCGGATCGACGCCGGCACGTACGGGTTCTGCGAGAGCTGCGGACGAGCGATCCCCAAGGCGCGGCTGAAGGCGTTCCCGGCCGCGACGCTGGACGTCAACTGCAAGCAGCGCGAGGAGCGCCGGTAGGTCGGGCGAGTGGGTTCCGGTGACGGCTCTTGGTGCCCGCGCGGCCGAAGCACAGCTCCGAGTGCGGGACAATGTGAGCCGTGACCTCCACCGACGACGCTGAAGCCGACGCGTCAGCCGTGCCGCCCGAGCAACGACCGCAGCGAGTACAGCGGCCGCGCCGTGTCGGCCTGTTCGTCGCCGTGGCCGTGGCGGCGCTCGCGCTGGACATCGTGTCCAAGGTGCTCGTCGTCGCCGATATCGAGCAGAACCAGAAGCCCACGCGGGTCCTGGGCGGGATGTTCTACCTCGACGTCGCGCGCAACTCCGGTGCTGCGTTCTCGCTCGGTACCGGTTTCACCGTCATTCTGACCATCATCGCGGCTGCGGTGGTTCTGATCATCCTGCGCACGGCCGGCCGGATGCGCTCGATCGGCTGGGCGGTAGCTCTCGGCCTCGTGCTCGGCGGCGCGCTGGGGAACCTGACCGATCGCATCTTCCGCGCGCCCGGAGTCGGGCGTGGACACGTGGTCGACTGGATCAGCGCCTTCGGCCCCAACGGCGAGCACTGGCCGATCTTCAACCTCGCCGACTCGGCGATCTGCTGCGGCGCGGTGCTCGCCGCGATCCTCGCCCTGCTGGGTACCGACCTGGACGGCAGTTCGGCTCGCGACAGCCGTGGCTGACCAGCGCCTGCTGCCCGTCCCCGACGGCCTCGACGGCCTGCGTCTGGACGTGGCCATCGCCCGGCTGTTCGGCCTGTCCCGCACCGCGGCCGCTGACCTCATCGACGCCGGGCACGTCACCCTCGACGGGGCCGGCGTCGCGCGATCGGCGAAGGTGCACACCGACTCCTGGCTCGAGGTGAGCATGCCCGAGCGCGAGGAGGCGGCGCCGGTGCAGTCGACGGTCGTGGACGGCCTGAGCGTGCTGTACGACGACGAGGACATCGTGGTCGTCGACAAGCCGGTCGGCGTGGCCGCGCACCCGAGCCCGGGGTGGACCGGGCCGACGGTGATCGGCGGGTTGGCGGCAATGGGCTACCGGGTGGCCACGTCGGGGGCGGCCGAGCGGCAGGGGATCGTCCATCGTCTCGACGCCGGGACGACCGGCGCGATGGTCGTGGCCAAGAGCGAGCACGCATACACGCTGCTCAAGCGGGCGTTCAAGGAACGCACCGTGGACAAGCGGTACTCGGCGCTCGTGCAGGGGCATCCTGATCCGCTGCGGGGGACGATCGACGCGCCGATCGACCGGCACCCCACCGCCGACTACAAGTTCGCCGTCGTCGACGGTGGCCGCCCGAGCGTGACGCACTACGTGAGCGACGAGGCGTTCCGCGCCGCGACGCTGCTCGACGTCCACCTCGAGACCGGACGCACCCACCAGATCCGGGTGCACATGGCCGCGATCCGGCACCCCTGCGTGGGCGATCTCACCTATGGCGCCGACCCGACGCTGGCCAAGCGACTGGGCCTTCGCCGGCAGTGGCTGCACGCCCGCGAACTCGGCTTCGCCCACCCGGGCACCGGCGAGCAGGTCCGCTTCGCGTCGCCGTACCCCGACGATCTGCAGCGCGCCCTCGACAAGATCAGGGACGAGTCCTGAGTCACGGTGGTCCCGGCCGAAGTCGGGTAGGACTGAAGGCATGACTGCTCCCGGACGCTCGCCCCTGCTCGTCGCCTCCAACCGCGGACCGCTCTCGGTGGTCTCGGTCGAGGACGGTGACGACGAGGTTCGCCGCGGCAGCGGGGGGCTGGTCAGCGGCATGCAGGCTGCGCTCGCGACCACGCCGGACGCCGTGTGGGTGTGCGCCGCGATGAACGACCGTGAGCGGATCCTGGCCCGCCAGTTGCCACGAGGGCGGCTGTCCGATCTCGACTTCGCGGCCGACGCGCTGCACGGCGACTTCGACGTCCGCATGCTGCCGATCGACGCGCAGACCTTCCGTGCGGCCTACAACTCGATCGCGAACTCCACGCTCTGGTTCGTCCTGCACATGCTGTACGACCTGCCGAAGGCGCCGAACTTTGACGCCATCTGGCGACGGCAGTGGGCGTCCTACGTGCGGTACAACCAGGCGTTCGCACAGGCCCTTGCCGACGAGGCCGCGCCCGGAGCCCGGGTGATGGTGCAGGACTACCACCTGTTCCTGGTCCCGCGGATGCTGCGCACCCTGCGCCCGGACGTGCGGATCGGCCACTTCACCCACACGCCGTGGGTCTCGCCCGACTACTTCTCGATGCTCCCCGACGACGTGGCGCACGCGATCGTCGACGGCCTGCTCGGCGCGGACGTCGTAGGGTTCCACACCGAGCGATGGGCGTCGTTGTTCACCGATACCTGCCGCGCCGTGCTTGCTCGTGAGCCCGAGGGGGTGCGGGTGTTTCCGCTCGGGACCGACCCGGACGAGATGCGGAAGGTGGGCTGGCGTCGTGACGTCGAGAGTGCGTTGAGAGCGCTCGACGCGGAGGTCGGCGATCGCAAGGTGATCGGGCGGGTGGATCGCACGGAGCTGTCGAAGAACGTGTGGCGCGGGCTGCTGGCCTACCGCGAGCTGCTCCGGCGCTATCCCGAGTGGCGGGGCCGGGTCGTGCACGCGGTCTACAACAACCCGTCCCGCGAGGATCTGCCCGCCTACCGCGAGTACACGGCGTCGATCGAGCGGCTGGCGGCCGAGATCGACGACGACTTCGCCACCGACGACTGGTCGCCGGTGCTGCTCGAGATCGCCGATGACTATCCCGCCGCGCTCGCCTTGCTGCGTCGCAGTGACGTGGTGTTCGTGAACTCCGTACGCGACGGCATGAACCTCGTCGTCCTCGAGGGCCTGGTGCTCTCCGAGCGCGATCCGGCCGTCGTGCTCTCTCGGGAGACCGGCGCGGCCGAGGTGCTTGGTGCGGACGCGCTGGTGGTGAACCCGTTCGACATCACCGCGAGCGCCGACGCGCTGCACGCCGCCCTCACGATGCCGGACGAGGAGCGGGTAGCGCGTGCGGGACGGATGCGCGCGGCGGCCGTCGCGCTGCCGCCGACCGACTGGTTCCAGGCCCAACTCGACGCGCTCGGCTAGCTGTCAGGCGAGGCGATTTCTCGGTGATCAGCTGCGCGTAGTGGTCGTCCGGCAGCCACAACCCGCAGCTGATCAGGGCTATGCGCCGACCTGGCAGCGCGACCGACTGCGAACACAACTCACCGCC
>JBOGDQ010000262.1:0-7649 GCA_050742975.1 Jatrophihabitantaceae bacterium
CGGCCAAGTTGTGGGACGTCGGCAACCCGCCACCGCCGATCGGGGTGGCCGTCTCGGGAGAGCAGTCAGCGACGATCGCCGGGCTGTACGCCGATGTCATGATCGCGGTGGAGCCGGACGGGGGGCTGGGCGCGGCCTTCGCCGAGGCGGGCGGACGCGGCAAGCCTCGCGTCGGCCAGGTTCCGATCAGCTGGGACCGTTCACGCGACGTCGCGATCGCCCGCGCGCACGAGCAGTTCCGCTGGTTCGGCGGTGGGTGGAAGGTGAACGCCGAGATCCCGAGCACCGCCGGGTTCGCTGCCGCGAGCCAGTACGTGACGGAGGACGACATCGCAGATGCGATCTCGTGCGGTCCCGACCTTGATACCCACCTCAAGGCGATCAGCCGGTTCGCCGACGCCGGCTTCACCGACGTCGCGCTCGTCCAGATCGGCGGCCAGACCCAACCGGAGTTCCTGGACTGGGCCGAACATGAGCTCCTGCCCGCGCTGCGCGACGCGTAACGGGCGGCGCGCCGTGATCAGCCGAGAGCGTCCGCGATCACCTGCAGGTCCGCGACGAAGTCCCCGTGCGCCCGCGCCCGCTGCTCACCCGGGGTGCGCAGTACCGAGGATGGGTGCACGGTGACCAGGAAGAGCCCCGGTCCGATCAGGCTGTCCCGCTCGACGATCACGCCGCGGCCCCTGAACACGCGCGCGCCGGAGCCGAGCACGGACTTGGCCGCTACCCCGCCGAGGCACACGAGGATCTCCGGCTTTACCGACCGGACCTCCGAAATCAGCCACGGTCGGCAGGCGCGGATGTGGCGCGCCTGCGGTGTCTTGTGGATGCGCTGCTTTCCGCGTTCGGTGAAGGAGAAGTGCTTCACCGCGTTGGTGACGTAGATGCCCTTGCGATCCAGGCCGGCTTCCTCATCGGCCAGCTCGAGCAGCTTGGTGGTGTCCGGGACCGGCGCATCCGGAAACTGCTTGTCCATGCCACCGCGTACCCGGCGCCGTCTTCGGACAAACCCACGCAGCAGGAACGGGTGTAGCCGTGCGGAGCCGCAGACAGCGCGACCGACACCATCCGCGCATTGCAGTCTGCAGCCAGAATCGCGGTCAGTCGTGCGGGTACGGGTCGTCGTCGCGCAGCGGCTTGGACTGCTCAACAACATCGGTGCTGTCCGCCTCGAGGTGATCTGCTTCGGACATCGAGTCGTCGGGTTCGGACCCTTGCGCGGCGTCGGCCGGTTGCTCGATCCAGTCTGCTGGCGGCTGCTCCGGCGACGGTTGCGCGGCATGCTGGTTGAGCGGAGCTCCCTTTCCTGCTGAGTGTTTACCCATCTGCAGCTACCTCCCGCGTCGCCCGCTTCGTTCGGGCCACTCGCCTGCGGTGTACCCGGCCCGGCACTATCCCAACCGTTGCCGCTGACGGTCGGGCCATCTGTCAGGCCGGTGCTCTGCGCTGGGGCGAGCGTCGCTGCCTGGCGCGGGCTGCTGGTGTGCGATTCGTCAACCGCGGGTAAGTGACTGTTGTCCGCTTCTGCTCCGAGGCGGTCCAGCCGACAGCCCGCCATCCCGGGCCGGGACGCTCAGGTACCGGGCGATGAACGAGGGAGAGTCATGGCGCAGTCCACAGCGGAAGGCGCGAACGGCTCGAACAGGGGGACCTACCTCGATCGCACCGGATGGTCCGAGATCCTGCGTGGGTCTGTGCGGCAGTTCAAGCGCCACGATATGGCCGACCGCGCCGCGGCCCTCACCTACTACGGCGTCCTGGCGATCTTTCCCGGCCTGCTCGTGCTGGTGTCGATCCTGGGACTGGTAGGCAGGTCGGCCACGCAGACACTTCTGAACAACATCGGGCAGATCGCGCCCGGCGGCGTGAGCGGCGTCCTGCGCACCGTCGTCATGCAGGTCCAAGGACGCAGCGGCGCGGCAAGCGTTGCTGCTGTGGCCGGTCTGATCCTTGCGCTCTGGTCCGCGTCGGGCTATGTTGCCGGCTTCATCCGCGCATCGAACGTCAGCTACGAGGTCGCGGAGGGCCGTCCGATCTGGAAGACCGCGCCACTGCGGCTTGCCGTCACCCTCGCTCTGGTGATCATGCTCGTGATCAGTGCGGTCATGGTGGTGGTCAGCGGCCCCGTCGCGACGCAACTGGGCCGGGCGCTGGGTCTCGGCAGCGCGGTCGTGCTGGTGTGGGACGTGGCCAAATGGCCGGTGCTGCTGATCGTCGTCAGCCTGATGTTCTCGTTGCTCTACCGGGCCTGCCCCAACGTCCGGCAGCCGGGCGCGCGGTGGATCACGCCGGGAGGGGTGCTCGCCGTGCTGGTGTGGCTGATCGCATCCGGCCTGTTCGCCGTCTACATCGGCTTCTCCGGTTCCTACAACAAGACCTACGGCTCACTGGCCTCAGTGATCGTTTTCCTGGTCTGGTTGTGGATCACCAACATCTCGGTCCTGTTCGGCGCCGAGTTCAACGCCGAGAGCCAACGTCGGCGCGCGATCGCTGCCGGGCTTCCCGAGGGTGTGGAACCGTTCGCCGAGTTGCGCGACACCCGCAAGCTGGATGCGCCCGAGCGGCGCCGTGTCCAGCGGGCCGGCCGAGCCCGCGAGAGCGGCCTCCAGATGCGGCGCAGGCGCCGTGGTTCGGCCTGAACCGTGGCGACGGCTCCGATCACGGCCTTCGTGCTGGGCGGAGGCGGCGTGCTGGGCGCAAAGCAGATCGGCATGCTCCGCGCCCTGGGCGAGCGTGGCGTGCATCCTGACTTGATCGTGGGTACCAGCGTCGGCGCGCTCAACGGCGCGGTGCTGGCGGCCGAGCCGATCGCCGCGGCGGTCGACACCCTCACCGAACTGTGGTCCGATCTCTCCGGCGCCGGTGTCTTTTCGGGTTCAGTGCTGTCGCGCGCAACCCGGTTGGCGACGCATCGGACCCATCTGCACTCGGCCGAGCCGCTGCGACAGTTGCTGGAACAACACCTGCCGGTAACTCGAATCGAGCAGTTGCCGATCAAGTTCGAGTGTGTCGCGGCGAGTATCGCTCGCTCCGGAGCGCACTGGTTCACCGACGGACCGATTACCGACGCCGTCATTGCCTCATGCGCCGTGCCTGGGCTCTTCCCCCCGGCTCACGTCGGCGACGACCACTACTTCGACGGCGGGCTGGTGCACTCCATCCCTGTAGGCCGCGCCGTTCACCTCGGTGCGCAGCGGATCTACGTCCTGCACGTGGGCCGGATAGAGCGTCCCTTGCGCCCGCCGCGCTGGCCATGGGAGGTCGGTCTGGTTGCGTTCGAGATCGCACGCCGGCACCGCTTCGTGGAGGAGATGGGCCAGTTGCCCGCCGATGTCGAGGTGCACGTGCTGCCCAGCGGTGAGCAGGACACGCCGCTGGTCAGCGTGCGTTACCGCGACTCCACCCGGGTGCGATCCCGCATCGAGCGCGCCTACCGGGCGAGTGCCGACTATCTGGACAGGTCGTCGGCGTGAGCTGGGTGCCGGCTCGGGTCATCCGTCGGCTGGTCATCGACCCGGTGTGGATTCCGCTCGCAGCCTGCATAAGCCTGCTCCTGGCCGCGATCGTCGTCGTCTGCGCCGTGTTCGCACCGTTCACCCGGAGGCGTCGGCTACTGCGTGCGGCCTGCCTGGGCTGCGTCTATCTCTACCTCGATGTCGGGCTCATGCTGGGCGGATTGATGCTGTGGCTTCGCTATCCGCACCATGCACGCGACGATCACGCCTGGCGGACGCGACACTCGCAACTGCTCGGGTCGGCGCTCACCCGCCTGATGTCCGCGGCGGCCACGCTCATCGGCTATCGGGTCGAGCTGGTCGGATGCGACCGCGACGCCGACTCGAGTCGCGCGCTCGTCGTGCTGGCTCGCCATGCCGGGCCGGGGGACTCGCTCACCCTGGTGCACCTTCTCCTCACCTCATACGACCGCATTCCGCGCGTGGTGGTGAAACGGGCGCTGCAGTGGGACCCCGGCCTCGACGTCGTTCTGACCAGGCTCAAGTGCTACTTCCTGCCGTCTAGCTCTGGTGCCGGTGAGGACCGAGCCGCGGCCGTGTCCGAAATCGTCGCCCACCTCGGCCCCGGCGATGCCCTCCTACTGTTTCCTGAAGGCGGCAACTGGACGCCGCGCCGCCACCGTCGCGCGGTGGTCCGGCTACGTCGCGCCGGACGCCGTGAGCAGGCACGCGTGGCCAGCACTCGCACTCACGTGCTGCCGCCGCGATCCGGCGGCACGATCGCAGCGCTCGTGGTCAGAGCCGACACGGACGTGCTCGTCGTCGCCCACGCCGGCCTTGACACGCTCATCAACCCGCAACAAATCTGGTCCGCGCTGCCCCTGCGCGAGCGGCCGATGCGGATCAGCGCACGGCTACACCCCGCGGACACCGTTCCCCGTGGCGAGCAGGCCATCGCAGCCTGGCTGGACCAGCAGTGGGCAGCCGTCGACCGGTGGATCACTACCCAGCCGTCTCACGACTAGATCGTCCGACGCAACCACGTGAGCTTCCTCGACGCCGCCTGCCTAGTTGAGCCCCGCGGATTAGTCAGGGACGTCTGCGGGTAGGCGCTCCTACAAGATGGAGGACAACGAGCAAGACGCTGCCCGCATCGCGGGGGGAGCGACTACCGATACGCCCGATCGCGACCCCGTCGGCCACGGCTCGGGGTCAGGTGTCGGGTGGGTTCTCGCCGAGCGCTATCGAGTCATCGATCGGATCGGTTCGGGCGGGACGGCCGAGGTGTTCCGCGCCCACGATGAGCTGCTAGATCGCGACGTCGCGGTAAAGGTCTTCCGGACGATGGCCGACGATCTCTCGAAGGTGCCAGGCGGCGCGGAACGCCAGGCGGCCGAATTGGCGGCGCTGGCCCAGCTGAATCATCCGAATCTCATCACCTTGTTCGACGGCTCGGCCCGCGATGGCGGCGGTTCAACGTTCCTCGTCATGGAGCTGGTCGAGGGGGCGTGCCTGGCCGAGCGCCTCGCCGACGGGCCGCTTCCCGAATGGCAGGTTGGTGCGGTGGGTGCCCAGCTGGCGGCCGCGCTTGCGTACGTTCATTCGCGCGGGATGGTGCATCGCGACATCAAGCCCGCGAACATCCTGCTCGGATCGGACGAGGCCGGTGGGCTGCGAGCCCGGCTGTCGGACTTCGGGATCGTCCGGATCCTGGCCGACGACCGGATCACCAGCGCGAACCTCACCGTGGGCACCGCGCACTACCTGGCGCCTGAGCAGGCGCTCGGTGCAGAGGTCGGACCGGAAGCGGATGTGTACTCCCTCGGCCTGGTCCTGCTCGAGATGCTCACCGGAGTCCGCTCGTACGGCGGCACGCCCGCCGAGGCAACTGCGGCCCGCCTCCTGCGCTCCCCGACCGTTCCGTCCAGACTGCCCGAGCCATGGCCGGCTGTCCTGCGGGCCATGACCGCCAGCGACCCGCGCGCCCGTCCGCCGGCTGCCGCGGTGGCGCAGGCCCTGCAGGGTGGGCCGGGCGCGGCTGACCTGCTGTCCTACGGCAGCGCTGACGCGGAGGCGATGGCGACTGCGGTGATTCCCCGCGGACTCGCGGGCGCCCCCGCCCGCGGGTCGTCTCAGATCGACGACCCTGCCGCGGCTGCGGTGCCGGCGACCTGGGCTGATGAGCCGCAGGACCGGCGGCGACGCGGCGCCGTGGTACTGGGCGCGCTGGCCGTGATCCTGGCGCTCGCGCTCGGCTCGGCCGGATACCTTGCCACTCGTCCGTCGCACACCCGAACCGGGCCGCCCGGCACAAGCGCCACGACCGGGGCGGCGAAGCGACCGGGCACAACGAAATCGGTCGTCCGACATGGCGTCACCTACACCGACCAGACAGCCCACTCGCCCCGTCGGACCGCCTCAACGAAGGGGGCGGTCACCCGTTCGTCCGTGCTGCGAAAATCCCCGCACCCGACGGCATCATCGACGAGTCCGCGGACGACGGCTCCGCCGAGTTCACCAACGCCGGCCGGGTCAAGTGGCCCAAGCGGGTCCACTACCGCGTCGACCGCCGGTCCGTCCCCGACTCCCACGACGTCGCCCGGCAGCACGTCACCCGGCGGCTCGGGCTGACCGGCCACGGTCGAGATCGCCGAACGCGAGGGCAAGACGATCTCCCGGCATGCCCGGCGCACACTAGAGGTCCAACGTCGACCCGAGGAACGTCACCATGTCGAGCATCGAGAAGCGCACCCGCAACGGATGGCTGCGCTGGTACGTCCGAGCACCATGTCATCCGCCGTCGCAACCCGGTCGAACACGCTCGCACTCGAATGTCCTCTAGCCCCCGGAAGTCGGGCCATACATTGGCCGCGGTGCTCTTCGACATGGACGGGACCTTGCTCGACTCGGAAAAGATCTGGGACATCGCGCTGGACGATCTGGCCACGTGGCTGGGCGGCGAGCTGTCGACACGGGCCCGCGAGCGGATGGTCGGCTCCAGCCTGGCCCGCTCGATCGCGATCCTGCACGCCGACCTCGACATCGACGCCGACCCGGAGACGAGCGGCGCGTACCTCACCGAACGGACCGCCGAGCTCTTTCGCACCGACCTGACCTGGAAGCCCGGCGCGCGCGAACTGCTCGCCGCCGTCCGCCAGGCCTGCGTGCCGGCGGCCCTGGTCACCTCGACCCACCGCCGACTGGCCGAGATCGCCCTCGACGTGCTCGGGCGCGAGAACTTCGCGACGTCGGTGTGCGGCGACGAGGTCGGCCATCCCAAGCCACACGCCGAGCCGTACCTGACCGCCGCAGGACGGCTGCAGGTGCCGCCCGAGCGGGCCGTTGTCATCGAGGATTCGCCATTGGGCATCGCGTCGGGGGAGGCAGCCGGCTGCATCGTGGTCGCGGTCCCGAGCGAGGTCCGCATCGAGCCGTCGCCGAGCCGGACCGTCGTCGACTCGTTGCTGGCACTGACCGTCGACAGGCTCGACGCGCTGGTGCGCGAAGCCTGCCCGGCCGGCACGTGAACCCGCCGGCCGGCCTCGCCGACGTGCTCGCGAGCGCGTGCTCGTTGCTCGGCGTGCCGGGCACGTCCGACCGGCTCGGTCTGGCGAGCCGGCTGGGAGACGTGCGCCGTGTGGCCGTGCTGCTGGTCGACGGCCTGGGCTATCACCTGCTTCCCGCGGCCGCGCGGCACGGACCGACGCTGGCCGACGCCGTGGCCGGCCGGATCGGCACACTCACCGAGCTGGCCTGCGCGTTCCCGTCAACCACGCCGACCAGCCTGGTCACGCTCGGGACCGGGACGCTGCCGGGCGAGCACGGCATCCTCGGCTTCACGGTGAACGTGCCGGGGACCGAGCGGGTGCTCACCCACATCACCTGGCAGGACGACCCACCGCCGCGCGAGTGGCAGCCGGTACCCACCCTGTTGCAGCGCGCGGCAACGAGCGGTGTCCGGACCCGGGTGGTCTCACGCGCGGAGTTCGCGGGAAGCGGACTGAGTACGGCCGCGTACGGCGACACCCCCTACATCGGTGCCGCCAGGACCGATGAACTTGCCGAGCACCTGCTGGCCGAGCTGGCCGCCGGACCCGGGCTGGTCTACGGGTACCACCCGACGCTCGACACCGTTTCGCACCTGCACGGCATCGCCTCCCCGCAGTGGGCACGGGCCGCCGCGTCGGTCGACCG
>JBOGDQ010000263.1:0-5190 GCA_050742975.1 Jatrophihabitantaceae bacterium
ATCCCCACCAGGAACGGCTTGTTGTGGTGCTCGTGCTCGGCGGCGGCGGCCAGGACCTGGTTGAGCACCACGGTCGTGTTCGCGATCATCGTCATTGCTCCCGGTCTGCGCGGCTTCGGTCCAAGGATCGCAGAGTCGCACCACGATCCCGCGTCGGGGTCAGCCTCTGATGTGTCCCTCGCCGGTGACCACGTACTTCGTCGAGGTCAGCTCGGACAGGCCCATCGGGCCGCGGGCGTGCAGCTTCTGCGTGGAGATGCCGATCTCGGCGCCGAAGCCGAACTCGCCGCCGTCGGTGAACCGGGTCGACGCGTTCACCATCACCGCGGCGGAGTCGACGCGCGCGACGAACCGGCGGGCGGTCTCCAGGTCCCGCGTCACGACCGCCTCGGTGTGACCGGACGACCAGCGCCGGATGTGCGCGATCGCCTCGTCCACGTCGGCGACCACGCGCGCCGCCAGGTCCATGGACAGGTACTCGCGGGCCCAGTCGTCGTCGGTCGCCGACTCGACGCCGTCCAGTGCCGCGAAGCTCTCGTCGCC
Organism: Jatrophihabitantaceae bacterium; assembly: GCA_050742975.1. GTDB lineage: Bacteria > Actinomycetota > Actinomycetes > Mycobacteriales > Jatrophihabitantaceae > JBDTGE01. The sequence continues at coordinate 544 of JBOGDQ010000263.1, forward strand.
GTGCAGCACCACACCACTGCTCTGCAGTGCGGACGTGATGCGCGGCAGGAACTCGTCGGCGATCGCGGCGTGCACGAGCAGCGTCTCGGCGGCGTTGCACACGCTCACGCGCGACGTCTTGGAGTTGACGACGATCCGCTCGGCCATGTCCAGGTCGGCCGCGGCATCGACGTACACGTGGACGTTGCCGACGCCGGTCTCGATCACCGGGACGGTCGCGTTCTCGACGACGTAGTTGATCAGGCCCGCTCCCCCGCGCGGGATGATCAGGTCGACGAGACCGCGCGCCTTCAGCAGGTGGCCGACGCTGGTGCGGTCAGTGCCCGGGACGAGCTGGACGGCGTGGCGCGGCAGGCCGGCCTTCTCCGCCGCGCCGGCCAGCACGTCGACGAGCACGCTGTTGGACTGGTACGCGCTGCCCGAGCCGCGCAGCAGCGCCGCGTTACCACTCTTGAGCGCGAGCCCCGCAGCGTCGACCGTGACGTTGGGACGGGCCTCGTAGATCATCGCGAGCACCCCGAACGGGACCCGGACCTGGCGGATCACCAGGCCGTTCGGCTGGGTGTAGCCGCGCAGAACCTCGCCGATCGGGTCGGGCAGCGCGGCGATGTCCCGCAGCCCCTGGGCCATGGCCGCGACCCGCTCGGCGTCCAGCGATAACCGGTCGATCAGCGACTCGGTCAGGCTGTCCGCACGGCCGGCGTCGACGTCGCGCGCGTTGGCGGCCAGGACCGCGTCGGTGGCCTCGACCAGCGCGTCGGCCATCGCGCCCAGCGCCGCGTCCTTCGCGGCCCGGCCCAGCGGGGCGAGTTCGGCCGCGGCCTCTCTCGCGCGGGCGGCGACGGCCCGGACCTCGGCCTCGGTCGCGCTCTGCTCACTCACGCGAACAGCGTACGGCGCGCTGGAAGATCACGTTTTCCCCGCTGGGCGTCGCCGGGGGCGCCCAAACCGGTGCCGCGCGGGGAAAACGTGATCACAGCAGGACGAGGTCATCGCGGTGCACGACCTCGCGGCGCAACTCGGCCGGCAGGTCCTGGGTCCTGTGGCCGAGCATCTGGGGCAGGTCGGCCGCGTCGAAGCCCACCAGCCCGCGCGCGACCGCCGTGCCGTCCGGGTCGACCAGATCGACCGGCTCGCCGGAATAGAACTCGCCGTGCACGGCGGTGACTCCGGCCGGAAGCAGTGACATCCGGCGCTTCACGACGGCCGCGACCGCTCCCGCGTCGAGCACGATCCGCCCGCGCGGGGTGGTCGCGTGCCGCAGCCAGAACAGCCGTGACGCGGACCGGTCCCCCGCCGGATGGAACAGCGTGCCGACCGTCCCGCCCAGGGCCTGCTCGATGTGCACGGCCGACGTCAACAGCACCGGAATGCCTTCGCTCGTGGCGATCGCCGCGGCGTCGACCTTCGTGACCATGCCGCCGGAACCGACGTGGCTGCCGTGGCCGGACACGTGGACGCCGTCCAGGTCGGCCATCGCCCGCACCTCGGGGATGAACACCGAACCCTCGCGCCCCGGCCGGCCGCTGTACAGCCCGTCGACGTCCGAGAGCAGGACCAGCGCGTCGGCGTGCACGAGATGGGCGACCAGCGCAGCGAGCCGGTCGTTGTCACCGAAGCGGATCTCGTGCGTGGCGACGGTGTCGTTCTCGTTGACGATCGGAATGACGCCCAGCGCGAGCAGCCGCTCGAGCGTCCGGTCGGCGTTGCGGTAGTGCCCGCGACGGTGCAGGTCGTCGGCGGTGAGCAGCACCTGTCCGACCGTCAGCGCGTAGCGGGCGAAGGAGGCCGCGTACCGCTCGGCCAGCAGCAACTGCCCGACGCTTGCGGCCGCCTGTTGCGTGGCCAGGTCACGCGGCCGGGAGCGTAGCTGCAGAGGGCTGATCCCGGCCGCGATCGCGCCGGAGGACACCAGCACTACCTGCTGGCCGGCCTGGTGCCGGCGGGCGAGCGTGTCCACGATCGCGTCCAGCCGGCCGTAGTCCAGCCGACCGCGCTCGGTCAGCGACGAGGAGCCGACCTTGACGACGGTGCGGGCGGCCGCGGCGACGGCAGCGCGCGTCACGAGTAGCTCCGGCCGATCAGGTTGTCCCCGCTGGGCACCGGTTCAGGGCGTTCGAACCGGTGCCGCGCGGGGAAAACCTGATCCACGGGCGCGCTCACGACTCGTCCTCGTCCGGCCACGGGTCCTCGCCCTCGTGCGCGCGGCGCGCCTTCTTCGCCGCCAACCGCTCCTCCGCTCGGGTGCGCGGCGTGGACGTGTCCAGCCGCTCGTCCTGGCCACGGCGGGTCGGCACGTACTGGTCGTCGATCCCGGCCGAGGGCGCGAAGTCGAAGGTGACGTCGCCGATCGTCACCGCCGCGCCAGGAAGCGCGCCCTGCTTGGCCAGCTCCTGCTCGACCCCGAGCCGGGCCAGCCGGTCGGCGAGGTAGCCGACGGCCTCGTCGTTGTCGAACGCCGTCTGCCGCACCCACCGCAGTGGCTTCTCGCCGCGGACGATGAAGGCGCCCGGCTCGGCCGGATCCGGCGCCACGGTGAAACCGGCCTCGTTCACCGCCCTGGGCTGCAGGACGATCCGCGTGGACTCGTTCGACGGACGGGAGGCCCGGTCGGCCTCGACCACCTCGGAGAGGGCGAATGTCAGCTCGCGCAGACCAGCGTGCGTGGCCGCGGAGATCTCGAAGACCGGCAGGCCACGCGCCTCCAGCTCGCCCCGGACGAACTGGGCCAGCTCACGGGCCTCGGGGATGTCCACCTTGTTCAGGGCGACGAGCCGCGGCTTGGCCAGCAACTCGCCGAGGAGTCCCGCGGACGGCGACACATAGTGGGCGAGTTCGGACTCCAGCGCATCCAGGTCGCTGATCGGATCGCGTCCGGGTTCGAGCGTCGCGCAGTCGAGGACGTGCAGGAGGACGGCGCAGCGCTCGACGTGCCGCAGGAAGTCCAGGCCGAGACCCTTACCCGCCGCGGCCCCCGGGATCAGGCCGGGCACGTCTGCGACCGTGAAGGTGTTCGAGCCAGCGCTGACCACGCCCAGGTTCGGGACCAGGGTCGTGAAGGGGTAATCGGCGATCTTCGGACGGGCCGCGGACAATGCCGCGACCAGCGAGGACTTGCCCGCGCTCGGGAAGCCCACCAGGCCGACGTCGGCGACGCTCTTGAGCTCTAGCACGACGTCGCGCACCTCGCCCGGCTCGCCGAGCAGCGCGAACCCCGGAGCCTTGCGCCGGGTGGAGGCCAGGGCCGCGTTGCCGAGCCCGCCGCGTCCGCCCTGGGCCACGACGAACCGGGTGCCTGCACCGGTCAGATCGGCCAGCACCTCGCCGCCGGCGTCCAGGACTACCGTGCCGTCGGGGACCGGCAGCTGCAGGTCGCCGCCCTCGGCTCCGTTGCGATGCTTGCCCGCCCCGCCCTTGCCGTTGCCGGCGCGCTGGTGCGGGTGGTGGTGGAAGTCGAGCAGCGTGTGCACGTTCGGGTCGACGACCAGGACGACGTCACCGCCGCGCCCGCCGTTGCCGCCATCGGGGCCGCCCAGCGGCTTGAACTTCTCGCGGTGGACAGACGCCACACCGTGACCACCGTTGCCAGCGGCAAGGTGCAGCACGACCCGGTCGATGAAGCTCGCCATGCCGCTCCTGTCTGTTCAGCCCGGGACGGGAAAGGGGCGGGCGCCGGTTGCCCGGGCCCGCCCCTTCTGGTGGTCTGTTTGGCGGCCGGTCAGACCTCGGCCGGCACGATGTTGACGGTCTTGCGACCGCGCGAGAGACCGAACTGCACCGTGCCCTCTGCGAGCGCGAACAGCGTGTCGTCCTTGCCGCGACCGACGTTGGTGCCGGGGTGGAACTTGGTGCCGCGCTGGCGGATCAGGATCTCGCCCGCATTGACGCTCTGGCCGCCGAACCGCTTGACGCCGAGGTACTGCGCGTTGGAGTCACGACCGTTGCGGGAGCTGGATGCGCCCTTCTTGTGAGCCATTTTGGGTCTCCTTCAGCTCGCCGAGATGCCGGTGACGCGGACCTGGGTCAGCTTCTGACGGTGGCCCATCCGCTTGTGGTAGCCGGTCTTGCTCTTGTACTTGTGGATCTTGATCTTCGGGCCCTTGGTCTGCGCGAGGATCTCAGCAGTCACGCTCACCGCGGCCAGCTTGCCGGCCTCGTGGGTGACGGTGGCACCGTCGACGAGCAGGATCGCGGGCAGTGCGACCTCGGCACCGGGCGCCGCGTCGAGCTTCTCGACCTCGATCACATCGCCCTCGGCGACCTTGTACTGCTTGCCGCCGGTCTTGACGATGGCATACATGACGCGTCCACTCCTCGACTGCTGAAGTCCGCTGCGCTGCAGGTGCGCGCGCATAGAAGAACCCACCGGAAAATGGGCCGTCCATCAGATTACGGCACGCACCGGAGCGGAGGCAAAACGCCCTCCCGCGGATCCGGTGCGCCCGCCCTCAGCCCAGGTCGGCGGCGGTCCCGGCAGGCGGTCCGGCCGGGCGGCTGGCTGCCCGCCTGCGCCGCGGGCGGGTCTTCGCCGGCATGTCGGGCAGGTGACCATCGAGGGCGGGTGCGGCCGGCTCGTCGGGCGCCGCAGCGGGCTCGGCCAGCACGTCGGGCGCCGCAGCGGGTGCGGGCGGCTCGTCGAGCGCCGCG
>JBOGDQ010000264.1:0-3997 GCA_050742975.1 Jatrophihabitantaceae bacterium
GTCACTGGTTCGATCCCAGTATCGCCCACAATCACACAGGCCCCGTAAACACTGGGGCACAGGCACTTAGAACCAAGATCGTCATTCGGTTCGTGCCAATCATGTGCCATTGATTTTTGGGCGGTACGCGTCAGGCCAGGAGGCCCCGCGTGCCGCCGCCGGTGATCCACATTCTCGACCATGCGACGTTCAGCGATGCCCGACACGATCACCCCAACCGTCGCCGATTTCGAGGCTCTGTGGCTCGCCGTGGCCGACGCGCTCGGCGTCCTGTTCGTCGACGTGCTGCCTGAGCGGCCGGCGCAGCTCGTCCTGTTCCCGGTGGCGGTGTCGGCATGATCGACTCGAACGCTTGCACCTGTCTCAACGGGCACTGCTTCTCGATGCCGGGCGACCCGTACGCCTGCGCGTACTGCACTGAGACGGACGGGCCGTGCCCGGTCGAGGTCGACGTGGCGCGGCGTCTCGCGGACGTCGACGAGCCGGTCGAGGCCGGCCGACGACATGGCGCGACGGTGAGACCGTGCGCGGGCGTGCCGTCCTCGACACCACGCGCCGTATCGAGGTCGTGTGGTCGGTAACGCGCGACGGCGAGGTCTGCTGGACCGTCCGCGCCGTCGACGACCTCCACGACTTGCGCGGCGCCCGCCTGATCGGCGCCGGACTGCTCGCCGTGTCGGCCGTGCTCTGCGCACTCGTCGCGCTCCGGGCCGTGGTCGGCGGGATCGCATGATGGCATCAGAAGGTCGTGGCTCGTTCGCGTTGCGTGGTCGATCAGCGCGAGTGGTTCGCCGGTGGGCAGGACCCCGTCTCGGCCGACTCTGGCAGCAGCTGGCGTGCGGCTTGCTCGGTGACGTGCTGGCGCCAGCGGGTGCCGCGCCATCGGCGTCGGTGCACGAGTAGCCAGTACTGCTCGTGGCTGAGCAGCGCGTAGAGCCGGTCGGCCGCATCGTCTAATTCCAGCCCGGCCGCGAGGTCACCGTCGAGCATGGCCGCGAAGGCGTGCAAGCTGTGCCAGCGCTGTTCTTCGTGCCGGTCGAGCAGTTCGCGCACTTCGCCGTCGGCGGCACCGCTGCGCACGATCTCATACAGCGGTGCCACCCGCTGGGTGATGTCACAGGTCACCGCCACGATGCGCTGCAGCCGTCGCAGAGGATCAGGGATCTGCGCGATCCGGCGCACCTGTGGCCGCTCGAGCAGCGGGACGGCGTCGAGGTCTCCGACGATCTCGGAGTCCACGATCACCGACAGCAGTGCGGCCTTGGACCCGAACACGAAGTACACGGTCTGGTGGGCAACCCCGGCTGAGGCTGCGATGTCGGTGATCGTGGTGGCGGTGTAGCCCTGGGTCAGGAACAGCTGTTTCCCCGCATCGCAGATCCGCTGTCGGGTGAGCTGTGCGCGTTGCTGCCGGGTACTTGACGCCGCCATAGACATAGAGTACTCACTAGAGCACGCTCTAGTGAAGGGAAGGTTGTCATGGGCGACTGGCCGGATCTGCTCGCCCGCACGTATGACGTCGTGCGGGTCCCGATGGCGCAACTGGATGACACCATGCTCGACGGTCCGACTCCGTGCGCGGACTGGACGGTGCGCGATCTGGTCGAGCACACGATCGGTGCTATCGACATGTTCGCCGCCGCGGCCGGCGCGCCCGCCGTCGAACCCGCGGCCGAGGCGACGGCGGTGGAACGCTTCGACGCCGCGGTCGCGCGCAATCTCATGGCGTGGCGGGCGCTGGAGGACCCGGCCGCGATGTTGACGCTGCCCTTCGGCGACTTCCCGGCAGGGGTCGTAGCCGGGATCAATCAGCTGGACTCCCTGGTCCACGGCTGGGACATCGGCGTATCGCTGGGACTGTCGCTCACGCTGCCCGAGGATCTGTCCGATGCTGCCATGCGGATGGCCCAGGTGCGGGTGCCCATTGGCCGCGGTCACGTCTTCGGTGCCGAGGTGAGCACATCAGGCACGAGGTCGGGCGAGAAGTTGCTCGCGTTTTCCGGGCGCGACCCGGCCGCCTGGCCAGACGCCGCGAGGTCGGCGTGACGACGAAGACCGCGATCAACCCCTGGAGTTGGCAGGATGCCCGGGGCTTCACTCAGGCGTGGCGGGTGGACGGTCCGGCCACGATCGTCTACGTGTCCGGGCAGTTACCAGTGGACGCCGACGGCAACCTCGTCGGCGCCGGTGACTTCGAACTGCAGGCGCGGCAGAGCTTCGACAACCTGACGGCTGTGCTCGGCCAGGCCGGTGCCAGCTTCACCGACGTCGCGAAGCTCACGGTCTACCTCACCGACATCAGCCGGCTGCCGGACTACGGGCGATCAAGTCCGGCTACCTGCTGGGCCAGCAGCCGGCCTCCACCGCTGTCGAGGTGGCCGCGCTCGCCCTGCCCGGCATGATGATCGAAGTTGAAGCGACCGTCGCGCTGTGACGCGTGCGACTCGTCCCGATCCGCGCGACATTGGCGTGCCATCGTGTGCCTCAGTCCAGCTCGGGTGTCCAGGTGGCGAGCAGTTGCCGGGACAACCACGCCTGGTACGCCTGCGGTTTCCAGCCGGAGTCGAGCACCAGCAGGCCGTACAGGTCGGGGCTGACCTGGGCCGAGATCGCGTCCAGCAGCTGCTCACGCCGGCGGCGTGGGCGGACGCTGGCGACGACGCCGGCCAGCGAAGCGCGGCGTTCGGTAGATGATGGCCGACCTGCGCTGGTACCTGGCCCTGACCGACCACCTGCTGATGGGCGTCAGCGACCGGCGCGCCGACCTGCAAGCCAACCGCGCGGCGACCCTGTCACGGCTGCGAACCACGGCGCAGGCGCGACCGTGAGCAGCACGAGACGATTGCCGCCCGGACGCGGTCCCCATCAAGGTAAGGAAGGCGTGTCATGTATGACGTGGCGTTGTTCGGACACCTGATCGGTGTCGTGGTTCTGATCAGTGCCGTGGTGATGACAGTGAGCGGGCTGGTGCGCGCCCAGCGGGCGAGCACCGTCAGCCAGATTCGGATAGCGACCGGAGCGGTGCCGCTCGCCGACCGGCTCATTCCGCCGGCGATGCTGCTCGTACTCGGCTTCGGCCTGTACATGGTCGCCCGCCACGGTGATGACGGCTCCATCGCCTGGGACGCCGGCTGGCTCGACGTGTCGCTGGCTATCTTCGCCGTGATGGCGGTACTGGGCCCGGCGGTCGAGACCAAGCGCGCCAAAGCGCTGTGGACCGCGGCGCGCGCCGCCACCGGCGAGGCGATCACCCCGCAGCTCGACCGGCTGCGCCGCGACCCGATCCTCACCCAGGTCAGCATGTTCGGGTCCTGCCAGCTGGTCGCGTTCCTGTACCTGATGAGCAACAAACCCGCCCTACTCGGCTCACTCACCGCCATCGGGATCGCCGCGCTCGTCTCGATCATATTGACCAGGGTTGGGCTGCACACCGCCGCGACGCGACCTGGCGCGACCAGCCTTGCGCCGGCCGACCTCCCGCAGCCCGCGGTCCCGACGCGGGGACCGCGGTGAGCCCTGCTGCCCCTGAGCTCAACCGCACATCAGAGACGAGGAACCGAGCAGTCGTGCAACATCAGCCACGGCCCGGGCGACAACCAGAGCGCGACATACCCCGGCCGCAACGGCGGCTACACCGGTGATCCGGCAACCTCAACTCCGGGCTCATGCTCGATGCATGGTCCCGTAGAGGAACCCGGCGAGCGGGCATTCCTGACCTCGTTGCGGTCACGCGCCAACCGGGATACCACGCCGTGTCGCAAGACCCGCTCGCTACGGGCGCCGCGGAAAGGTACGACGTGCGGGACGCACCCGCCGGCGAAGAACGCCGGGACCGAGTAGGGTACCGCCGCGGGCATCCGACTCTCGGCTATGACCGCGGGCTGAGTCAGGGCGTGATCGTTTCGATTCGGCAGAACGGTCCGGCAGCCCGGGTGAGCCTACGGTCGCCGGTGAGCAGGGTGACCTGGAGCGCCTCGGCGAGGGCGACGTATGCGGC
>JBOGDQ010000265.1:0-15853 GCA_050742975.1 Jatrophihabitantaceae bacterium
TCCGGGTCGATCACGCCGCCGGAGGCGAGGTCGCCGACCAGCGGGCGGACCGCCTGCTCCGGCCCGGAGCCGAGCACGCGGGGGTAGCCGGACTCGGGAGCGTAATGGCCGTCCAGCGCACCCGCGACGGGCGTGTTTTCGGGCGCGGTCTTGCCGTCCAGGAGGTACGGCGCCTTCGCGAACAGGTGATCACGCAGATCCATGATCACGAGCTTGGGGGAGAGCGGCTTGTCGGTGTTCCACGCCGGGCACTGCGACTGGCAGCGGCCGCACTCGGTACAGGTCGCGAAGTCCAGGTAGCCCTTCCAGGTGAAGTCCTCGATCTTGCCCTTGCCGAACACGGTGTCCTCGGACAGGTTCTCCGCGTCGGTGAAGTCGATCGCCTTGCCCTCGGCGTCGGTGACGGGCTGCAGCGCGCCGAGTGCGGCCGGCATCCGCTTGAAGTAGACGTTGATCGCGGCCGTGCCGATGTGCAGGTGCTTGGAGTGCACGACCAGGACGGTGAAACCGAAGATGACCGCCATCTGGGCGAGCAGGAAGAACGTCTCGATGCCCTGGTTGACGGCGCCGGCAGGCAGCGCGTGCCCGATCAGCCACGACGCGAACGGCCAGCCGGACCGGCCGAACGGGAAGTGGCCGGTGTTGTACTGTGCGCCGCGGTAGAGCAGCAGCGTCGCAACCACGAGTGCGATCATCAGCAGGATGAGCTCGGCCGGCCCGTTGTGCGAGCCGTAGAAGCGCGAGCTGCGTTGGCGGCGGGCGGGGGCGTTGAGCTTGCGGTTGACGTAGAACCAGATGATCGCGACGAGGACGGCGACCGCGAACAGGTCCTCGAGGAAGCCGAGCCAGCGCGCGTGGCCGAAGAACGGGAACGCGAAGTCCCGGCTGACGACCAGCGCGCCGTACGCCTCGACGATCGTGATGCCGAGGACGTTGAAGCCCCAGAACGTGAAGAAGTGCGCGAGCCCCGGGCCGGCCCACTTGAGCAGCTTGCGCTGGCCGAGGACCTCCTCGCCGGCGTTCTCGGCGTGCGCGCGGGGCTCGTGCGTGCGGCTCCGGTCGGCGGCACCGGAGCGGATCAGCCTGACCAGCCAGAGGATGCGCCGTCCGGCGATGGCCGCGGTGACCACGAGCATCGCGAGTGCGAGGACGATCCGCAGTGCGCCGGGACTCGTGTAGTTCCAGTCGACGAACACCCCGGATGCGTGCGGGCGCGAAGCGGCGAGCAGGCCGGCGAGCTGTTGCGACACGGGCGTCGTCTCCTCTGCGTTGCCTGAACGAACACGTTCGCCACGACTCGCGGCGAACCTGCTGAGACTATTCGGTTCTACTCGCTGGTAACCAATCTGCTACCGCTTGCGACGACCGCGCGGCGGCGGGGCGATCGACCCCCGTGGCTGGGCGGCCGGTTCGAGCACCTTGCGGCGGGTGTGCTTGCCGTCCTCGATCGCCCGAACGGTGCGCTCGACGACCGAGCTGACGAGCAGGTCCATCGGCCAGCGGTAACTGGACAGCGGCGGGGTGAGTAGGCGCGAGACCGGGCGATCGTCGTAGCCGAGCACGGACACGTCGGTCGGCACGTCCAGGTCCAGCTCGCGTGCCGCTGCGTAGACGCCGTAGGCCATCGAGTCGGCCAGGCAGAAGAACGCGGTGGGACGGTCCGCCCCGCGCAGCGCCTGCAGCGCGACGTCCCGGGCACCGTCCAGATCGTGCGGGCTGGCGTGCATGGTGATCCGCAGCCCCAGCTGGTCGGCGACCTGACGCGCGACCAGCTCGGCCGGACGGTCGGGCGTGGTCACGCCGCCCGGGGTCATCACGGCGATCCGCCGATGCCCTGCCTCCGCGAGCTGGCGCAGCGCGTCGGTCACTCCCGCGACGTTGTCGAACACGACCTCGGCGGCGGTGGACGCGCCGGGGAGCCCGTCGCCGATCGAGATCAGGACGGTTCGCTCGGCGATCTGCGCCCAGTGCTCGGCGGCCGGATCCACCGGCAGGCAGATCAGCGCGTCCACCCGCTTGTCGACGAGCTGCATGGCCAGCGCGGCCTCGACGTCCGGATCGTTGGACGCGCCCACGATCAGCCCGTGCCGGGACGCCTCCAGCAGCCCGCGACCGAGCGCCGCCGCGATGCTCTGCTGCCAAATGTCCTCCAGCGAGCCGCACAGCACGCCGACGTAGTCGGTCCGCCCGGATGCGAGCGCCCGGGCGATCGGGTCGGCCTGGTAGCCGAGCCGATCGGCGACCGCGCGGACCCGCTCCTGGGTCTCAACCGGCACCTGGAGTCCGCGCAGCGCATAGGAGACGGCGGCGGACGAGAGACCGGTTTCGTCCGCGATGTCGCGGAGCGTCACCCGCCGCGGACGCTGGGGCATCCATCGAGCCTAACCGCGCGCACCGTTGGCGGAGGACGGCGAGCACCCGCGCGCGACGATCAACCACTTGACAAGAAGCTACTGAAGCGCTTCACTGAAGCGAATCAGTGAAGCGCTTCATCGGAAGGGATCAGAGATGCTCGAGCCGGGCTACGTCGACGTGCATCAGCACCTCTGGCCGGCTGAGCTGCTCGATGCGCTGCGCCGTCGTACCGCGCCGCCGATGCTGCGTGGGTGGACGCTGCACACCGCCGGCGAGCCGCCGTTCGAGGTGCGACCGGACGACCACGACCCCGCCGCGCGTCAGGCGTCGGACCGCGCCGCCGCGCGCGTGCTCGTCTCGCTGTCCAGCCCGCTCGGAATCGAGGCCCTGCACCCGGACGAGGCGCAGCCGCTGCTCGCCGCGTGGAACCAGGGCGTGCTCGGCCTGCCGCACCCGTTCGCCGGGTGGGCCGCGGTCGCCAGCACCGATCCCGACGCGGACGGGCTCAAGGGCCTGTTCGACGACGGCCTCTGCGGATTGCAGGTACCCGCGCCGGAGCTGGCCACGCCCGCCGGCGTCGAGCGCTGGGCGCCGGTGCTCAGGCAGTGCGAGCAGCGGGACCGTCCCGTCCTCGTCCATCCGGGCCCGGTGATCCGCTCAGCGCCCGACCTGCCCGACTGGTGGGCCGCCGTCGTCGACTACCCGGCCCAGCTGCAGGCGGCCTGGTGGGCGTGGCGGCAAGCCGGCCGCGCGCTGCTTCCCGACCTGCGGATCTGCTTCGTCGCCGGCGCCGGTCTCGCGCCGCTGCACCACGAGCGCTTCGCGGCCCGCGGCGGCGGTCGATCGGTCGTCGACCGCAACGCCTTCGTCGACACCTCCTCGTACGGACGGCGGGCCGTCGACGGCCTGATCCGCGCGCTCGGCATCGACGTGATCGCGCTGGGCAGCGATCGTCCCTACGCCCGACCGTTCACCGACCCGCACCTCGGCGACGCCGCGCACCACGCGCTGCGCGTCGTGAACCCGACCCGCCTCCTGGAAGGAGAACGCCAATGACGCTCACTGCCGAACCCATCGGTGCCCCGCTCATACCCGACGAGGCGACCCTGATCGCCGCCGGATCAGCTCCGGATGACGTGCCCGCCCGCTCCGCGCGCGACTGGGCCGACGTCCCGGCGTTGCGGGTCACGCTCGAGCAGCTGCCCGCCCGGGATCTGGACAAGGACGAGCTGCTGGAGCTCACCGCCTCGATCGCGGCGCGGCCGGAGCTGTGGCGCGAGCACGTGGCCTACGACGACGACAACCGGCACTACGTGTCGCTGCACCGCGACGAGCACGTCGACGTGTGGGTGCTGTGCTGGACGCCGCGCAACGACACCGGCTGGCACGACCACGACATCTCCTCGGGCGCGGTCGCGGTCGTCGAGGGCTGCCTCGTCGAGCACAACCTGTCCGTCAACACCGACAGCATCGCGACGGACGTGCCCTCCGGCGCGGTCTTCGCGTTCGGACCGGACCACATCCACCGGCTGACCGGGCGCGACGCCGGCAGCGTGTCGATCCACGCGTACTCGCCACCGCTGTGGCGGATGGGCCAGTACGCGGTCGGGCGCGGTGGCGTCCTGCACCGCACGTCGGTGTCCTACGCCGACGAGCTGCGCCCGCTCGACGACATGATCTGAGTCATTGGGCCGCCGTCGACGACCGACCCATTGGGCCGCCGTCGACGACCGAGCCGCCCACTCGCAAGCTCGGGGCGGTCACGGACATCGACACGCGACTTCGTCGCGATTTGCGGCCGGCGGGCTGGTCACTCTGCACTCCGCCGGGGAGGTCACCACACGTCGACGCCGGTGGGCAGCGCGGCGAGCTCGTCGAGCACGGCCTCGGCTGCAGCCAGTTCGTCGGTGAGGTCGCGGTCGGCGATGCTGCGCCCGATCGCGGCGAGCAGCGACGCCGCGCCGGCCAGCCGGTCGGGGATCGCGATCGCACGCATCCGCAGGCAGCGCACCGCCGCGACCAGCTCGCAGGCCAGCAGCGTGCGGTAGGAGTCGATCGTCTGCAGCGCGGCGGCAGCGGCCAGCGAGGCGAAGCTCGCGTGCTCCTCGACGCCGCGCGAGAGCGTCACGGTCTGGATGCTTACCGGGGTGCCCGCCTCGCGCAGCACGGCGAGCGCGGAGGCCGCGACGTACTCGACCACCATCACCCCGGACGCGCCCGGCGTGCCGTCGCCGAGGAACGCGGGCAGACCGGTGATCGCGGGCTCGTTGAACATCGTCACGCGGGCGAGCGACAGCGCCCCGGTCTGCGCGATCGCGATCCGCGCCGCGTCCAGCGCCTGCGCCAGGTACGCGGCGTGGAAGCCGCCGTGGTGCGCAACGCCGACACCCGGGAGCAGGACCGGGTTCTCCGACGGCGCGTTCACCATCGCGGTCGTGACCTCGTCGGCCGCGTCGATGCGGTCCAGCAGCGCGCCGTGCACCTGGGGCAGCGCGCGCAGGCCGAACGGGTCCTGGATGCGGGCCGCGCTCGTGCCCTCACCGATCAGCGCGCGCAGCATCCGGCACACCCGCCGCGAACCCGGGAACGGCGTGACCGCCTCGACGGCCGGCGCGAACGCCTCGAGGTTGCCGTCGACGGCCGCGAAGGTCAGCGCGCTGACCCGCACCGCCGCCTCGGCGAGCGTGCGCAGGGCCGCGACGGCCAGCGCGGCGTCGCCGAGCGTGGCCGCGTTGCTGCTCATCAGCGGCAGGACGTCGCCGATGCCCAGCTCGATCGGGGCCAGCGGTGGCTCGGTGGCGACCTCACCGACGAGGGCGAGACCGGTCACCGCGAGCGCGGACAGGTCACCGGTGCCGATGCTGCCGAGCTCACGGACGGGCGGCAGCGCATCGCGTTCGAGCATGACCGCGAGCGCGTCGAACACCGCGACGGACGCGCCGCTGCCGCCGGTGGCCAGCTGGTTCAGGCGCACGGCCAGCATGGCGCGCACCCGTTCCGGCGAGCGCAGCGGACCGGCCGAGGTGGCGTGACTGCGCAGCAGCGCGATCGCCTGCATGGCCGGGTCGGCCAGCAGCACGTCGCGGTTCGCACCGACGCCGGTCGAGCGGCCGTAGATCGGACGTTCGCTCGCGGCCTGCTGGGCGAACTCGGCCGAGGCGCGGACCCGCTCGCGTGCCGCCGGGGTGACCTCGGCACGCTCACGCTGCAGGGCCAGCGCCGCGACGTCCGCCGCGGTCAGCGAGGTGCCGTCGAGGGCGATCACCGGGCCTCCTCCGACCAGATGCCAGCACGCTAGCGCGGCCACGGGCGCCGGCGCGGATCCGAACTTTGCCTGCCGCAGGTCTTCCCATCGGGCCGCGGATGTGCGACCGTACCGCACTATGGCAGTTGGCTGCTACGTAGTGGCAGGCCAGCGGGCAGTCAGGCAGCGGTAGGCAGGGGATGCCAGATGACGGCGATGACGCCGGCAGGTTCCACCCGCACCGTCGGCCGTGCCCTCGACCTGCTCGCCGAGGTGTGCGCCGAGGGCGCGATCAGCCTGTCCGAGTGCGCGCGCCGCGCCGGTCTGCCGCTGAGCACCGCGCTGCGCCTGCTCCGCACGCTGGAGTCCGCCGGCTTCGTCGTCCGCGACCCGGGCGGTTCGTTCAGCGCCGGCCCGCGGCTGATCCAGCTCGGCGCGTACGCGCTGGGCCGTCAGTCACTCGTGCGGCTGGCCCAGCCCGCGATGCGGCGGATCGTCGCCGCAACCCGGGAGTCGACCTACCTGGCCACCCGTGGCCCGAACGACACGGCGATCTACATCGCGATGGTCGAGGGCACCCACTCTGTTCGGCACACCAGCTGGGTCGGGCGCTCGGTGCCGATGGCCAAGCTCGCGGTCGGCCGCGCGCTGTCCGACGACCTGGACGAATATCCGTACGTCGCCGAGCGGGACCGCTTCGAGCCGGACGTGACGGCGATCGTCGCACCGATCCACTGGGCGCGGGGAGTCGCCGGCGCCCTCAGCGTCCTGGGCCCCACCTACCGGATCGACGACGAGGCGATGCATGAGTACGGCCGGATCGTGAGCGCCGAGGCGCGCGCGATCGGCGAGCAGCTCGGCCTGGCGCGAAGTGAACCCACCCTGAGAGAGGTGACCGCGGAGTGATCCGATTCGAGTCGGTGACGAAGCAGTATCCGGACGGCACGAAGGCGGTCGATGAGCTCAGCCTGGTCGCGCCGTCGGGCGAGATCACGGTGCTGGTCGGGCCGTCCGGCTGCGGCAAGACGACCAGCCTGCGCATGATCAACCGGATGATCGAACCCACGTCCGGTCGCATCTGGCTCGATGACCGCGACACCTCGACGGTCGCGCCGGCCCAGCTGCGGCGCGGGATCGGCTACGTGATCCAGCACGCCGGGCTGTTCCCGCACCGCACCGTCGTCGACAACGTCGCGACCGTCCCGCTGCTGCTGGGGCGGGACAAGCGCGAGGCCCGCAGGAGCGCGCTCGAGCTGCTCGAGCGGGTCGGGCTGCCGGCCCACTTCGCGAACCGTTACCCCGCGCAGCTGTCCGGCGGCCAGCAGCAGCGCGTCGGTGTCGCCCGCGCACTGGCCGCGGACCCGCCGGTGATGCTGATGGACGAGCCGTTCAGCGCGGTCGACCCGGTCGTGCGCGAGCAGCTGCAGAACGAGTTCCTGCGGCTGCAGGGCGAGCTCGGCAAGACGATCGTGTTCGTCACGCACGACATCGACGAGGCGATCAAGCTCGGCGACAACGTGGCCGTACTGCGCGTCGGCGGCCACCTCGCGCAGCTGGCCACGCCGGCCGAACTGCTGTCCAAGCCGGCCGACCCGTTCGTCGCGGGCTTCGTCGGGCGCGACCGCGGTTACCGCGCGCTCGGCTTCGCCGCGGCCGGACACATCCCGCTCGCCGACGAGCCGACGGTCGCGCTCGGCCAGGACCTCAAGCGGGCCAAGGACATCGCGCACGACGGCTGGACGCTCGTCGTCGACGACTCCACCGCACCGCTCGGCTGGCTGTGCCTGAACGGGGTGGCCGATGCCGCGCTCACCGGGACGGTCACCGAGGACTCGCTCAACCTCGGCGGCACGCTGGCCCACCAGGGCGGCACGCTACGGGAGGCGCTGGACGCGGCGCTGTCCTCGCCGAGCGGCCGTGGGGTGATCGTCGACGGGGACGGCCGGCTGCTCGGCACCACCACCGCGTCCCAGGTGCTGGAGATCATCGAGGCCAAGGCCGCCGCGACCCGCACCGGCCCGGCCGAGCTGAGCCAGTCCGAGCTCAGCCAGTCCGAGCTCAGCCCATCCGAGCTCAGCCCATCCGAGCTCAGCCCATCCGAAATGAGCCCGTCCGAAATCAGCGAGGACGCGTCGTGATCCTCGCCGGCTCGGCCGACTCGTCACCCTGGCACTTCTGGGCCTACTTCAACGACAACCTGAAGACCGACCTGGGCTGGCTGTGGGACCACGTCTGGCTCTCCGCGCTCCCGGTGCTGATCGGGCTGGCCATCTCGCTGCCCCTCGGCTACCTCGCGCGGCGCTACCGCTGGGTGTACCCGCCGATGATCTCGATCACCGGCCTGCTCTACACGATCCCGTCCATCGCACTGTTCGTCATCGTGCCGCCGGTGTTCGGGCTCAAGTCCCTCGATCCGCTGCAGGTGCCGATCGCGCTCACCGTGTACTCCGTCGCGCTGCTGGTGCGGGTGGTCGCCGACGGGCTCGCGTCGGTGCCCGAGGACGTGCTGCAGGCCGCGACGGCGATGGGCTTCGGGCCGCTGCGCCGGCTGGTCAGCGTGGAGCTGCCGATCGCCGTCCCGGTGATCGCGGCCGGGCTGCGGGTGGCCACGGTCTCGAACGTCAGCCTGGTAGCCGTGGCCGGGACGATCGGCATGGACAACCTCGGCCGGCTCTTCGATCAGGGTCTGCAGCTGTCCACGCCCGTCCCGTACTACCCGCCGATCGTCCTCGGCATCGTCCTGTGCGTGCTGCTCGCGACGGCGTTCGACGTGATCATCGTGCTGGCGAACCGGTTCGCGACCCCGTGGCGACGGGCGGTGGTGTCGCGATGATCTCCAACGTGTTCACCTGGCTCAACGATCCGACGCACTGGCGCGACACCCGGGTCTTCACCGGCATCGCGACCCAGATCCTCGATCACGTGCGGTACTCGGTGATCGCGCTCGCCATCGCGCTCGTCATCGCACTGCCGCTGGGCCTGGCGATCGGGCACACCGGCCGGGCGTCGTGGGTCGTCAGTGCGGTCAACGCGATTCGCGCCGTCCCCGCCGTCGGGCTCATCGTCCTGCTGGGCGTGCTGATCGCGCCGCACTTCCACGGCCGGACGGATCTGGGCTACCTCATCCCGGCCGAGATCGTCCTCGTCGTGATCGCGATCCCGGCGATCCTCGCGAACACCTACGCGGGCGTCGAGAACGTCGACCCGGCAGCACGGGACGCGGCGGCCGGAATGGGTATGACGGGCTCGCAGGTGCTGTTCCGGGTCGAGCTGCCGTGCAGCCTGCCGCTGATCTTCTCCGGCGTCCGCAGCGCGACGTTGCAAGTGATCGCGACCGCGACCGTGGCGTCCTACCTGCCGCTGCTCGGCGGCCTGGGCCGGTTCATCTACGACGGCTACCACCAGCAGGACTTCCCGCAGATGATCAGCGGTGGCGTGCTGGTCGCGCTGCTCGCCGTGGCCGCCGACCTGGTGCTCGCACTCGTCCAGCGCTTCGCGGTCTCGCCCGGGATCTCCGGCCGCTACACGCGCAGGCACAAGCACTCGACCGGGCCGACCGCGGCCGCCGTCGTCCAGGCGGAGGTGTCCCCTGCGTGACCCCTGTCAGACGCGACCTACAGACTAGGTAGCGAGAATCTCGGTTGCTGGGCCATTCGATATCAGTTCGAAGCTCGTTCGAAGCTAGGGAGAGTCATGAATCGCAAGCTGATTGCACTGGGCGCCGGCGTCACGGCGTTGACGCTGCTGGTCACCGGGTGCGGCAAGTCCAGCGGTGGTGGTGGAGGCGGCGGCGGAGGTGGCGGGACGATCGCCGGCAAGCTGATCCTCGGCGGACCGGCCGAGTTCCAGACACGCGCCGACGGCGTCCCCGGCCTGCAGAAGATCTACGGGGTGACGTTCCAGAACTTCAAGGTCCTGGACACCGGTGGCCCGCTCACGGTCACCGCGCTGAAGAACGGCCAGGTGGACGCGGCCGACCTGTTCACCACCGACCCGGCGATCAAGGCCAACAACTTCGTCGTGCTCACCGACCCCAAGAGTGACTTCGGTGCGCAGAACGTCCTGCCGCTGATCAACAAGGCGAAGGCGACGACCGGCGTCAAGGAGGTCCTCAACTTCATCTCCTCGAAGCTGACCACCAACGACCTGATCAACCTGCGTACCAAGGTCGAGGTCAACAAGGAGGACCCGGACAAGGCCGCGCAGGAGTGGCTGAGCGGGCTGGGCGCCGGCCTGCCCAACACCAAGCCGGCCGCGGGCGTCTCGCTGAAGGTCGGCTCGGCCAACTTCCCGGAGAACGTCGTGCTCGCCGACATCTACGCCGACGCGCTGCAGGGAGCCGGTGCCACCGTGAGCAAGCACCTCAACATCGGCGCACGGGAGAAGTACGTGCCCGCTCTCGAGGACGGTTCCATCGACCTGGTCCCCGAGTACAGCGGTGTGCTGCTGCAGTACTTCGACAAGACCGCGACGGCCACCACGTCCGACGCCGTCTACGCCGCGCTGCAGAAGGCGGTGCCCTCGAAGCTGACCGTGCTGAACCAGTCGGCGGCGCAGGACGCGGACGCCATCGTCGTGACGGCCGCGACGGCGAAGAAGTACAACCTGACCTCGATCGCCGACCTGGCCAAGAAGGGCTGACCCCGTCCGCGTGAATACCCCCTCAGCCACACGCTGGTGTGGTGCGGGGGTATTCACGCGGCGTGACCGGCTACGTTTGCTCCCATGCGCGTTCTGGTGACCGGAGGGGCCGGCTACATCGGCTCGCACACGGTGGTCCATCTGATCGAGGCCGGCCACGACGTCCTCGTGGTGGACAGTTTGGTCAACGCCAAACCGACCGTTCTCGAGCGGCTGGCGCGGATCACTGGCCGCGCCGTGCCGTTCGTCGAGCTCGATGTCCGCGACGGCGCCGGCGTCGACAAGCTGTTCGCGTCCGAGCAGTTCGACGCCGTAATCCACTTCGCCGGGTTGAAGGCTGCGGGCGAGAGCGTCGCGCAGCCGCTGCGCTATTACGAGAACAACATCGGCACGACGTTCGTGCTGGTCGACGCGATGCGGCGCCACGGGGTCGACAAGCTCGTGTTCTCCTCGTCCGCGCTGGTGTACGGCGACGCGCAGCCGCCCATGTCCGAGCAGACGCCGACGTCACCGCCGAACCCGTATGGCGCGACCAAGGTGATGGTCGAGCGCATCCTGCAGGACGTAGCGGCGAACGACCCGTCCTTCCACGTGGCGCTGCTTCGCTACTTCAACCCCGTGGGGGCGCACCCTTCCGGGCTGATCGGCGAGGATCCGCGCGGCATTCCGAACAACCTCGTCCCGTTCCTCGCCCAGGTCGCGGTCGGACGGCGCGACAAGCTGCGGGTGTTCGGCGACGACTACCCCACGCCGGACGGCACCTGCCGGCGCGACTACATCCACGTCGAGGACCTCGCGACCGGGCACATCGCCGCGCTCGCCCACCTCGACCAGGTGCCCGGCGCGCGGGTCTGGAACCTGGGCACCGGGACCACGTCCAGCGTGCTAGAGGTGGTGGCCGCGTTCGAGCGCGCGGTCGGCCGGCCGCTGCCTCGTGAGATCGTCGGGCGGCGCGCCGGCGATGTCCCCGTGCTGTGTGCGGACCCGCGGCGGGCCAACACCGAGCTGGGGTGGCGGGCCGAGCGCTCGCTGGACGCCATGTGCGCGGACTCCTGGCGCTGGCAGTCGCAGAATCCGACGGGCTATCCCGACCCCCAGTAGCGGCTGTGATCGTGTGCTTGCAGGAGTTTGCGGTTGGCCCTGCTGTGCGACGATGAGTTGGTGACCGTTGTAGCCGAACGCCGGGATCTGCGGTGGCGGATACCGGCACTGGGCGGTCAGCGGTCACGGGTACTTGCGCCCTACCTGCCGGCTCTCGTCGCGGCCCTCAACGCCGCCGCGTTCCTGATCGTGCGCCCGGACGTCAACGACCTGTGGGCGGCGCGGGCGCGGGCCTCCGCGGTCCAGCACGGCGTCGGACTGACGTACTGGTTCTCCTGGTTCGGTGGCGGCTCCACGCCGGGCAACTACTCGATCCTGACCCCGTACGTCTCGGCGTTCACGACCGCGGAACTGCTCGGTGCGCTGTCGGCCGTCGCGATCCCGCTGCTGTGCGCGGTGCTCGTGCGCGGCAGCTCGCACCCGATCGCCGCCTCGTCGGTGGCCGCTTACCTGGCGGCCGTGAACCTGTGGAGCGGGCGCGTGCCGTTCCTGTTCGGCGGGGCGTTCGCCGTCGGCGCGCTGATCGCCCTGCGCCGCAAGCGGACGGTGCTGACGGTCGTGCTCAGCCTGCTCAGCATCCTGGCCTCGCCGGTGAGCGGTGCGTTCGCGGCGATGGGGCTCAGCGGGCTGTTCCTGTCCAACCGCGAGTACCGGCGCATCAGCCTGATCACCATCGTCTCGATCGGCCTGGGCCTGATCGCGGTGGGCATCGCGTTCGGCGCACCGGGTCCCGAGCCGTTCAGCGACTCGCTCAAGGTCGAGGTCGTCAGCAGCCTGCTGCTGCTGCAGCTGGCCCGGCCGGCGATCTGGCTGCGCAGCACGATCTGGCTGTCGGTAATCGCCACGTTCGTCATCGCGGCCGAGCCCAACGGGATGGGCTCGAACTTCGCCCGCATCGTCTGGTACTGCCTGCCCGTCGCCGTCGTCGCGTTGAGCCGGTTCCGGCTGTGGCTGGTGATGCTGATCATCCTGCCGCTGCTGGTGGCCGGCACGAACCAGACGGTGCAGGACCTGCAGGACGCCGGCCTGCCGATCTCGCAGGTCTCGTACTACAAGCCGCTCGCCGCGCAGCTGGACACGATCGAGGGGCTGCGGAACTACCGCGTCGAGGTCGTCAACCACGGGGCGCACGCGGCGTACGACGCGCTGCTCAACCACGCCGCGCTGGCGCGGGGGTGGGAGACGCAGGAGGACAACGCGCTCAACTCCCCGCTGCAGCAGCACAACCTGGACGGCGTCACGTACAAGGTGTGGCTGGACAACAACGCCGTCGGCTACGTCGCGCTGCCGGCCACCGCGGTCGTCGACTACCCCGAGTTCCTGCTGGTGGAGAAGCAGGACCTGAACTACCTCAAGCTGGTGTGGCAGACCGACGACTGGAAGCTGTTCCGCGTGCAGGGTGCGACGCCCATCGTGCCGTCGCCGGCCAAGCTCGTCGACATCAACCAGTCGCAGTTGACGTTGCAGATCCCGTGCGCGTGCACCGTGCACCTGCGCGTGCGCTGGTCGAAGTTCCTGCACGCGTCGCAGAAGTCGCCGGCGGTCAGTGCCGTGGTCAGCAACGACGGCTCCGGCTGGACGGCGATCACTGCGCCGACGCCGGGCACCTTCGTGTTGCGCGGCAGCCTCAGCGGTGGCCTGCTGCGCTGACCTCCCCGCGTGAATACCCCCTTCAGCGCGCTCTGGCGCGCCCAGGCGAGGTTCATGCCGCGATGTGCCGGGCGCGCGCCGCGAGCCAGCGTTCGATGCCGCGTGCGAACCGCTCGGGCTCGTTGAACACCAACCACGGCGTCCGGTGCGTGACCGAGAACGCCGCCGACTCGAGCTTGAGGTGGCGATCACCCGTCCGCTCGATCTGCTCGGGTGTCGTGTGGTGGTGCTCGATGCTGTCGATCTCGAGGACGGCCCGCAGCGCGCGCCACAGGAAGTCGACGATCACGAAGGTGCCGTCGGGTAGGTCGACGCGGGCGTTCTGTTCGAACGGCGGGACGTCCGCAGCGCGCAGGATGCGGGCGGCACGGCCCTCCGGTGCAGACCAGGCGCCCGCCCCGACCTCCTCCAGCGCCAACCGCAGGTTCCTGCTGTGTCGGCGTGGCCCCTCGCACAGTTCGCGATGCAACTGCTCGGCAGTGCACAGCCGCGCGCGGATCGCCTGAGTGACGAGCGCGCGCACGTCGTCCAGCCGTGGTCGCTCAAGCGCCAGATCCGCGACGGCCCGAGCGAGTTGGGCCCGACGCGGCCCGGGCAGCGTGGCTGCGTCCGGGAGCCGGGCGGTCCGCCGCAGCCGAACCCATCCGGCCGGGCGGACATGGGTTGAATATGGGACCAGGAGCAGCGTGCTCCTGGGGCGCTGCACCGTCCGGATCCCCAGATCGGCCAGAGCAGCCGCACCAGTGAGCAGCGCTTCGTCCCCGGCGAAGGCCAGCGCCGCGTGCAGCCGATCGGACCAGGTGAGCGTGCTACCGGTCAGATACGTATGCGGTAGCACCCGCTGCCACCGTCCCGTCGACAACCGGTGCGCGATCGCATCGCGAGTGAAACCGCGCGCTAGCGCCTCAGCCCGGCTGAGCACCCGAGGAAGTCGTTCAGGGCCCGGGTAGGCGTCGAAGTCGACGCTCGCATCGTCCATATGGGCAGCATCGGAGCCCGCGCGGTCCGGCGCGAGCGTTCGCGCTCAGCTGTGGACAGTGCCCGGGGGCTGTGGACGGCGCGCGCTTTGCCCCGATGAACACCCGCTTCAGCGGGACTGAGCGCGCTGAAGGGGGTATTCATCGCGGGAGGACGTGGTCGGCGTCACACCACGTTCGGGAACTTGAGCCGACTCGACTCAGTTCCTTTGACAGAGGCTCACGCCGGAAGGCACCATGGCCAGCGGAACCTCACCACGTCACAGCCGGACATACGACGGATACCAACACATACCAACACCTACAGGGAGTCACCCAATGACACGTGCGGTCGGCATCGACCTCGGTACCACCAACTCCGCAGTCGCCGTCCTGAGCGGCGGTGAGCCGGAGGTAATCGCGAACTCCGAGGGTTCGCGCACCACACCCAGCGTCGTCGCGTTCGCGAAGAACGGCGAGGTGCTGGTCGGCGAGGTCGCCAAGCGCCAGGCCGTGACCAACGTCGACCGCACGATCCGCTCGGTGAAGCGCCACATGGGCGACCCGAGCTGGAAGGTCGACATCGACGGCAAGTCCTACAGCGCGCAGGAGATCAGTGCCCGCGTGCTACAGAAGCTCAAGCGGGACGCCGAGTCCTACCTGGGCGAGACGATCACGGACGCCGTCATCACCGTCCCCGCATACTTCAACGACGCGCAGCGCCAGGCGACCACCGAGGCCGGCACGATTGCGGGCCTGAACGTCCTGCGCATCGTCAACGAGCCCACCGCCGCCGCGCTCGCCTACGGCCTGGACAAGGGCGAGACCGAGCAGACGATCCTGGTGTTCGACCTCGGCGGTGGCACGTTCGACGTGTCCCTGCTGGAGATCGGCGAGGGCGTCATCGAGGTCAAGGCCACCAACGGCGACAACCACCTCGGCGGCGACGACTGGGACCAGCGCGTCATCGACTGGCTCAGCGACAAGTTCAAGGCCGCGCACGGCATCGACCTGACCAAGGACAAGATGGCGATGCAGCGCCTGCGCGAGGCCGCGGAGAAGGCGAAGATCGAGCTCTCCAGCAGCCAGCAGACGTCCATCAACCTGCCGTACATCACGCAGGACGCGGAGAAGAACCCGCTGTTCCTGGACGAGTCGCTCAGCCGCGCCGAGTTTCAGAAGATCACCTCGGACCTGCTCGACCGCACCCGCGCGCCGTTCCAGAACGTCATCAAGGACGCCAAGATCGACGTCAACAAGATCGATCACGTGGTGCTCGTCGGCGGCTCGACCCGCATGCCGGCCGTCGCCGACCTGGTGCGCGAGCTGACCGGGGGCAAGGAGCCGAACAAGGGCGTCAACCCGGACGAGGTCGTCGCCGTCGGAGCCGCGCTGCAGGCCGGCGTCCTGCGCGGTGACGTCAAGGACGTCCTGCTGCTCGACGTCACCCCGCTGTCGCTGGGCATCGAGATCAAGGGCGGCATCATGACCAAGCTGATCGAGCGCAACACCACGATCCCGACCAAGCGCTCGGAGATCTTCACCACCGCCGACGACAACCAGTCCAGCGTGCAGATCCAGGTCTACCAGGGCGAGCGCGACATCGCGGCCTACAACAAGAAGCTCGGCATGTTCGAGCTGACCGGCCTGCCGCCGGCGCCGCGTGGCGTCCCGCAGATCGAGGTCACGTTCGACATCGACGCGAACGGCATCGTCCACGTCTCCGCGAAGGACACGGCCACCGGCAAGGAACAGGGCATGACGATCACCGGCGGCTCGGGCCTGAACAAGGACGAGATCGACCGGATGATGCGCGACGCCGAGCAGCACGCCGAGGAGGACCGCACCCGGCGCGAAGAGGCCGAGACCCGCAACTCCGCGGAGTCGCTGCAGTTCGGGACCGAGA
>JBOGDQ010000266.1:0-3760 GCA_050742975.1 Jatrophihabitantaceae bacterium
AGTCCCTGCAGCGCGACTTCGGGCTGACGTACATCTTCGTTGCGCACGACCTCTCGGTCGTCCGTCATGTCTCCGACCGCGTCGCCGTGATGTACCTCGGCAAGGTGGTCGAGATCGGCACGAAGCACCAGATCTACGAGCAGCCGTCGCACCCGTACACGCAGGCGCTGTTGTCCGCGGTGCCGATCGAGGAGCCGGGACAGCGAGGCCGTCGCAAGCGGATCGTGCTCGAGGGCGACGTTCCGAGCCCGGCCAACCCGCCCTCGGGCTGCCGGTTCCGCACCCGTTGCCCGAAGTTCGCCAACGAGCTGTCGGACGACCAGCAGCAGCTGTGCATCGACCAGGAGCCGTTGCTCGAAGTACGCGACATCGGGCACCCGGCCGCCTGCCACTACGCGGCGGTGCAGACCGTTCTCTGAGATCGGGTTCGCCGCACGGTAACGTCGCGCCCGTGAGTGATCGCCGCCTGTTGCTGGTTCATGCGCACCCCGACGACGAGACGATCGGGTCGGGCGCGACGATGGCCCGCTACGCAGCTGACGGCGCGCACGTCACGCTGCTGACCTCCACGCTCGGTGAACTCGGCGAGGTCCTGGTGCCGGAGTTCGAGGGCCTCGCGTCCGACCGCGCTGACCAGCTGGGCGGCTACCGGATCGCCGAGCTGGCGGCTGCCATGCGCGCGCTGGGCGTCACCGACCACCGGTTCCTCGGCGGAGCCGGACGCTGGCGCGACAGCGGGATGATGGGCACGGCCGGCAACGACGACCCGCGCGCGTTCTGGCGCTGTGACCGCGACAGCGTGGCGTTCGACGAGGCGGTCGAGCAGGCCGTCGCGGTGATCCGGGACGCGCGCCCGCAGGTGCTCGTTACGTACGACGAGAACGGTGGCTACGGGCACCCCGACCACATCATGGCGCACCGCGTCGCCATGGCCGCCGCCGACCGTGCGGCCCGACCGGCGGGTGCCGGTGAGCCGTGGACGGTGGCGAAGCTCTACTGGACCGCGGTGCCGAAGTCCGTGCTGCAGCAGGGCATCGACGCGCTCAAGGCGTCCGGCCAGTCATTCTTCGACGGTGTCGAGCGAGCCGAGGACCTGCCCTTCGGCAACGACGACGCCGAGGTGACGACGGCGATCGACGCCCGCGAGTTCAGCGCCGCGAAGCAGGACGCGATGCGCGCGCACGCGACCCAGATCAGCGTCGACGGCCCGTTCTTCGCGCTGTCGAACAACGTCGGCCTCGAGGTCATGGGGGTCGAGTACTTTCGGATCGTCCGCGGCGCGGCAGCCGGTGAGCGCGACGATGCCGGCCGCGAGACCGACCTGTTCGCCGGTCTGCCCGGGTGAACCTCGGTCGGCTCATCAACTCCGGCGGGATCGCCCTGCTCTGCGCCGTCGGGGTGCTGTCGGCGCTGATCGAGGTGCTGCTGATCCCGCTGCGGGACGGGACGTTCCTGGTGCCGCTGACCGTCGTGCTGGCGGTGCTCGGCAACGTCGTATTCCCGCGGCTGGCCCGCGTCTTCGTCGACACGAGCGGCGCGATGGTGGTGACGTTCCTGGCCTGGCTGCTGCCGCTGCTGGTGCTCGTGCTGCTGCCGCGCCCCGAGGGCGACGTGCTGGTGCGCGGCGGCGGCGGCGAGCAGTGGGTGTTCTACGGCGTGCTGCTCGGCGGCGCGATCGCCGGGACGAGCACGATCGTGCTGCACGGTGCGGCGCCACGTGCAGTTGGGCGGCCCCGCTCAGCCGGTCGTCCCTACCCCGATCGGCGCCGTCCGATGCCCCGGGAACACCGCGGACGGTGAGCACGCGCCGAGCCGATTCTGCGCGAACTCGCCGAGCAGCCACAGCACGCTGCCGTGCCCATGGTCGGTGCCGTCGCTCGCGTTCATCGCCACCCGCCGGCCGAACCCGGTCATCACCGCCACTGTCACCCGCTTGCGCAGGCGGACGTTCCCGCCGTGTGCCTGCCACAACTCCGCGGAGCGCAGGATCGTCGGCGCCATTGGCACGATCTGCGTGTGGTTGTCGCGGTAGGCCTAACTCGACCGATCGGGAAACGGCGAGGACGGGTCGGTCCGGTAGCGGTAGGCGTGGTGCTGCCAGTACCCGAGCCGTTCGTACAGCGCCAGCGCGGGCGCGTTGTCGGTGGACACCTGCAGGTAGCCCCGGCTCGCTCCCCGGGCGCGGCCCCAATCCCACAGCGCGGACATGACGGCCGTTCCCAGCCCGTCCCGGCGGTGGGCCGGCTCGACCTCGACCGCGCCGATGCCCAGCCACCCGTCGTCGACGACGCCGCGGCCGACCGCCACCACCGCGCCGTCGCGCCGGACGGTGGCGAAGGCGACCCTCTCGTGGCGGGTGAGCAGCGCGCGCCCGGCCGGCTGCAGCCCGGCGCCGCCGCGGTACAGGCCGAGCCACGCGTCGTCGACGGACTCGGATACCTCGACGGTGTCGGGGGATCGGCCCGCGGCCGCCAGCAGGTCGAGCCGGGCAGCGAGCACCTCGACGGGCGGGTCGGCCGGCCAGCCCCGCTCGCCGAGTTCGGCGTCGAGCAGGCGGCGCGCCTCCATGGGCACCGCCAGGCGCAGCGGCAGGCCGCGCTCGGAGTACCAGTCGCGGGCCAGCCCAAGCGCCTCGTCCAGCGGCATTCCGGGCGGGTGCAGCGGCAGCACCGAGTTGGCTCGCGCGGTGAACCCGGCGGCCGCCCGCAAGATCCAGCCGCCCACCGCCCCGGACTCCTGCGGCCGCCAGCCCGCCGCTGCGACCGCCTCGAGAGCGAGCTCGTCCGCGGTGCTGGGCGGCGCGACCCGGGCGAGCGCGACCGTGTCGAGATCGATCTGCACGAGACCGCTGCGGGTGTCCACGGTCGCCGTGCGCCCGGTCAGCGCGACCAGGTCACCGACCACGTCCGAGTACGCCCGGCCCGTGTCGCCCGGCGCGGCGACGGTACGGCGGACGCTCACCCGCCGACCCAGCCAACTAGGCTCCATCACGAGCGGCATACTAGAGGCCGCCCCGAGTTCGTAAGCGCCCCGGAGGACCGCAGTGACCTATGTGATCGCCGAGCCCTGCGTCGATGTGATCGACAAGGCGTGCGTCGAGGAGTGCCCTGTCGACTGCATCTACGAGGGTGGCCGGATGCTGTACATCCACCCCGACGAGTGCGTCGACTGCGGTGCCTGCGAGCCGGTCTGCCCGGTCGAGGCGATCTTCTACGAGGACGACCTGCCGGACAAGTGGCGCGACTACACCCAGGCCAACGTCGACTTCTTCGACGAGCTGGGCTCGCCGGGCGGCGCGGCCAAGGTCGGCAAGACCGACACCGACCCGGCCCTGATCGCCAACCTGCCGCCACAGGCCGCCGACCACTAACCCAGCCCACGCGCGAGCAGCGCCCGCGAGCACCCCTCAGGTGTGCAGGGTTGCCACCACCGCGTCGCTGCCCGCCTTCGCGTCGTCCTGCCAGCCCTTGCTGCGGGTCCACTCCCGCCCGGAGTAGGCGACCGAGTCGATGCCCAGCCGGTCGGCGTTGGCGACGAACCACGCCGTGGTGGCCCAGGACGCGCCGGGGACGCGCACCCCGTGTGCCGTCGTCGCGGGCTTGTTGACCGGCAGGTCGGTGGCGACCTGCGACGCGACGGCGGCCGGGGTGGCGACCTGCGTCGGCTTCGGGAACGAGCAGCTGATCCCCGCCGGCGTCTTGCCGGTCAGCGCGTCGGCCAGCGCCTGCGCCTCCCCCTCGTGCTGGGCGTAGGCGCTGCC
>JBOGDQ010000267.1:0-1566 GCA_050742975.1 Jatrophihabitantaceae bacterium
CGATCGGGGTCCTGTTCGGACTCGGTTTCGACACCGCCACCGAGGTGGGGCTGCTCGTTCTCGCCGGAGGCGCCGCCGCATTCAACCTGCCGTTCTATTCGATTCTGGTCCTGCCGATCCTCTTCGCCGCCGGAATGTGCCTGATGGACAGTATCGACGGAGTCTTCATGAACGCGGCCTACGGCTGGGCGTTCGCCAAGCCCGTCCGCAAGGTCTTCTACAACATCACGATCACCGCGATCTCGGTCGCGGTTGCCCTGGTCATCGGCACCGTCGAGCTGCTCGGCGTCCTCGCCGATCAGGCCAAGATCACTTCAGGGCCGATCTCGGCGATCGCCGACATCCCGCTCGACTACGCCGGCTACGCGATCGTCGCCCTGTTCGTGGTGTCCTGGCTGGTAGCGCTGGCGATCTGGCGGTTCGGGCGGATCGAGGAGAAGTGGTCGGCGAACCTTGCGCCGGTCGAGGCGGACCGCCCCGCCGCATCGTGACCGCGGCGGCCGACGTGGCCCCGGTCGCGGCCCGGCTGCGCGCCGCCGGCTGCGTGTTCGCCGAGGACGAGGCGCAGCTGCTGATCTCCGCGGCGCGAACACCGGACGAGCTCGACGCGATGATCGAGCGGCGGGTCGCCGGCCTGCCGCTGGAACAGGTCGTCGGCTGGGCGCAGTTCTGCGGGCTGCGTATTGCCGTCGAGCCCGGCGTGTTCGTCCCCCGCCGCCGCACCGAGTTCCTCGTCCGCGAGGCCGCTGCGCTGGTAGGGACCCGGCCCGTCGTCGTCGACCTGTGCTGCGGCGCGGGAGCGCTCGGCGTCGCGCTGGCGGCCGTCCGGCAGGTCGAACTGCATGCTGCCGACGTCGATCCGGCCGCCGTCGCCTGCGCCCGCCGCAACGTCGAGCCCGCGGGTGGCCGGGTCTACCAGGGCGACCTGTTCGAGGCGCTGCCGGCCGCGCTGCGGGGACGGGTCGACGTGCTGCTGGCGAACGTGCCGTACGTGCCGACCGGCGAGATCGAGCTGTTGCCGGGCGAGGCGCGGCTGCACGAACCGCCGGTTGCCCTGGACGGCGGGACGGACGGGCTGGACGTGCTGCGCCGGGTGGCCGACGAGGCGCGCCTGTGGCTGGCACCCGGCGGGCACGCGCTGGTCGAGACGAGCGAGCGCCAGGCGCCCGCGGCCGTCGATGCGTTCGCTCGGGGCGGGCTGCGCGTGCGGGTGGCCACGGACCACGAGCTCGGCGCGACCGTCGTGATCGGTACCCGCAGGGGGTGACCGGCCGCTGGCGGCGGCGGTGTTGGTGATCTTCCTGCGCCTGGTAGTGCACGTGACCGCACGCACAGGAAGGTTGATGGCGCTCGGCGGGTGTGTTGGTGATCTTCCTGCGCCTGGTAGCGCTGGTGACGGCCGGCGCAGGAAGATCGGCCGGGCTACTCGTTGCGTGCGACCTCCGGCCCGGTGATCCGCTTCAGCGCCGTCAGCGTGGACGCGATGATCGCGAGGGACGCCAGCAAGCCGGCCACGACCACGAGGTAGTACGCGAGGCCCGGTGCCTGCAGCATGTACCCCATCTG
>JBOGDQ010000268.1:0-3767 GCA_050742975.1 Jatrophihabitantaceae bacterium
CAGGCGATACGTCAGTTGGCCGCCGACACCGCCGAGATCGACGTTCTGATCGCCGGTGAAAGTAACGGTGACCTTCGCGGCTGTCGATCCACCGACCGCGACTCCACCGGGCGGGGTGCTGGCGGCGACCTGGATGTTCTCGGGGACAGGGTGTGCCCAGCTGTACGTGCAGGCGCTGGGCTTGGACGTCGTCCCGGTCGTGCCCTTCAGGCCGACGCCGGCCACCTGGAAGTCCAGGCCGCGCCCGAGCAGTTCGGGATTGCCCTTGTACAGCATGGAGAAAGTGTGCGAGGTCGGGTCGCCGACAACGTGCGCGTTGGCGGGTGCACTGATCAGGCCGCCGGCCCCGTCACACAACTGCGGGACGATGGTCCAGTTCGCGGCCGGGACGCAGCTGTTCTGGACGCCGCCGCAGGAGTTCCACGAGAGCGTCCAGTTGCCCAGGTCATCGGCAACGGCGCTCACGTTGGTCGGCGCGGCCGGACCCTCGACGCTGGTCCGCACGAGGATCGACGCCGAGGGGGTTCCCTTGCCGTTGATGTAGGCCGTGACGACGAAGCTGTACTGCGTGTCCGGGAACAGCCCGGTGATGTTCACGCCGTCCGAGCCCTGGATCGGCGGCAGGGTAGGCGCAGTCGGCGCGTTGCCACTGAGCAGCTTGACCGTCACCGTGTACGTCGATGGATAGCAGTCCTGCCGATCGAGGATCGGATAGGTCCAGTGCAGCTGCACCGAGCGCGATCCGCGGTCGACGAGATCGACGGCCGGGATGTGCGGGATCTGCGTGACCGTCTGGCAGTTGATCCGGTCGGTCACCTCCTGGGCCGGGTTCGCGTGCGATTTCGGCGGTGTCGTCGGCTTGTTCTTCCCCGGATTGTTGTGCAGGTCGGCCAGGGCGGCGGCGGCGCCACTGGCGGTCAGGTCGGCGGCCGAATCCTTCTTGTTGACGATCGGCTTGTGGCTGCCGTCGGTGAACACCGTCACGGCCTCGAGCTTGGTGCGCGAGTTGTAGATGACCCGGGCCCCGCGGGCGGTGACCTTGATGAGCGAGAAGTCGGCCGTCTCGCCGGTGATGAGCGGGTACCTGCCCACGTCCGGCACTGCGGCCGCCACGCCGGTGCTGCCGATCCGCCAGAGCGCGCCGCTAGCCAGGTCGGCCGTGTACACCGAACCGTTGCTCTGCGCGGGCACGGCCAGCGATGCGGACGCCCCGATCCCGTCGAGCGGGTGCACCGCGGCCTCGCCCGTGCCGTCGGCGGCCGCCCGCACGATGCTCCAGCCGGCAGGTGCGTGGTAGAGGAAGGTGAACCCGCCCTGCTGGTTGGTGACGGGCACGATCGAGTCGGCGCCGGACAGGCCGTTGACGGTCAGGGTGTGCGAGCCGCCGACCGCGTCGAACACCTGGATCGAACCCGCCGATGCCACCGCCACGGCGTCGCCGCCGGACCCGTCGGCGTTGGCGGTACTCGCACCGATGGCGGCGACTCCGTTCACGCTGCCGTGGTCGGCCGTGTTCAGGGTGGCGCCGGGGTTGGAGCCCCTCGGCAGGCTCAGCTGCCGGATGGTGCGGGAGCTGCCGGCACCGGCCAGCATCCACAGATCGCCGTTCGCGGTGACGGTCGTCGTGGCGACGTTCTTGAGCGAATTGTCCATGCCCACCGAGGCGCGCGGCCGGATCGGCCCACCCCCGATCGCGGACGTCACCGTGGACAGGCCGACCAGGTAGGCGGTCGTTCCGGACGCCCCGGTGCGGACGATGTAGGCCGAACTGCCCGACGCGAGCGCGTAGGAGGTGGTCGTCTCGGCGGACTTGCCGAGCGGCACCCCGCCGCCGGACTTGGCCACGATGCCGGTGCTGTCCACCAGGTTGAACTCGCCGGTCAGCGTGTCCAGCAACAGCGTCCCGCCCGACAGCGGCACCACGTCCACGTCGTTCGGTTGCTTCGCGTTGACCTGCTGGTAGGCATCGGGCAGCCGGACGGTCGGCTTGCCGCTGGCCAGATCGATCGCGACGGGCGCAGTGTTGTCGTTGACGAACACCGAACCGTAGAAGAGGTCGAACGCGCGGGCCTTGCTGGGCCGGACGGTGAAGGAGGCGACGGCGATCGCCGCCGCGATCAGGATCAGCGCCGTGATCATCGCGGTCGCCTGCCGCCGGTTCGGGGCACTCGTGCTGACCGGGGTCGCGGCTGGACGGAAGGCGGCGTGCTGCCGTCGACCAGCCACCGTCTGTCCTCCACACCCGAGGCCGGTACCGCTCGGGAACCGGCCGGCCGCCTGCCCGTCAAACCAAACAACAGACATACATCGCATCACAGGGTAACCGACCGGGCACGTCTGGGACCCGCCGCGCGGACGGCTCCCGGTGCGTGCCGGAAACCGGCCGGTGACTATCCTCTGCAAGTGGCGGACGGCCGTTACCGACTCGGCCGGTACGGCGCCGCTGGAGATGTCCGGTCCCGACAGGGAGGCACCACCTTGACCACGACCGTTGAGCCCACCGCGGGTGCACCGGATCCGATCGAGCCGTCGACGATCGTCGCCCGGCCGTTCCCGGTCCACGAGGTGAGCAAGGGGTCGATGCTCGGCCAGCTGCTGCGCACGACAGACCACAAGCTCATCGGCCGGATGTACATGGTCACCTCGGTGCTGTTCTTCGCCGTCGGCGGCATCCTCGCGTTGCTCATGCGCACCGAGTTGGCCCGTCCGGGCATGCAGTTCCTCTCGCCCGAGCAGTACAACCAACTGTTCACTATGCACGGCACGGTCATGCTGCTGTTCTTCGCGACGCCGATCGTGTTCGCGTTCGCGAACCTGGTCCTGCCGCTGCAGATCGGCTCACCGGACGTCGCCTTCCCGCGGCTGAACGCCTTCTCCTACTGGCTGTACCTGTTCGGCGCGCTGACCGCGATGTCCGGCTTCATCACCCCGGGCGGTGCCGCCGACGCCGGCTGGACGCTCTACGCGCCGCTGAACAGCGCCACCAACTCGCCCGGCGCGGGTACCGACCTGTGGATCCTCGGCCTGGCGATCGCCGGCCTGGGCACCATCCTCGGCGGCGTGAACATGGTGACGACGGTGATCACGCTGCGCGCGCCTGGCATGACGATGTTCCGGATGCCGATCTTCACGTGGAACATTCTGGTGACCAGCCTGCTGGTGCTGCTCGCGTTCCCGATCCTCACCGCGGCGCTGCTGGTGCTGTGGGCCGACCGGCATCTGGGCGCGCAGGTGTTCGACGCCAACAACGGTGGGGCCATGCTCTGGCAGCACCTGTTCTGGTTCTTCGGGCACCCCGAGGTCTACATCATCGCGCTGCCGTTCTTCGGAATCGTCACCGAGGTCATCCCGGTCTTCAGCCGCAAGCCGCTGTTCGGCTACAAGGGCATGGTGCTGGCGACGATGTCTATCGCGGCCCTGTCGCTGACGGTGTGGGCGCACCACATGTTCACCACCGGCGCCGTGCTGCTCCCGTTCTTCAGCGTGATGACCTTCCTGATCGCCGTCCCGACCGGCATGAAGTTCTTCAACTGGATCGGGTCGATGTGGCGCGGCTCGGTCACGTTCGAGACGCCGATGCTGTTCTCGATCGGGTTCATGGTCACCTTCTTGTTCGGTGGCCTGACCGGCGTGCTGCTGGCCAGCCCGCCCGTCGACTTCCATGTGTCCGACACCTACTTCGTGGTCGCACACTTCCACTACGTGCTGTTCGGCACGATCGTGTTCGCGGTGATGGCCGGCATCTATTTCTGGTTCCCGAAATTCAC
>JBOGDQ010000269.1:0-30119 GCA_050742975.1 Jatrophihabitantaceae bacterium
ACATAGATCTGCCCGTTTACCCCGCCCGAGCTAAGGCCCGGTCGAGGTGTGCGACAACTGCAACGCCGAAGGGGACCAGATTCGCTCCGCTGCTACGGGACCCCTAACTGCAGTCAGGATGCGCCGGCGTCGGCCGAGAGCCGGTCGACGACCCTGATTGCGCCCACGATGTTGCGGTTGAACTCCTCGATGCCTTCGGCCGGTATCCAGTACTCGAGGATGGCACCGACAGTTTGCGCGGCGACATGCTCATCGAGCGCGACGCGGAGCGCGGGCAGGTGCAGGTGGCCATTGACGCGGCGGAACTGCTTGCTCGCCTCGACCATCCCGGCCGCGCACCAGCGCAGCGCCATGTTCCCGTTCTGCCAGTTCTTCACGTTCATCGAGTGATCGCGGGCAATCGAGATCATCGACTCGATGCTGCTGGTCGATCTCAGCGTGCGAGCCAGCGTCGGCGATACGCCCAGGCGCAGCACGGTCAGCGTCTCGGCCAGGCCCTCGCGCAGCGACCCGGCGGCGCCGGGATGGGTGCGCTCCAGCTCCTTGGCCAGCTCCTCGAGCTGCGCCTCCGCGATGAGCGCCGACTCGGCGTGATACGCCTGCCGCATCCGCTTGGTCACCGTCGCGGCCAGATGATCGGGCAGCTTGTCAGCTACATTCCTGATCTTGTGCAGCTGACACCGACCAATCACCGGATGATCGAACACCCGGATCACCGCTGCGCGTAATGCCTTGCCGCCGTCGATACCGACGAAGATCGGGCGGCTGGTATCCAGGCCGCGATCACGCAGCCCGGTCAGCAGATCGGTGACCACGCTGGTGTTCTCCGTGGAGCCCTCGGCCAGCCCGAGCGGGTGCTTGGTGCCGTCGATGCCGATCCCGAGTGCGACCACGCACAGGTGATCGCCGAAGTGCACCCCGTCAACCATCAACGCCACCAGGTCCAGCCCGGACAGGTCCGCGGCGAGCAACTCGCCCAGCGCCGTCTCGGTCGCGACGACGAACCGACGCGACACCGCGGACTTGCTCGTCGAGCGGCCCTGCTGTTCGACCTTGGCCCCAACAGGTTCCAGCCCGACCCGACCGGGTAGCGACGCGACGACAGGCCGGCCAGCATCCGACCCATCGCCATCCGCCCCAGGATCTCGGTCGAGGAGAACAGCTCGTAGGCCGGCACCGGCAGTTCGCTCGAACCGTCGACCGAGCGCATCCGCGGCCGCTCGATCGGCACCCGGCGGCCACCCAGTGTCACCGAGCCTGCCTCGGTGCCGTGGCGCACCGCGACGCGGGCCGGGTTGTGCTTGCCCTTCGGCCCGCACACCGCACTCACATCCTCGGCCATCATCGCCTGCATCACCTGCAGGCCAGTGCCGACCGCGAGCGCGAGCAGCCCTTCCTGCACGTTCTCGGCGATCTCGTTCATCGCCACACTCACCGTCTCCGGCAGCGCGAGCCGCAGCTCGGCGCTCGTCATCGACGCCCTCATCTGGTACTTCTTGGTCACGGCGGTCCCCTTCTTGTCGACCTTCTTGGCGGAAGCCCGACACCTACCACGCGGCAGGCATCGAGCGGGGGACGGCCACCTCAACTTCTACGAGACCCGGGACAACCTCTCCGGCGTGCCCGGCATCGACGTTCGCAGCGAGCGCAGAAGCGAGCGTCCGGCATCTCCAGATCCTCGAAAATGATCTTGACGCGTGCCCGCCGCGTGCCCCACCGCACGGCAAGACACACGTTCTCACGGTCACCAACGGACAATTCGGCCTACGCCGGGGCCGTCGGCGAGGGCGCGAGGGGGCGGCGCGTGGCGTCACCTCATCAGCGCGCCTACAGACCCCGTATTCCGGGCCCTCCAGGTCCCGCGGACAACAAATCGGTCGGGGCCGATATGAGCCCCGACCGATCCTGTGGCGGGTGTTGGGTTTGAACCAACGTAGGCTGAGCCGGCGGTTTTACAGTGAGCCGGGTCCTCTCGCAGAAATCTCCGTGTTTGCTGGGCTGCAAGGCGCTGCCCGGCCCGATTTGCGTCCGCCATCCCGTGTATATCCCGCGAACAATGGGCGCCTCGCTGCACCCGCGGCGTGGCGTTGCTCGCTCGCTTGCACCGTAGATAGCACACTTGATAGCATATGGGTATGTCTGACGTCCTCATCCGTGACGTACCAGCCGACGATCTCGATCAGATCCGAGTAGCGGCTGCCGAGCGCGGCACATCGGTGCAGAGCTACCTGCGTGACACCCTCCACGAACAGGCGGCGTACCTGCGCCGGCAGCAGGCGCTCACCCGGACCGCTGAGCGCCTGCACAACAAAGACCAGGTCCCGGCCGAGGAACGCAACGCGATTCTGCAGGCCATCGCCGACGCGCACGATGAACGTTCAGACCAGCTCAGCGACCTGCACACCCAGTGATCGTCGATGCCTCGCTGATCATTGACGCGGTGGCCGACTCCGGGCCGCGCGGCATCGCCGCACGAGATGCGTTAGCGGCACTGCCGGCGACTGAGCCGCTGATCGCACCAGGGCACTTCGCGTTCGAAGTGATGTCCGGCCTGGGCGCCGCTGCGAACCGACCCAACCATCCCC
Organism: Jatrophihabitantaceae bacterium; assembly: GCA_050742975.1. Lineage (GTDB taxonomy): Bacteria > Actinomycetota > Actinomycetes > Mycobacteriales > Jatrophihabitantaceae > JBDTGE01. The sequence continues at coordinate 2,586 of JBOGDQ010000269.1, forward strand.
TACAACCAGCCGATCTGGCACAAGCTCTCCGCGACGCCGAGTCCTTCGAGATCCACATCGAGGCAACGCCATGGTCCGACGTACACCGAGCGTGGAAACTCGCACAGGGCTCCCTTCGCTACGCCGACGCAATCTACGTCGCAGCTGCCGAACGACACGCAAGCGCACTTCTTACCGCCGACAGCCAAATCAAACGATCCGGCGCGCGAATCGTCTGCCCGATCATCACCGTCTGACGGGCAACCCAGAGCGACCCGCGCGACTGTTGTCCGTCGTCCATTTTCTAGACGAAGACGTCGCTGGAAATGACGATGTGGCCGGCTGGTTGGCCGGCGCAGTGAGTACGTGGTCGGCGTGGTGACGCGATGCGCGGTTAGCCGTCAGCGACGTGTTCGGCGCAGTGACGGCGGGGCGCGGCATGGTGGTGCCCGCGCGGGTGAGGTTCGTTACGTGATCAGCGGCGGGGCGAGCAGGTGACCGTTGCTCATACAGCTGATCAGCGCCCAGGACGAGGCGGCGGTGTCGTACCGCTCGCGGTGGCACAGCGCCGCACCGGCGAGCAGGTTCAGAGCCCCTGACCAGCCCGATTCGCGTCCGCCATCCCGCGTAGGTCCCGCGCCGAACGGCTGACGCGCCGGCTGCGGTGACCATCTGAGAACGCGACGCCTGCCGGCGCGGATCGGCATCAACTGTTCTCCAGCCGCAGCATCAGGCGATCAAGCGCTTCCTCGAGCGGGCCGAGATCTTGATCGACGGTGCCCCACACGTAAGCGTGCACGGTGTCGAAGTAGCGGTGCGCCATCCAGTTCCGCATCCCGATGATCTCGCCCCACGGCACGCCGGGTTCGGTGCCGGAGAGCCTGCGGGATGCCGTTCGCGGCCTCACCGATCTCCAGCAGCCGCATCCGCACCGCGTCGAACACCATCGGCGACTCCCGCCCTGCGCGCTCGAAGTCCCGGATCGCGGCGATCGCAGCCTGCATGTCGCGGATGCGATTGTGCGGTGAGCGGCTCAAAGAGCCCGCGCCTCGCTCAACACACGCTCCCGCATGTCGTCTCGCAGGGCGTCGGCCGGGCCGACATCGACCGGGACACCCAACAGTTCCCGCAGCGCCTGTTCCAAACCGATCACGGTCAGCAGCGACGTGCCCGGCGGGAAATCGACCAGCAGATCGACATCGCTGGACGGGCCCTCCTCACCCCGGGCGATCGAACCGAACACCCGCACGTTGCTCGCCCCATGCGACCGGACAAGTTCCAGCACCTCGGCCCGCCGCGCAGCCAGAACCCGGCTAGGTCGCAGGCCAGGAACCGTCCGCGTCATACGCGCAATTCTAGCTGCTTCCGGGCCGATCGACCTTGCCGCTCGTGCCGAAGCCATGGTCTATCCCGATGCCGCAAGGGCACATCGTCGGTAAGAAACTACTTCGGCGGCCTGCGCCTCCATTCTGGATTGGCTTGCACCCGCAATGGCCGAACGTCAGTCGAAGATCTTCGGCCCCGGGTCGCGAACGAGCTGCATCGTCGTGCAGTGGATGCTGCCGCCGTACTTGATCACCTCGTCATACGCCACCTCAACGACCTCTACTCCGGCGGCTTCGACCAACGCCCGCGTCTTCGGTGCGCCCGCGCACATGACGACCTTGCGCGGTGCGATCGTCTGCAGGTTGCACGGCGCGATGCGCTCCTGCTCCTCGCGGTCGGCCTCGATGAGTGTGTAGCCGATGGACTTCAGGTACCGGATCGTCTCGTAGTCGCACCACGGCGGATAGATGAGTGCGAGGTGGCGATCCAGCGGAGCGATCCACATGTCGGGGTGGATCCAGCCGATCAGCTCGGGGTGGAACACGTGCAGCGTTCCGGGGCTGTGCGCGGCCCAGACGTGGTAGCCCGCGCGTTCAAGGATGGGCCGGACCTGCTCCAGTCCGTCCCGGTTGCAGTCTGGCGAGAGCATCGCGACAATGAAGTCGTCGGCCATCCGGCGGAATGCACCGACCTCGCAGACACCCTCGCCGTGGACGGTGTAGAGGATGGGGCAGTTGATCGACTGCAGGTACTGCGAGACGTAGCGGGAACGCCCCCGCCAGTACGGCGTCGCCTCACGCGGCAAGATAGCGCCACCGTTGATCACGAAACCCGCCGCGGCCGACACGGCGCGCTTGAGCGGGCCGTACGCAGAGCGCGGCTCCTCCGGATAGGTGAAGATCCGCACGTCGATGCCGAGCCTGCGGTAGGTGTCCATCAACCCGGCGTGCTGCTCGCGCATTCGGCCGAGGTCCGGAAGCTCGCCCCCGTAGGCGAAGAACGCCCGATCCTTGTCGTAGGCGGGCAGCGTCTCCACCTCCGTCGGCGGGCTCATCGCCACCTGGCGCAGCTGACCGATTCCCTGAGCACCCCACTTCTGTCCCCAGATCGCCTCGACCTCGTCGAGGTAGTCGACCTCGGCGTGGTACTCGGCGTACTGCGGCGGCGCGCCGGGCCGGTACCCGGGGAACACGGTCAGGTCGAGGTCATGCATGGGCTTCTCCTTCGGTGACGGGTTGCTCGGCCGAACTGGCTCATGGCGACGCCGGCGAGCACGACGACGCCACCGACGGGCTGGTTCCAGGTGATCGGCTCGCCGAGGACGAGCACGCCGGCGATCACGGCGACAACAGGGATCAGGTAACTGACCGTGCTTGCGGTCGTCGCGCCGGCCGCGGTGGTGACGACGAGGTTGAGGATGTAGCCGATCCCGGAGCCGAGGGCACCGAGCAATAGCATCGCCATAACGACCCGTGCGGTTATCGGCCCGCTGCGCGCACCCGGCAGCAGCAGGGCCGGGGCGAGCAGGACGGTCGCGCAGACCATCTGACCGGCCGCCAACGCCACGGGCGACTCGGAGCGTTGCGCGAGGAAGCGGCGGGTGTACGGGAAGAACGTGCCGTAGCAGGCGACCGCGCCCAGGCACGCGAACAGCGCAGGGCGGGACGCGCCGCCGAACCCGGTCCACGCGTCGAGGGTGGTGAGGACGCCGACGAAGCCCAGCAACAGCCCGCACAGGCCGATGGAGGTCAGGTGCTCGTCGGAGAACGCGAGGAACACCACCAGCGCGGTGACGAGAGGCGACGCGCCGCTGAGCAGCCCGACCAGCGCGCTGGACAGCTGCTCCTCGGCGTAGCCGAACAGCAGGAACGGGGTGGCGACGAGACCCGCAGCGACGGCCAGGTGCAGCCATACGAGTCGACCGCGGGGTAGCGGCGTGCGGCGCAACCGCACGATCGCGAGCAGCGTCACGGCCCCTATGGCGACCCGGCCGAAGGCAACCATCGACGGGCTGAGCGCTTCGAGCCCGATCTTGATGAACAGGTAGCTGGTTCCCCAGACCAGGGCCAGGCCGGCCAGCGCGAACGGCCACCGCGGCTCGCCGCTCAGCGCCATACATCCACCCGCCGTTCGTCGTCGCGGCCCTGCGCAGGCCGAGAATGTAGTCTGTCATACAGATGACAAAGAATTGAAGCTTCGCCGGGAAGGGATGTACCCAGTGCACGGACAGGACACGAACACCTCGAGCGAGGTCGCGACGAACAGCATCGTGGTGAGCAGCCACGGACCGGACGCGGTGCTGGAACAGGCGCGGACGGGCATCGGCCGCCCGGCGGGCGCCCAGGTCCTGATCGCGGTACGGCTGGCCGGGGTCAACTACTGGGACATCATGCAACGGCGCGGGCAGGTTCCGCTGCCCGCGTCGGGCATCCCTGGCGTCGAGGGCGTCGGCGTCGTGGTCGAGTGCGGGCCGGACGCGCCTGCGGGCCTGCTCGGGCGGCGCGTCGCGTGGTCGAAGGTGGCCGGCAGCTACGCCGATCGCGTGCTCGCCAGCGCCGAGTTGGTGATCGAGGTTCCCGACGAGGTGCCCGACGAGGTCGCCGCCGGCGTGCTGATGCAGGGCATCACGGCCCAGTACCTCGCCGATGACACCTGCCCGCTCGGAGCGGGAGAATCCGCCGTCGTGTTTGCGGCGGCCGGCGGGGTCGGCTCGCTTCTGACGCAGTGCCTCGGGCATCGCGGGGTACAGGCCGTCGCGGTGGTGGGCGCCGACGCGAAGGTTGTTGCGGCTCGCACGGCCGGCGCGTCAGATGTGGTCGTCGACGGCCCGGACCTGGTCGAGCAGGTTCGCGAGCTCGTCCCGTCCGGTGTTTCGGCGGTCTTCGACGCCAACGGCGGAGCGCTGACCCCGCGCGGGTTCGATCTGTTGCGCCCTCGCGGCATGCTCGTGCTCTACGGGACGGCCGCCGGACCGTTGCCACCGTTCGACACCGCTCGGATGGGCACCGGCTCCCTGTACCTCACGCGGGCCAGCGGCAAGGACTACGCGGGGACGGCTGCGGATTGGCAGCGTCGCGCCGCGATAGTCATGGCTCGCGCCGCGAGTGGAGAACTGCGCGTGCAGGTCGGGCGCTGCGCCGACCTGGCGCAGGCGGCCGAACTGCACGAGTTGATGCAGACGCGCGCCAGCACCGGCAAGTTGCTGCTGCGGATGCCCGGCTCGGTCTGAGCCGTCAATGCGCCGAGCCGATCACGGCAGCAGCCCTCCGTCGACGCGCAGCACCTGGCCGGTCACCGCGCCGGCCGCGGGCGAGCACAGGTAGGCGTAGGTCCCGGCGAGATCGGCCAGGCCCGCGCCGTGGCCGAGCAGCGTGCGCCGGGCCAGTGAGCGTGCGAGGTGGTCACCGTCGCCGATCACCGGACGCTCCGCGCCACCCTCGTCCGGCGCGGCCAGGCTTGTCGCCACGCCGCCGGGCGCGACCGCGTTGACGCGCACATCGGGCGCTAGGTCCCGTGCGAGCGCGCGTAACAGTCCGAGGCCGGCGTGCTTTGCGGCGACGTAGGCGATGCCGGCACCGTTGCCGTGAACGTCGAAGGACGCGTCCGAGAGCGTGAGGACGATGCATCCGCGGGCGCGTTGCAGTGCCCCGGCCGCGGCCCGCCCGATCAGCAGGTAGCCGAGCACGTCGACCTCGAACACCGCCCGGAAGCGGGCCTCGAGGTCGGCGGGTTCGTTGTCGACCAGGCGCAGGCCACCGTCGTGGATTCCGGCGTTGGCGATCAGCACGTCCAGCGAGCCACCGACTGCGGCGGTACGCACAGCCCGCTCGTTGTCCGCGTAGCTGCGCACGTCGCCGACGACCGATATGACCCCGGCGGTGTCCGACGGGCGACGGTCCAGCACCGTCACTGCGTCGCCGGCCTCGCAGAACAGGCGGGCCACCGCGGCGCCGATCCCCGACGCGCCTCCGGTGATCAGTACCGACCGGTCAATCGCAGCCATAGCCAGACCCTACCGGCACTGCCATACTTGGCATATGTCATACAGAATCTGGTTGTGAGCGCCGCACTCGTCACCGGCGCCTCGTCCGGCATCGGAGCAGCCTTCGCGCGAGCCTTGCACGGGGCGGGTAGGCCGCTGGTCCTGGTCGGCCGCGACGAGAAGCGGCTTCGCCGGGTTGTGCGGGGAGCGCCGCAGGAGTCGGTCGAGGTCTTGGTCGCGGACCTGGCATCGGCGGCCGGACTGCAGTCGCTGCGCGAACGCCTGGACTCGGCCTATCGCCCGATCGACCTCGTGGTGCACGCGGCCGGTCGAACGGTGTCGGATCCCTTCGGGGTGGGCGCGGTCGAGGACGAGCGGGCGCAGTTGCACCTCAATGTGGGCGCAACGATGGAGGTCCTGCACGCCGCCCTGGTGGGAATGTCCGGTCGCGGTGGCGGTGCGATCATCACGGTGGGTTCGACGGCGTCCGTCTGGTCGCTGAGCAGCTATGCCGCCACCAAGGCCTGGCAGTCGACGCTGACCCAAGCCATCGCCGAGCGGTCCGCCGAGACGGGCGTGCGGTCGTTGCTGGTGATGCCGGGCTTCACGCGGACCGAGTTGCATCAGCGGGCAGGAGTGGATGCCAGCGCGATCCCGCCGTGGATGTGGCTGACGCCGGACGTGGTGGCCGCCGAGAGCCTGCGGGCACTGGCTGCCGGGCGCAGCACCTGGATTCCGACCAGGCGCTATCGCGCGCTAGTCGCCGTCGTCCGGCTGCTGCCGTTGCGGCGCCGCGCGCAGCTACTGCGCCGGATCGCGCCCCTGCGTCCGCTGTCGCGACCGGTCGGAGGCGTTCATGACTGAGTCGGCCGGACCGAGGCCGACGGCGGCGGTCGTCACCGGAGCGGCCACCGGGCTCGGCCGAAGCTTCGCCGCCCGGCTGGCCGGACTCGGTCACGCCGTAGCGGTCTGCGATCTGCTGGACTGCGGTGACACGGTGGATGCGATCCGCGGCTCCGGCGGCACGGCGTTCGGAGCCCGTGCAGACGCAAGCGACCCGGGCGACGTCAGCACGTTCGCCGAGCAGGTGCACGACGAGCTGGGGCCCGTCGGCGTGCTCGTCAACAACGTCGGCATCTCGCCCTATGCCGCGTTCAGCGACATCACGCTGGAACAGTGGCGCAGCGTCATGACTGTCAATTTGGACAGCCTGTTCCTCATGACGCGTGCGTTCCTGCCGGACATGATTGCTGCGGGCGGCGGGCGAATCGTGAACCTGACCTCGAGTGTCGGGTGGGATCCGCAGTCGACGCAGATGGTGCACTACGCGACGTCCAAGCTCGGGGTCGTCGGGTTCACCCGCAGTCTCGCGGGTGAGGTCGGAGGTCACGGCGTGACCGTCAACTGCATCGCACCCGGTTTGGTCGCGACGCCGGCGCTGCTGCAGCGGGTGCCGTCGGAGCGGTGGGCCGACCTGCGCGAGCGGCAGTCGGTGAAGCGCACGCTGGAACCGTCGGACCTGCTGGCGGCGCTCGAGTTCCTCGTGTCGCCGGGCGCGCAGCTTGTCACGGGCACGGTCGTCCCGGTCAACGGCGGGCGGGTGTGGCTGTGAACTTCGCACCGTTGCCAGGACTTCGCGGCGTCGACCACATCGGGTTGGTCGTGCCGGATCTCGATGACGCGCTCGCACTTTTCGTCGACGTGCTTGGTGCGCAGCTGCTGTTCACGCACGGGCCGTATCGGGGCGGAACGGATCGCGACCTGCAGCGGCGCCAGTTCGACCATCACCCGCGGACGGAGGTGGAGCGGATCGCGATGCTGCGGGTCGGCGCGGTGAACGTCGAGCTGCTTCAGTACAGTTCGCCCGACCAGCGCACGGAGGTTCCGCGCACGAGCGACCTGGGTGGTCACCATCTGGCGCTGTACGTGGACGATCTCCCGGTCGCTGCCGAGCAGCTGCGCGCGCACGGCGTGCGGGTCCTCGGCGCGCCGATGCCGCTTCCGGGCCCGGAGTCCGGGCCGGGCAACGCATTCATCTTCGCCAAGACGGGCTGGGGCCTGACCCTCGAGCTGGTGAGCTATCGGCAGGGCAAGGCCTATGAATCCTCGACTGCGGCGCGGCTGTACGACCCGCGGGACGAGCGGCTGCGGGGTCAGAGTTGATCTACCCAGTCGAGCGCCGCTGACCCCGACGAGCCGACGAGCCGCCGTCCCTGCGCCCTGGGCGCGCGGGTTGCTGACACTGAGTACGCCGGTGAGCAGTCCGTCGCTGCCGAAACACACCACCTCGCCGCAAGCCGTCGTGCGTCGGTGCACGTCGGCGCCGGCCGTGCCGCACATCTGCAGCTTGCGGTCGTACTGGTCGGACCAGAAGTACGGAACGGTGTCCCACACACACGGCACGTCGGGCCGGGCGATAACCCGGGCGACCACCAGCGCCTGGTCCACCGCGCTCTGTCACTGCTCGAGCCGCCGGCGCTCACCGGTCCGGGCGTTGAGCCAGCGGCTGACGTCACCGGCCGCGAACACACCCGGCACCGACGTACGGCCCGACACGTCGCACACCACGCCGTTGTCGACCACGACGCCCGAGCCCGCCAGCCAATCCGTGTTTGGCACCGCGCCGACTCCGACGAGCAACAGATCGGCCGGGACGAGCTCGCCGGCGACGACAACCGCCTCCAGCGCAGCGCTACTTGCAACGTCGGTCACCGCGGCGGAGCAACGGAGTCCACGCCGCGCGAGTGGTGCGGGCCCGTGACGATGTCGCTCACGTCCGCACCGAGCACGCGGGTGAGCGGCCGTGCAGCCGACTCGATCACAGTCACCGCGCAGCCGATCGCGTGCGCCACAGCGGCGACCTCCAGTCCAATGAAGCCCGCTCCCACTATGGCGATCCGCGTACCGGGGTGCAGCCCGGACGCCAGCGCCAGGGAGTCGTCCAGCGAGCGGAGGTAGTGCACGCCGGGCAGCGGGGATCGAGTCGATACGGCGCACCCGCGCGCCGGCTGCGATCACGGCCGAATCGAACGAGTGCCCCGACCCGTCCGCCATGACTACCTGCGCAGCCCACCGTCGAGCGAGACCGCGGCCGAGCCCAACGCCAGCTCCAGCCCGAGTTCGGTGAGCTCGCCGGGACCGAAGAGCGTGACGTCCGCCGAGCTCAGGGCGCCGGCCAGTAGCTGCTTGGACAGCGGCGGACGGTCGTAGGGCGGGTGCTGCTCGTCGCTGAGCAGCATCACCCGCCCGGCATAACCGAGGACACGCAGTTCACGGGCCACCTTCGCGCGGCCAGTCCGCCGCCGACGATGACGACGCACTCGTCGGCCACCCTCACTCCGTGATCGTGATCGCCTTGACCGGACAGGACGTGGCGGCCCGGCGCACCGCGTCGTGCAGCTGCACCGGCGGCTCGGCGATGAGCACCAACGCCTTGCCGTTCACCTCGCTGACGTCGAACACATCCGGCGACTCGACCACGCAGTTGGCGTACTCGCGGCACACGGATGAATCCACGAATACCTTCACAGCGTGCTCCCGGTCCGGCTCACAGGTCGACGGAGATGTACTTGGTCTCCAGGAACTCGTGGATGCCGTCGAAGCCGCCCTCGCGTCCCTGCCCGCTCTGCTTCATGCCACCGAACGGTGCAGCGGGGTCGGAGACCACGCCGCGGTTCACGGCCACCATCCCGGCTTCCAACTGCCCGGCGACGCGCATGGCCCGGCCGACGTCGCCTGAGAAGACGTAGCCGATCAGCCCGAACTCGGTGCGGTTCGCCAGCCGGACGGCCTCCTCGTCGCTGTCGACGACGACGATTGGCGCGACCGGCCCGAAGATCTCCTGATCCAGGATCGACGCGTCGGAGTCGACGTCGACCAGCACCGTCGCGGGATAGAACGCGCCGGTCCCGTCCGGCACCGTGCCGCCGACCAAGCAGCGCGCCCCAGCCCTGACCGCAGAGTCGACCAGCTCGGCAACCTTCTGCCGTTCGGCGACCGACACGAGTGCACCGAGTTGGGCACCGGGAGCCAGACCGGGGCCCTGCACGAGTGCGGCCATCTCCTGCGCCAGCCGCTCGGTGAACCGGTCGGCCACGCTGCGCGCGACGTAGAACCGGTTCGCAGCCGTGCACGCCGACCCGCCATTGCGCATCTTGGCCACCATCGCCCCGGCGACGGCCGCCTCGACGTCGGCATCCTCGAGCACCAGGAACGGCGCGTTGCCACCGAGTTCCATCGAGGCACGAACGACGGTGTCCGCCGCGGAGTGGAGCAGGATCCGGCCTACCTCGGTCGATCCGGTGAACGACACATTGCGTACGCGTGGATCGTGCATCATCCAGTCGATCTGCACACCCACGGGCACGGGCAGCAGGACATTCACCACCCCGTCAGGCACGCCGGCGCGCTGCAGCAGATCGGCGAGCGCGAACGCGGTGAGCGGGGTCTCGGTCGCCGGCTTAAGGATGACCGTGCAGCCGGCCGCAAGCGCCGGCCCGATCTTGCGGGTGGCCATCGCAGCCGGGAAGTTCCACGGCGTGATCAGCAGGCTGACCCCGACCGGCTCGTGCGTGACAACGATGCGCTTGTCGCCAGCGGGAGCGAGCCGATAGTCGCCGGAGATCCGGACCGCCTCCTCGGCGAACCAGCGGAAGAACTCCGCCGCGTAGGCCACCTCCGAACGTGCGTCGGCAAGTACCTTGCCGTTCTCGCGGCTCACCAGCTCCGCGAACGTCTTGGACTCCTCGGTCATCAGCTCGAACGCGCGGCGCAGGATCTCGGCCCGTTGGCGCGGTGGGGTCGTGCGCCAACCGGCCGCGGCTCGGTCCGCCGCGTCGAGCGCGTCATCGCACTCCGCCCGTCCCGCCGTCGCCACCTCGGCGATGACCTCGCCGGTCGCCGGGTCGTGCACGGCCACCCGGTCGTTGCCCGGCCGCCAGGCACCGTCGATGAACAGTTCGGTGAACAGCTTCACGATCGTCTCGACTTCGTCCTGCCGGACCCTGTTCTGGTCATACCGGCGGCGGCGTCCACAGCCCGTCATCGGGCACGCCTACGAACGGCCGCGGGTTGCGGGCGCAGGCGGTCCCCCACACGTCGGACTCCTCCGGTAGGCGCCGCCACACCCGGGGTCGCCACGTGGTGACGTCCGGGATGAGTTCGAGCTGGGTCGTGTACTCCGCGACGAACCCGCTCGGATCCTCGAAGTAGGCGAAGGTGTTGCTACCCGGCCCGTGCCGGCCAGGGCCCCAGACCATCTCGTGGCCGGCGCGGACCAGATGACCAGCGGCACGCATGTACTCGTCTAGGCCACGCGTCTCGTATGCGATGTGGTTGAGGTTGGCGTGCTCGTTCGCGTTCACCGCGAACTGGTGATGCGCGGGCGTGGCGCCCTTGAGGAACACCATCACGTCGTCGAGGTAGTCGCTCTGGAAGAACCCGAGCGCAGCCGAGAAGAACTCGACGAGGTCGGTCAGTCGAGCAGTGTTGAGCACGACGTGCGACAGCCCCGTCGGGACGTGCTCTCCTTCGGCGATCTCACGTGCAGCCTTGGGTGTCCAATCCGCCGCGATCTCCAGCGTCCGCCCCTCGACCGGGTCGAAGAAGCGAAACCCGTAGCCGCCGCCCGGTGCGTCCAACCGGTCAGGTTCCGTGATCAGCCGAACCTCCATCCCGGCCAGCCGCTCGGCGTACCAGTCCACGTCGCCGCTCGTCGGCACCGCGAACGACATGACGTCGATACGGTTGTGCTCAGCTGCACGCAGCCGCAGCGCGAACGGGTCACTGGATCCGGCGGCGCCGAGGAATGCGAGGTCGCGCTCGGTGTCGATCGGCGTGAGCCCCCACAGGTCGCGGTAATAGCCGAGGCTCGAATCCAGATTGCGCACGCCGAGACCGACGTACCGCACGTGCGTGATGCGGCACTGCGCCGCCGGGCGTGGCGAGACGGAACGCGGCTCGGGCAGCGTCAGGTTGGTGGTCATCGAACTACCTTTCCGTCAGGCCGAGGCGATGAGGTGGACCGGTTCGCGGTACCCCAGCAACTCGTCGTACACATCGGTGCGTCGGTCCCGGATCGGCCGCACACCCGAACCGCGGTTCCTGGCCGCAACCACCGCACCGAGATCGAGCTGGGCCACCGTAACGTCCGGGGTGCGCGCATCGAGCGGACCTACCAGCGGTCGGCCGAACGGGTCCGCCAGGACCGAACGGCCGAGGAAGGTGTGCGGCCCGCTCGAGCCCACCTGATCGGCACAGCCCACGAACACGCCGTTGAGGTTGGCCTGCACGAGCGCGCCATCCACCTGACCGACCCGGGACTCGCTCCCCTGCGCCGGCTCGGCGTCGAAACCGCGCACCCACGCGGTGGGTACCGCGACGACGTTCGCGCCCCGAAGCGCCAAGATGCGCAGCGCCTCGGGGAAGCGGAGGTCGTAACAGATCAGCACGCCGAGTCGCAGGCCGTCGAGCTCGATGATCGGCAGGCCGGTGTCACCCGGCGTGAACACGCCGCGCTCCGCGCCGAACAGGTGCAGCTTACGATACAGCCCGGCGATGGCCCCGTCCGGACCGATGACGGCCGCGGAGTTGTAGAGCTCACCGTCGGTGACCTCGGCGAACCCGCCGACGACCGTGACGCCGTGCGCGGCCGCGGCGCGGGACCACGCCGACAGCACAGGCCCCGGCGCGGCCACCGACTCGGCGACCGGCCGCAGCGCAGCACCGTCAAGCAGGTAACCAGACGCGGCGAGTTCGGGTAGCACCACGACGTCCGCGCCACCGGCGACCGCAGACTCGATAGCCGCCGTCGTAAGCGCGACGTTCGCCTCCACGTCCAGCGGCGTGCATTCGAGCTGTGCGAGCCCGAACCCGACGGTGTCCATCTCGCTATGCCACCGAGGACGAGGCCACCGAGGAAGAGGCCGCCGGGCACGCCGTCGCGGCGGTGCCGCCGAGACCCTCCTGAACGCCGTCGCCGCTGTCAAAGAACGCCATGATCCGGCACGGACAGGCCTCACCGCCCTCGATCTTCCACGGGAAGGCACCGATCACGCAGCGCCGGTTGAGCACCTCGTCGATGTCCCCGCCGATGTTCTCGGCGTGGATGCAGCCGTCCTGGAACGCCAGGTGGTGCATCGGGAAGATCTCGCTGGTGACGTGCCGGCCGGACAGGTGGTGCGTGTACTCGTACTCGCCCCCGAAGTACTCCAGGTACGGCATGCCGACCGCCTTCTCGAACTGGGCAAGCAGGTCAGGACGCATGTTGCGGATCGTGGTGTTCATCGGGTGATCGCCCGAGCCGGCGTCGATGCCCCACCAGCTGATCTCCATGTCCCCCATCCAGCGTGCGAGCTCCACACCGCCGCCGGGGTGCATGGTGAAGTAGCGCACCAGATCCTGCTTGGGCTGGCCCTGGTAGTACTGGTGGAAGCCAGTATGCACGATCAGTACGTCACCCTTCTTCACCTCGACCTTGTCGGTGATGTGGTGCGGCTTGATCACGTCCCAGTCCGACACGACGTCGGAGACGTCCACGACCGCGCCCTCGTGGATGAGCTTGGTCAGGGGCAGCGAGGCCATGTCCAGGCCGCCGTCCGCACCGTGCATCGGCCCGTCGAGGTGGGTGCCGCTGTGCAGTGAGGTCTCGATCTTCTGCGACACGATCTGGTTGGTCTGCAGGTTCTGCGTGTAGTAGATCTTGCTTCCCGGATAGCCCACCCAGCCCGGTGTGTGCAGGCCCCAGGTGTGCGTCAGATCGACGATCTTCACAAAGCTCTCCTTGTATGTCGGTAGTGGCCGTTCAGCGCATGACGCGCAGCGAGCCGATGGGGTCGACCTGGCGGCCGCGGTCAGCGCGTCCCGCGGCCTGCAGCAGGTGGTGGGCGAGCACAAGATCCTGCTCGACGCTGCCGATGCTCTTGAACAGCGTGTAGCCGCTCGCACCCTGCGACTTGCCGTCGCCGTCGAGGAATTCGCTGTCGAGATGGTCACCGTCGAGATGGTCACCGTCGAGGTAGTCGCCGAGCAGGATCGCGCCGGACCGGTTCCAGCCCGCTGCGACCGCCTCGATGCAGTCGCCGGACTCGTGAGCCGCGTCCGGCGTGTCCAGGACGACGCGCGTGGCCTGGACGAAGACATCAGCGAACAGTTCGCGGTGGACCGGCTGCGTCGAGCCGATCGCCGCGACCAGGCCGACTCCGGCGAGTTCGTCCGCGTGCAGGAAGGCCTCGTGGTGCGAGGACGTGGCGACGTAGAGCACGTCGCAGGCGGACAGCACCTCCCGCTGCGAGGCAACGGCACACACCGGCAGTTGCAGCTCGTCGCCCATCTGCGCGGCGAACGCGGCTCGGTTGGCCTCGGTCGGGCTGAACACGACGGTCTCGCCGACCGTGACCGCGCCGTGCAGCGCGCGCAGGCCTTCGCGGGCCTCCTCGCCGGAGCCGATCAGGCCGACCCGGACGCTGCGCCTCCCGGCCCACCGCGCGACGGCAGCGGCAGCGGTCGCCGAGGTCCGCAGGCTGGTGATGCGCCGCCCGTCAACGATGCCCAGCGCCTCGCCGGTCGACTCACGGAACAGGTGCACGTGGTAGCGCACGTGCTGCCCCACGCGGTGGAACTCCTTGTAGCCGAGCAGATCCAGATCGGTGATCGTCCCGGCGAGGATCCGCATCCACGCCACGGCGCCGTTCACCTGCACCCGTCCGGTGACGATGTTGCCGGCCGTCTTCAGCCGGGCCGCGTCCCGCGCTGCAGCGAGGCCGAGTTCGACGGTGGACAGCGCATCAACGTCGTCGCCGTCGATCAGCCGCACGCCGGTCACCTCAGTCGGCGCGCTCATGCCGGGTTCCGTCCGGTATAGAACAGCGCGTCGTCGTCGGCAGTGACGTCGAGGCCGGAGGCGACGGCGGCGTTGCGAATGGTGGCCATCTGCCCGGCGCTCACCCGCATGTGCGGCTGCCGGATCGGACCGCCGTTGTAGCCCAGCAGCCAGCCCTGGTACTTCCAGTGCATCCGCGGTACCAGTCCGCTGTTCGCGACGAGCGGCGTGCACACCGCCGCGTGCGCGCGCCGCGCGGGAGCGACCTGCCAGTACAGCTCCATGCCCTTGTCCCACGTTGCCTTGTCCGACAGCAGCTGGAAGATCTGCGGTACGACCGAGCCCATCAGCTCGTAGTTGGAGGTGCCCATGAACTGCATGCCGTAGTTGGCGATCCACGCCGGCGCGTTGAACTCCAGCGGATCGGTCACCACCACCTCGCCGTTGAAGCGCTCGAACACGGCCGCGATGCCCCCGATGCCCGGGCCGCCGACCTCGTTCTTGATGGCGACGACCTCCGGGATCGAGTCGACCATCTGCTCCAGCAAGGCGACCGAGAAGCCGGCCGCGTGCAGCCGGCCGAAGTTCCACTGATCCATCGCGAAGATGATCACTCCGAGCCGGCAGGCGTCGGCGACGGACCTGGTGAACCCGAGCACATCGTCGGTGCTGGGCGGGTTGAAGTACAGCGGATACGACGGCATGACCAGATCGACGCCCGCCTGCGCTCCGTGCTGGGCCGATGCGATCGTGTCCGCGAGCGTCGGCTGCGAGGCCTGCAACACGGTGATCAACTCGTCGCCCGCCTCGTCCACCACGATCTCGGTGAAGCGACGCAGCTCCTCGGCGCTCGTCCCGCACTCGGAGACGATCAGCACCCCCGACATGCCGTGCGCCTTCTCGTGCGCCACATCGTGACGGATCGCGGCTTCGTTCAGCTCCGACAGGTCTGTAGTGAACGTCGGGCTGATGCAGCCGCAGCAGCCGCGCAGCGAGGCGAGCGCCCACGCGCGGGCGCCGCCCGTCTCGTACTTCGTCATCGACAGTCCTCGTCAGAGTTCGATCTCGGGTGGATTGCAGACGGGTCGGGTCCGAACGGGGTCTCCAGCCCCTTGCCCACCTCGAGCGCGGTGGACCACGTCAGCGCTTCGAGCGCCAGCGCATCGAGCCGGATGGCCCGGTCCTGGCCCAGCGAGCGGATCTCGAGCCGCTCGCCGTTGCGCGTCGACACCTTGCGGACCACCACGGCGGCGAACTCGTTGGACACGACCAGCGCTTCGCCCAGCTCCTCGCCCTCGTCCGCGACGGCAGTCACAGCAGGATCCGCAGCT
The DNA here is from genome assembly GCA_050742975.1 of Jatrophihabitantaceae bacterium. Classification (GTDB taxonomy): domain Bacteria; phylum Actinomycetota; class Actinomycetes; order Mycobacteriales; family Jatrophihabitantaceae; genus JBDTGE01. The sequence continues at coordinate 18,022 of JBOGDQ010000269.1, forward strand.
GCGGGAAGTCGATGACGCTCTGGTCGAGCACGACCCAGCGCTTGAGCAGGACCAGGCCGGCGTCGCGGCGGGCGATCGTGTCGGTGCGCTCGCCGCTGACGAACTTGGGTGGGTCGGATTGCCGCGTGCCGACGAGCATCACGTTCGAGTGCGCGATGTACTCGTCCGGATCATCGGTCTGCAGAACGCGGATGTTGGTCAGGAAGTGGCGGAACCGAACCGGCGGGTTCTCGCCCCACGACATTTCATAGATGTCCTCGTCGAAGCGGCGGAACCACTGCGTGGTCATGGACCACTTGGACTCGTCGATGAGCAGGCTGCGGTCGTCGTAGTGCGGCTTGAACGGGCTGTCCGGGGTGATCGGCGTCGGCACCTGGTAGGTGAACTGCTCGTCGACGATCTCGACCCACGCGTGAAAGCACCGGTTGTCGAGCAGGCTCGTCTCGTGGGCCAGGAACAGCGACACCTCGGCCTGCACTGCCGGATCGGCGAAGCGCGGACGGGCGCTCACGTCGTCGCGGCGGCCAGCGAATCCGGTCATCATCGCACCGTCACCACACCCGGTTCAAGGGCCATGAGTTCCTTCCACCGGCCGTGGAATGCGCGCAGGGTGCGTTCGGTGCGGTCGCCGTCGACCACATCGCCCGGCCAGCCCAGCTCGTCCGGCGCCGGCTGGTGGTGGCGCCCGCCCTCGAGGGTCACCGGCAGAGTGCGCGAGACATCACCGACGCTGGCCTCGGAGATCCCGACGAAATTCTCGGTGTCGTCGATCTCGAACAGCCCGGACGGGCCGTTGGTGCGCAGGTAGGCACGCTGGGACAGCTGCCGCCACTTGGGGTCGACGCCTTTGGGCGCGAAGTAGAACCAGAGCTGCTCGCTGGTGGTCGCGTCGATCGGATAGCGGATCGTGATGCGGATGTAGCGCGCGTGCAGGTCGGGACCGTCGACATTCGTCTTGAAGTTCTCGATGAACGACATGTTCGGGAAGATCGACCCGTGGCCGACGGACATGCAGGACATCAGCTCACGCTGCCCGGGGCTGAGGTTGGCGTCGATGCGCGGCCACAACTCCTGCGGGTACCCGAAGTAGTGCGTTCCGTCGACGACCAACGGCAGCCGCTGCACGCGCATCGTGTGGCCGTTGCCCGCGTCGACCGTGCGGCCGGTGAACCTCGGCAGCACCTCGTCGGCCAGTTTGACCAGGTCGGGCTGGGTGGCGAAAAGGCCGAGTTCGAACGCCGACGCGTGCGTGATCGTGGTGTGGTATCCGTCGCCGGACAGGTTCTCGCCCTCGGTCTTCCAGTTGGCGCGGACGATATTGCGCACCGGCGTGCCGATCGCCTCGACGCCGTCGTCGAACTTGCCGAAGATGCTCTCGAGGTACCAGACGATGTCGCCGAGATATTCCTGCAGGGGCGGCGCCTCGGCGTCCCAGGTGGCGAAGACGAGACCGAACACGCTGTCGACGTGCGCGGGGGCGAACAGTGCGAACCTGCTCTTGTCGATGCCGCCCTTGCCGAAGACGTCCGGCTGGTAGGTGACGCCGCGCAGCTGACCGGTGTTGGCGTAGGTCCAGCCGTGGTAGCTGCACCGGAAGTGCGAGGCGTTGCCGCTGTCGGCGCGGCACAGGGGGACGCCGCGGTGCCGGCAGGTGTTGAGGTGGACCCGCACGTCGCCGTTCTCGTCGCGGACGACGATGACCGGGTCGCGGCCCAGCTTGCGCATGACGTAATCCCCGGGCTCGGGGATCTCGCTCTCATGGGCGACGTACTGCCAGCAGCGGGCGAAGATGCGCTGCATCTCCTCCTCGAAGAGCTGCTCGTCTGCCCACGTCCGGCGTAGCACCGTGAACGGGGCGGAGTCCGCCGTCGTCATGGCGCTCCCCTTTCTCCTGGCTCGACCGTCCTGACTCCGCTATCTTTGTCCCTTGTCATACAGAAGGCAAGACCGGTGTGACTGAATCTGACTATTGCTCCACATCGGATGGTTTGGGGCCCGTGATGGTGGTATGTATGATCAATGCGAACCGTGGCTGACACCGAGCACGGCAGGCTCGCGTGGTGGACGCCCGACGAGCTGGACCCGGCCCGGCGCGCGGTATACGACGCGATCGCGGGCGGCCCGCGGGCCGGCGCGCAGCCGGCGTTCGGACTAACCGATTCCGCCGGGCGTCTCGAAGGCCCGTTCAACGCGATGTTGATCAACCCCGAGCTGGGCGACGCCCTCCAGCGGCTCGGCAGCGCGATCCGGTACCAGGGCACACTGCCCGACCGAGGCCGCGAACTGGCGATCCTGACGCTGGCCGTCGAACGCGACAGTGACTTCGAGTGGTACGCGCACGAGCGGGTGGGCCGCCGGGTCGGGCTGACCGAGGACGAGCTCGCCGCCGTTCGCGCGGGCATCGACGTCGGCAGCTTCTCCCCCGAGGAGCGGCTCGTGCGGCGTGCCGTTCTCGCACTGTGCCGCGAACGCGACCTGGACGAGGAGCTACACGCGGCGCTGATCGAGGCGATCGGACGCGCGCAGCTCGACGAGCTGGTGACCCTCACCGGCTACTACGACCTGCTCGCCCTGTCGCTGAAGGTGTGGCGAACGCCGCTCCCCGAGGGCGAAGTGGCATCCTTCCAGCCGACCGCGAGCACGGCTCACAGCACAGATCCCGGGAGCAACGATGGCCACTCCTGAGCCACACGCAAGCGCTGACGCGGCCGTTCTGCCGCGGCTGGGCAACGGCTCGCTCACCGACCGCACGACCAACATGCTGCTCGAGGCGATCCTGGCCCGGAAGTTCCCCAATAACCGCCTGCCGGCCGAGCCGGAGCTGGCCGAACAGCTGGGCGTCAGTCGAACCACGATCCGGGCAGCCCTCCAGTCCCTCGAACGCCTCGGCGTGCTCAGCCGCGCGCCCGGGCGAGGCACAATCGTCCGGGCACACGTCGGCCGCGAGAGCATCGTGCTTCAGCGCCTGATCGGCTTCAAGAGCCTGCTGCTCGAACGGCACAAGAACGTCGAGGTGAAGCAGCGCTACTGGGTACACCAGGGCGCCAGCGCGGAGGCCAACCAGATCCTCGGCGTCCCGCTGGACTCAGTAATGGTCGTCAGCGCGAAGACCTTCCTGGCCGACAAGCACCCGGCGATCTACATCGCCGACCAGATCCCGCTGGCCTACTGCGCGCCGTCGCTGCAAGAGTCACTGCTCGGCGGCGCGGACGTGCCGTTACAGGACTCGATCTTCGAGTTCAGCCGGTCCTGGCCGGGCCGGGAGATCGACCACACCGTGGTCGAGATGATCCCGTCGGTCGCTCCGGCCACCGGGACGACCTTGCGCATACCCGCCGGACGGCCGTACATGCAGCTGCTGGAGAGCCACTACACCTCCATCGGCGAGGCCGTCGCCCTGAGCTCGGTCCACGTGGACGACGCCTACGTACGCTTCCAGGTCGTTCGGCACACCTGATCAGCGGTTGCGGCGACGCAGTCGGCGCGCCGCCAGAGAGGCAACCAGCAACGCCGGGACGGTCCCACGGCAGCAGACAGCGGGCCAAGGATGACAGCGATGACCACACGTCGAGCGCACCGCCGTCCTCGACCCGGGTTCGACAGGCCCAGGTGCGCCGCCGCCGAACCGCCGGACGCGTTGCACTTCGTCCGGGCCGGCGAGCAGGTGGGCGCGGTTCCCGGCGAACTGGTCGAGCAGCCGGCTGCTGACCTCGCCGATGATGCTGCGACCGAACTGTGCTGGCTTGCCGGACAGCTCGAGTTCGGTGTGCACCTCGACCCGTGTCTGCCCGTCGTGCTCGGACAGCTCGGCGACCACTCCCGCCGAGGCGTCCCCCGAGCCTCGGGTCTGCTTGCCGGAGGCGTGGATGACCGCACCGTGGGCCGCGTCGTCCTGCTCGGTGATAGTCGCCTCGCCGCGGTAGGCCAACTGGATCGGCCCCACCTTGACCTTCACCGGGCCGCGGAAGGTCCCCACAGTCCTGGCTGTCCAACGCCGCACCGGGGGGCACTGCGCGAGACGCTCGACGTCGAGCAGCGCCGCCACGCCTGTTCGATCGGGACAGGGACGGTGAATCGGTTCTGGACCAGCATGTGCGCTACCTGTCTGCGCTGTTGTGACTGCGCTCTGTTCGCGGCAGGGCGTGCCGGTGGGCACAGAAGGCACCCGTGCCCACCGGTCGATAGCGGTCAGCGCACCTGGGCCGCGGTCAACGTCTTCACGTTCTGCTGATCGATGAAGACGTCGGGTGTGTTCACCCGATGCTGGGCCGGCTTCTTGCCGTTGAGGTAGTCCACGGCGGTCTGCATAGCGATCTGCCCCCATGTGTAGCCCCGCTGCGACAGGGTCAGGTCATACGTGCCCGCCTTCAGCGCGTTGATCGCCGCCGGGCTGCCGTCCCAGCCGGCGGTGAAGATCTTGCTCGGAGCGATCCTGGCCGACTGGATCGCCTGGATCGCGCCCATCGAGATGTCGTCGTCGCTGGACAGGATGGCCTTGACGTTCTTGTTGGACGCCAGCCCCGTGGTGGCCAGGTCCACCGCCGCCGATGTCGACAGGTCGTTGTCCACGAGCGTGGTCACGACGTGCACGTTCGGGTACTTGGACAACACCTGCTGCCAGCCTTTCTTCTGCGCCTGGACGAATGCGATCTGCGGCGGCCCGGTGATCAGCATCAGGTCACCCGCTCGGCCCATCGCGTCCACGACCTTCTGCATCGTGCGCGAGGCCTGGTCGACGAGATCCGGCCCGACGTAGGCGTCCTCATCGGCGTCGGCCACCTTGTTCGCCACCGAGATCACCGGGACACCGGCCGAGCGGGCCGCCTGGTAGGCCGGCACCAGCGCGGAGGCGTCGACCGGCGAGCAGAGGATGAGGTTCTCGCCCTTCGTGACGAACGTGTTGATCTGGTTGCTCTGCGTCTCCGCGCTGTTGTCGGCAACCGCGAAGTCGAGCTGCACGCCGAGCTGCTTGGCCTTGTCCTGCATACCCTGCTTCATCTGGATGTACAGCGGGATGACGTCGCTGTAGAAGCTGATGCCGATCTTGAAGTCCTTCTTCTTCCCCGGTCCGTTGCCACTGCGGCCGCAGCCGGTCAGCGCGAGCGCAACAACGAGGATGCCGGCGATCCCGACGATCAGCAGGTTCGATTTCTTGCGCATTTTGGCTCCATTTTGGATTAGGTATGACAATGCAACGAACAGGCGCGGACGGGTTGTGCGCGCGGCGAGTCCCGGTCAGAGCCTCCGGCGGAATACCTCCGAACATGCAGCGAGGACGAACACGCCGCCCACCGCGACCTGCTGGAGCGAGTAGTCCACGCCCAGGATGTTCAGTCCGTTCTGCACGACGGAGATGAGCAGAACGCCGAGGAACGCGCGCAGCATCGACCCCGTTCCGCCGAGGATGCTGCAGCCGCCCAGGATGACGGCCGCGGTTGCGTACAGGGTCAGGCTGGCACCGACGCTCGGCTGCCCCGCCTGCACGCGCGCGGTCAGCAGGACGCCGGCCAGGCCGCCGCAGAAGCCGGCGATGATGAAGTTGGCCAGCCGGATCCGGGCGACGGGCAGGCCGGCGAGGAACGCCGCCTCGCGGTTGCCGCCGCTGGCGAACACCCGGATGCCGAAGTTGGTGGCATGCAGCAGGATCCCGGCGAGCACGAACAGTCCGAGCATGAACCAGACGAGGGTCTGCAGTCCGAGGAACTCGGTGGTGGCAAGGGCGGCGAACCCGCTGGGCAGGCCGGAGATCGTGCTGCCGTTCGTCAGGTACAGCGCCAGGCCGCCGGCCACCGTCCCGGTGCCGAGGGTGGCCACGAACGCGGGCACGTTCAACACCGCCGACAGCAGGCCGTTCACCAGACCGATCGCCATGCCGCACAGCAGCCCGACCACCACACCCAGCGGCCAGTTGTGGCTGTGTGAGATCACCAGCGCGGTGACGATTCCCGACAGCGCGACGTTGTAGCCGACGGACAGGTCCAGGTCGCCGCCGATGATGACGAAGGTCGCGCCGACCGCGACGATCCCCAGCACCGCGCCCTGGAGCAGGACCTGGCCGAGGTTGCGCGTCGTCAGGAAGTACGGCGAGGCAATGGTCAGCCCGATCATCAGCGCAACGATCAACGCGGGCACGAACAACGAGTCGAGCGCGAGCGTCGGACGCCTGTGCCACCGAGCGATGGTCTTGTCCGCTACAGGCTCGGGCACGGGAGTTTCCTTCTTCAAGATGGGCGTGCCGATCATGCGGGCACCTCCTTGTGCAGGCCGGACCCGTGGGTGCGGGCGTCGGTGGTCATGGCCTCGGTCAGCGCTGCGCGCGATGGCCGGTGCTCGCCGAAGTTGTCGAACACCGTGGAGACCTCACCGGCGTGCAGCACGTAGATGCGGTGCGCGATCGCGCGCACCTCGTCCAGGTCGGAGCTGCTGAACAGCACCTGCCCGCCCGCGGCAGCGAAGCCGAGCAGGTGCTCGTGGATCTCGCGCCGAGCCGCGATGTCGACGCCCTGGGACGGCTCCTGCACGACGAGTGTCGAAACGTCGGCCAAGTGCCAGCGACCGAGCAGCACCTTCTGCTGGTTGCCGCCCGAGAGTCGGCCGACGAGCTGATCGACCGACTGGCAGCGGATGTCGAACCGCCGCCTGGCGTCCTGTGCCGCGGTGCTCAGCGCGGGCCGGTCGCTGAACCCGCCACGGGAGAAGTTGCCGAGCGAGGCCAGCCCCATGTTGGTGGCGATCGACTGCTGCAGCATCAGGCCCGAGCGCTTGCGATCCTCGGGGGCGAAGCCGATGCCGGCCCGCCGCGCGTGCAGCGGTGACCGGATCGCGACGGGCCGTCCGGATACCCGGATGTCGGCCCGCTTGTTCGGCCGCGAACCCGATACCGCGCCGAGGAGTTCAGGCACGCCGGAGCCAACCAGGCCGACCACGGCGACGAGTTCGCGCGCACCGACGTGTAGGTGTACCGGCTCCGCCCCGGAGCGCAGGCGCAGGCCGTCGATCTCCAGCACCGGGGCGCCCGCCGCGTGGGACGGACCGTCGAGCTCCACCACTGCCGAACCCACGATCAGTTCCGAGAGCGCGCGCGGGCTCAGCTCCGGCCGGGGCAACGTTCCGACGTTGCGGCCGTCGCGCAGGATCGACGCGCGGTCGGCCACCCGGCAGACCTCGCCCAGCCGGTGGGTGACCAGGATGATGCCGGTGCCGCGATCGCGCAGTGAGCTGATCACGTCGAGCAGCCGATCGGTCTCGCGGGGTTCAAGCGCCGCGGTCGGCTCGTCCAGCAGCAGGAAGCGTGGTTTCTCCAGCAGAGCGCGGGCGATCTCGATCAGCTTGCGCTCGGCGGCGTCCAGGCCGGCCACCCGGCGGCGCGGGTCGACGTCCGTCCCGAGCGAGCGCAGCAGGTCCCGCGCGATCCGGTCCATGCTGGCACGGCTGACCATGCCGGCATGCGACGGCGCACGGACCGAAACGCCGCAGACGTTCTCGGCGACCGACAGCTCCGGGAACAGGTGGTAGTCCTGATGCACCACCCCGATCCCGGCGACCTGCGCATCGCGTGGCGTGCCGAAGCTCTGCCGCTCGCCGTCGAGGCACAGCTCGCCGGTGTCCGGGACGAGCACGCCGGTCAGCACCCGCATGAGCGTGCTCTTGCCCGCACCGTTCTCGCCGAGCAGCGCGTGGATCTCGCCGGTGTGCACGTCGAACGAGACGTCCTGCAGCGCTGCCATTCCGCCGTAGCGCTGGCTCACCCCGGTCGCAGTCAGCCGACCGAGCGGCTGGTCGTCACTGTTCATGCAGGCCCGCCTCGTGGATAAGCTCCCAGACCCGGCCGGCAGACAGGGGAGTCTCTAGCACGTGCTGTGCGATCTCCGGCACCGCCGCGGCCACCGCGTTGCCGATCGCGGCAGGCGCCGGAATGGTGCCGCCCTCGCCCACTCCCTTCATCCCGCCCGGGATGTGCGCCGCCGCATGCTCGCTGTGCTGGATCTCGATGTCAGGGACGTCGCCGGACAGCGGTACGAGGTAATCCAGGAACGTGGTGGTCGTCGGTTGGGCGCCGTCACCGAAGGTCACCTTCTCGTACAGGCCGATGCCGATGCCCTGCGCGATGCCGCCGCAGACCTGGCCGTCCACGATCATCGGGTTCACCAGCACGCCCGAGTCGTGCGCCACCCAGTACCCCTCGAGCTCGATCTTGCCGGTGTCGAGGTCGACGGCCACCGCGACGGCGTGGCTGGCGTAGGAGTAACTGATATCGCTCGGATCATGGACGTCCTTCACCTCCAGGCCCGGGTCCTCGCCGTCAGGCAGATCCCACGCCAGCCAGGCCGTGGCCGCGACGTCGGTGAACGTGCGCTCGACGCCGGGCACGCCCCGAACCGTGAACCTGCCGTCCTCGAGGATGACGTCGTCAGGGTCGGCCTCGAGCTGATGGGCTGCGATGCGCCGCATCTTGTCCGCGACCTCCGTCGCCGCCCGTACGACCGCACCGCCGCCGACCGTCATCGACCGGCTGGCGATCGAGCCGGCCGCCGAGTACGGCGCTACGGAGGTGTCGCCGAGTACCACGCGCACGTTCTCCATCGGCACACCGAGTCGATTCGCCGCGAGCTGGGCCAGCGACGTCTCGATACCCTGCCCCATCGACGAGACGCCGGAGGTGACGACCACAGTCCCGTCCGGATCCACTCGCACCACTGCGGTCTCGAAGCCGCCGAGGTGAAAGCCGACGAGCTGCTGCATCTTGCTCGGGCCCATTCCGGTGAACTCGACGTGGCTGGCGTAGCCCACGGCACGGCGCACCCGTCCCCCGTCGTCCAGCGGTGGCTGGTAGGACTTGAGGACCATGTCCCGCACCGTGTTCAACGCCGCCGGATAGTCGCCGGAGTCGTAGTTCTGGAACGTCGGCGTCATCGCGGGCAGCTCGTCCTCGCGGTACATGTTCTGCAGCCGCAGCTGGACCGGATCGCGGCCGAGCTCGCGGGCCGCCTCGTCCACGAGCCGCTCGCGCACCCAGGCTGCCTCCTGCATGCCGAAGCCGCGATACGCGCCGGTCGGCGTCGTGTTGGTGAGCACGCCGACGATCTCGGTCCCGGCGTGCGTGAACCGGTACGGGCCGGGCAGCATCGTGGACGAGATGCGGAACGGGCCGGCCCCGACGTTGGACGGATGCGCGCCGAGGTTGCCGACGATCGTGCTGCGGATCGCGAGGAACGTCCCGTCCTCGTCCAGTGCGATGGCCGCGCGGTGCACCGCGTCGCGGCCGTGGAACGTCGCGGTGAAGTGCTCGACCCGGTCCTCGATCCACTTGACCGGGCGGCCGGAACGGATCGCGGCCAGGCAGACCAGCACCTCGTCGGCGTACGCGTGCTCCTTCGAACCGAACCCACCGCCGACGTCCGGCACGATCACGCGCACCTGGTCAGCGTCCAGGCGCAGCGAGTGCGCGAGATGATCACGGACGTGGTGTGGTGTCTGGGTCGAGGACCACACCGTAAGTTCCTGCGCCCCGGCGTCCCACCGGGCGACGACGCCGCGGGTCTCCATCGGGTTGGGCGCCACCCGGGAGATGACCAGGCGCCGCTCGACCACCCGCGCGGCGACGGCGAAGACCGCGTCCAGGACGTCGGCCGGATCGCCCGCGCTCGAGGTCAGTGCGACGTTGGTGTCCCACTCCTCGTGCAGCAGCGGCGCGTCGGGCTGCAGCGCCTGCTCGGCGTCGGAGACGGTCGGCAGTTCGTCGTAGTCGACGAAGATCGTCTCGGCCGCATCCTCGGCGTCGGCCCGGCTGTCGGCCAGGACAACACCGAGCGGCTGACCCACGTAACGCACGCGAGTGCCACCAAGAGGAATCTCGTTCTGCTTCTGATCCGGGGTCAGCCAGACGCACGGCAGCGAGCGGGTCCCGGCCGTGATCTCGTCCGGCCCGAGGACGAGCAGCGCCGCGCAGTCACTCGTGTCGAACGCCGTCACCTCGCCGTGCGCGACCGAGCTGCGCACGATCGTCGCGTGCACCATGCCCGGCAGCTCGATGTCGTCGACGAAGCGGGCCTGGCCGCGCAGCAACTTCGGGTCGTTCGTGCGCCGGACCCTCGCTCCGACCAGGGACGACGGGCGTGCGGTGTCGACCACCGTCATCGAGCCGCCTCAGTCTCGTCGCACCAGCGTCGTACCGCGGTGCGGATGTTCTGGTAGCCGGTGCATCGGCAGACGTGCCCGCCGAGCAGGTCGTCCAGCCGCTCCTCGACGTTGTCGCCGGCACGCGCCGACGCCTCGACCGAGCAGAGGATTCCGGGCGTGCAGAACCCGCACTGCAGTCCGTGCTCGGCCCACATCGCGTCCTGCAGCGGGCTCAGGCCGTCCGAATCACCGAGTCCCTCGACGGTCGTGATCTGACTTCCCTCGGCCTGGACGGCGAACATCAGGCACGAGCGAGCAGCCACGCCGTCGACGATCACGGTGCACGCACCGCACGCGCCGTGTTCGCAGCCGACGTGCGTGCCGGTGAGGTACAGCTCGTGGCGCAGGAAGTCCGACAGCAGCGTGCGTACCTCGGTACGAGCGGTGTGTTCGGTCCCGTTGACCGTCACCGAGACCTCTCGCACGTCTACGCCCTCGCGCGTCTGGGTGCTGGCGTCAGGGGACACGAACGACTCCTCGGATCTCGACGGCGATTCTCATGCGGCGGCCGGCGTGGTCCGGCGGCCGATCCGATCGGTGAGCGTGCGGCGCAGCAGCGTCGCCAGGACGTGGCGGCGGTATTCGGCGCTGCCGGCCCCGTCCGAGCGCGGATCGCACTCCGCGGCCGCCAACGCCGCAAGTTCGGCCACCAGCGCCGCCGTCAACGGCTCGCCGGTCGCCGCTTGCTCGACCGCGCTCAGGCGCAGCGGCCGGTCGCTGACACCGGTCGCGGCGACCCGGAGGCCGGACAGACGCTCGTCCTGCCAGTTCAGGCCGACGGTCAGCGCCACGATCGGGAAGTCTCCGTGTCGCCGGGCCATCTCGGTGAAGTGGAACTCCCAGCCGGGTTCGGTCGGGAAGCGGACGCCGGTGACCATCTCGGCCGGCTCGCGCGCGGTCGTGAAGACGGTGACGAAGAAGTCCGACCAGCCGATCGTTCGAGCTCCCGACGACGAGATCAGCTCCACCTCCCCGTCAAGGCAGGCCAGGACGGAGGGCAGTTCGGACGACGGGTCGGCGTGGGCGATGTTGCCGCCGACGGTGGTGCGGTTGCGGATCTGTGGGTGTCCGATGTTGCTGCTCGCCTGGGCCAGCACGGGGGTAGCCACCCGGGCCTGAGCGTTACGTTCGAGTGCTCCGGCGCGGACGAGCGTGCCGACGCGGACGCCGTCACCCGATACCTCGAGTCCGTCGAGGCCCGCGATTCGGTTGATGTCTACCAGGATCGCTGGACGCGCCAACCGCATGTTCAACAGCGGCACGAGGCTCTGACCGCCGGCCAGGATCGAGGCGTCCTCGCCCGTCTCGGCGAGCACCGCCACGGCTTCGGCGACGCTCGACGGGCGGACGTACTCAAACGCGCCAGGCTTCACGGCTCTTATCCCTTTCTCCGCCGGCGTGGAGGGCGGTCGCAGGCAGGTGCGCTTACCTTGTCTCTTGTATGACAGAGTTGTCAACCCTTGTCGCGGGATCGTGAGCTGGCCAGAGTCCGCTACAGGCGGTCGACCGGCCGCCATTCGAAGGCGACCGCGCGGTGGCGGCTCGAAGTGGCGGTCTCGTGCCTACGCGGCACGGTCTCCCACGGTGAAATCGCACCTGATGGCTGGGCGGCGGCGGATCGACCGTCATCGCGAGGTAAGAGGCGGCGGATCGGAAGAGATCAGCGGTGAGCTCGCAGCAGTTCTTCGACGTCCCGATCGATGTCGAGGGTTGCAAGAGCGCTGAGAGGTGGGCGTGAGTTGCTGCGCAGATGTCCACAGTTGGCGAATCCACCGTGGGCGACCGAGCGGTTACGGCTTCGACAGTAGGTGTGTCAGCCGGTGTAGTACCGGTCGGCGACCTCGAGCGCCTGGTCCAGGATCGCGACGCCGTCGCGGATCTCGTCGGCGCTGGTGGTGCAGGGTGGTACGACGTGTACC
>JBOGDQ010000270.1:0-9846 GCA_050742975.1 Jatrophihabitantaceae bacterium
TGGTCCAGCGAGGCCAGGAACATGCCCAGCATCAGGCCGGACAGGATCGTCATGATCTGCCGGTGCGACAGTTCGCCGGACGCGGCCGGCGTCGGTGCTACCGCGGTCGCGGACATCTAGCGATTCCCTTCCGCCGAGCGCGGCTGGTTCGCAGCCGGTCCGGAGATCAACTTATTACTGGCAGTCTCGAGGTCATGGGTGAACCGGGCCAGCAGGCCGGCGAACCGGCGCAGGTCACGCTCGCTCCAGTCGGCGAGCATCGCGGCGAAGTGCTGGTTGCGGATGTGGTCATGCTCGCGCAGTACGTCGTCGGCCTTCTCGGTGAGCACGAGTAGACAGGCGCGGCCGTCCTCGGGGTCGGCGCGGCGCTCGAGCAGCCCCTCCTTGACCAGCCCGGCGACCTGGCGGCTGACCGTGGACGGGTCGGCCCGCAGGTGCTCGGCCACCTCGCTGGAGCGCAGTGGGCCGGCGCCGGACACGCACTTGAGCACCAACTGCGCCGACCACTCGACGTCGTGCGCCTTGGCGGCCAGGATCTCGGCGCGCTGGCGGCCGAACGAGCGCATCAGGTTGACGAAGGTCTCCGCCACCGCGACCGCCTCGTCGCTGACGGTCGCCTCGGGCTCGACGCTCTTCCGTGCGGCGGTCATTGCGGATCACTCTCTTATTTGAGCTATACAACTAGTTGCGAGGCACAAGCATCTACCTCGACGCTGGGAAATGCAAATCGATTCCGGCTATCCGCCGCTGCTCGTCGCTCCGCGCGCGTCGCTCCCGAGCACATCGGCGAGCACGGCCGCCTGGGACAGGTCCACCTCGTGTGTGGCGGTCAGCAAGGTGAGCGGGCCGTCCGTCGCGCGCAGGTCTTGCAGCGCTTCGGCACCCGCGCCGGATCGCAGCTCGGCGCGGTATCGGCGGGCGAACTCGGCCCGCTTGTCCCGGTCGTGGCTGTACCACTTGCGCAATTCGGTGGACGGGGCGATGTCCTTGCACCACAGGTCCAGGGCCGCGCGCTCCTTGGAGACCCCGCGCGGCCACACCCGATCGACCAGCACCCGCCGGCCGTCGGCGGGCGAGGGCTCGTCGTAGATCCGCTTGACCTGGACCGGCTCAGGCATGACGGGCCGCGGCGACGTCCTGCAGGCCGAGCAGTTCGACGGCCTCTTCGCGCATCTGCACCTTGCGGATCTTGCCGGTGACCGTCATGGGGAACTCGTCCACGACGCGGACGTACCGCGGGATCTTGTAGCGCGCCAGCCTGCCCTCACAGTGAGCGCGCAGGGCTTCGGCCGTCAGCTGCGCGGCACCCTCGCGCAGCCGGACCCAGGCCATCAGCTCCTCGCCGTACTTCTCGTCCGGCACGCCGATCACCTGCGCGTCCACGACGTCCGGGTGCGTGTACAGGAACTCCTCTATCTCGCGCGGGTACACGTTCTCGCCGCCACGGATGACCATGTCCTTGATCCGGCCGACGATGTTCAGGTAGCCCTCGGTGTCCATCGTGGCCAGGTCGCCGGTGTGCATCCAGCCATTGCGTAGCACCTCGGCCGTCTTCTCCGGCTCGTTCCAGTAGCCGCCCATCACCGAATAGCCACGCGTGCAGAACTCGCCCGGCTCGCCGACCGGCACCGACAGGTCCGTCTCGGGATCGACGACCTGGACCTCCAGGTGCGGGTGCACGCGCCCGACCGTCGACACGCGGCGGTCCAGGGAGTCGTCCGCGCCGGTCTGGGTGGAGACGGGCGAGGTCTCGGTCATGCCGTACGCGATCGTGACCTCCGGCATGTGCATCTCGCTGATGACCCGCTTCATCACCTCGACCGGGCAGGGCGAGCCGGCCATGCATCCTGTACGCAGCGAGGTCAGGTCGTAGGACGCGAAGTCGGGCAGGCCGAGCTCGGCGATGAACATGGTCGGGACGCCGTACAGCGAGGTGCACCGCTCGTCCTGGACGGCCTGCAACGTGGCGGCCGGGTCGAAGCCGGGTGCCGGAATGACGACGCACGCACCGCGGCTCGTCGAAGCGAGGTTGCCCATCACCATGCCGAAGCAGTGGTAGAAGGGCACCGGCACGCAGATCCGGTCCTGCTCGCTGTAACGCATGGCCTCGCCGACGAAGAAGCCGTTGTTGAGGATGTTGTGGTGGCTGAGCGTGGCGCCCTTCGGGAAGCCGGTGGTGCCCGAGGTGTACTGGATGTTGATCGGGTCGTCGAAGGACAACGACGCGGCGCGCTCGTCCACCTGCTCGGACGTCACCGTGACACCGTCGGACAGCAGCGCGTCCCAGCTCGGGTCGCCGATGTAGACCACGTCGCGCAGCGCTGGCAGCCCGCCGCGGACCTGCTCGATCATGCCGCGGTAGTCGCTGGTCCTGAACGCGACCGCGGACACCAGCGTGCCGATCCCCGCCTGGCGCAGCACGTACTCCAGCTCGTGCGTGCGGTAGGACGGGTTGATGTTGACGAGGATGGCGCCGATCCGGGCCGTCGCGTACTGGACGAGAAACCACTCCAGGCAGTTCGGCGCCCAGATTCCGACGCGGTCACCGGTGGCGATGCCGCGGCCGAACAGCCCGCGGGCCAGTTCGTCGACGGCGCGGTCCAGCTCGGCGTAGCTCAGCCGGCGCCCCGTCGCGACGTCCACGACCGCCTCGCGGTCACCGAACGCGTCCACCGCCGTTCGCAGGTTCGCGTCGATCGTCTGGCCGATCAGGGGTACGGACGAGGTTCCGCTGGAGTACGAGTAGCCGGCCGTCATACCGCGATCCTAGATCGGTCGGGCCGCGCCTGCGTGGACGCCGGTTAAGCACCGAAGCGCCGCACCGAAACCGCAGTAGCGGTAGCTTCGGCGCGGCGCATCGTGTGCGCTGGTGGACGCGGTTACGCGCCCACCGTTGCCTGGGTGTTGCCTTCGAGCAGCGCGCGGACCTCGGACTCGCGGTAGCGACGGTGGCCACCGAGAGTGCGGATCGAGGTCAGCTTGCCGGCCTTCGCCCACCGCGTGACGGTCTTCGGGTCGACGCGGAAAAGCGTCGCAACCTCGGACGGGGTCAGCAGCGGCTCTGATTCTGGACGCTGACGAGGTGTCGTCATTGAAACCCCCTTCAGGGTATCCACCTGCGAGGTCCTGTTCCCGCAGGGTTCGCGCCACGGGTCCTGATCCGTGGTACGTGCACAGTATGCATATCCGGACGCACCGTGCCTACTCGCCCGGACCGACGTGTCCACTGTGTGCCACAGAATCGGTACCTGTCCGATTCGTCGGGTGTCACGAACCATTCCGAATCCGGGCATTTGGATCTTGCCCGCTCCTGAGTGCGGGCGCCCGGCGGGGAGAGGTACGCTTGGCACACGACAATGACAACATTCCCGGCGGTACCGCTTCGAGCCGCTACCGCCGGATGACCGTGCGAGCGAGGGGGTCGAGCCATGGGGCGCGGCCGTGCGAAGGCAAAGCAGCAGAAAGTCGCCCGGGAGCTCAAGTACAGCTCCCAGCAAACCGACCTGGACGCCCTCCAGCGCGAGCTCGGCGGATCGGGGTCGTACACGACCGACACCGTAGAGTTCGATGACGACGACGAGGACGACCGAGGCGACTGGGTCCAGGCCCGCCGCTGACCCCGGGGCGGCCTCTCGCCCGTCATTTCGTGCCAATCGATCTTGCAAGTTAGCTGGCACATCAGCGCCAGTTGGCCGCCGGCCCTGCGTAGTCACCGCTCAGCTCGACGGTGCCGCCACCGTCGCGGACCTCGCCGAGCCGCCACGCCGCCAACCCTCGTGACCGGGCCAGCGCGATCGCGTCATCGGCTCGCGCGGCCGGCACGACCGCGACCATTCCGACGCCGAGGTTGAACGTCAGCTCCAGCTGCGCCCGGCTGACCGGCCCGGTGCGCGCGATCAGTTCGAAGATCGGCTGCGGGGCCCAGGTGGCGCGGTCGATGACCGCGTCAAGATGCGCGGGGAGCACGCGGGCCAGGTTCCCGGCCAGCCCACCGCCGGTGATGTGCGCGAACGCGTGTGCCTCTGACCCGGCCGCCAGAGCCAGACAGTCCAGGGCGTAGACGCGCGTAGGGACGAGCAACTCGTCGGCGAGCGTGCGCCCACCGAGCAGGTCGGGCACCTCGTCCAGCCCGAGGCCGCCCTGTTCGAGCAGGACGTGCCGCACCAGCGAGTAGCCGTTGGAGTGCAGCCCGGACGAGCCGAGCGCGATCAGGGCATCGCCGGCGCGGACCCGCTCGGGCCCGAGGACGCGGTCGGCGTTCACCACACCCACGCCGGTGCCGGACACGTCGTACTCGTCCGGCCGCATCGCGCCCGGATGCTCGGCCGTCTCACCGCCGACGAGTGCGCAGCCGGCCTGGACGCAGCCCTCCGCGATGCCTGCGACGATCGCGGCGATCTTCTCGGGGATCACCTTGCCGGTTGCGATGTAGTCGGTAAGGAACAGCGGCTCGGCACCGACCACGACCAGGTCGTCGACGACCATGGCCACCAGATCGATGCCGATGGTGTCGTGCCGGTCGGCGGCCTGGGCGATCGCGAGCTTGGTGCCGACTCCGTCGGTGGAGCTGGCCAGCACCGGCCGCGGGTACCTGGCGAGATCGAGGTTGAACAGCCCGGCGAAGCCGCCCAGGCCGCCGACGACCCCG
This sequence comes from Jatrophihabitantaceae bacterium, assembly GCA_050742975.1. Lineage (GTDB taxonomy): Bacteria > Actinomycetota > Actinomycetes > Mycobacteriales > Jatrophihabitantaceae > JBDTGE01. The sequence continues at coordinate 4,649 of JBOGDQ010000270.1, forward strand.
GGACGGCTGGTCCGCGCCACCTGTGCCTTCATCAGTTCGACCGCGCGATCACCGGCCTGGATGTCGACCCCTGCGGCCGCGTAGCTCGTCATGGCCGGCTGAGGGCATCCTCGGCTGCAAAGCTCACGACGTGCTCGGGTTCGCGGCCGGCGACGGACCTCTCGATGCCTTCCAGCACGTGCTTGCCGACGATCTCGGGCAGCGGGATCGGGTACTCGCCGTCGAAGCAGGCGCGGCACAGGCGGGTCTTCGGCTGCTCGGTGGCCGCGACCAGGCCGTCTAGGGAGACGTAGCCGAGCGAGTCCGCGCCGATCGAGGCCCGGATCCCGTCGTCGTCGAGGCCGCTCGCGACCAGCTCGGCCTTGGAGGCGAAGTCGATGCCGTAGAAGCAGGGCCACTTCACCGGCGGGGCAGAGATGCGCACGTGCACCTCGAGGGCCCCGGCCTCGCGCAGCATCCGGATCAGCGCCCGCTGGGTGTTGCCGCGGACGATCGTGTCGTCGACGACCACCAGCCGCTTGCCGCGGATGACGTCGCGCAGCGGGTTGAGCTTGAGCCGGATGCCGAGCTGGCGGATCGTCTGCGACGGCTGGATGAACGTCCGCCCGACGTAAGAGTTCTTGACCAGGCCGACACCGTAGGGAATCCCGGACTCCTCGGCATAGCCGATCGCCGCGGGCGTGCCGGACTCGGGCACCGGGATCACCAGGTCGGCGTCGGCAGGGTGTTCGCGGGCCAGCCGGCGGCCGAGCTCGACACGGGTGGAGTGCACGCTGCGGCCGGCGATCGTCGTGTCCGGACGAGCCAGGTAGACGTACTCGAACACGCAGCCCTTCGGCGCGGGCGCCGCGAAGCTCTGCGAGCGCAGGCCGTCCTCGTCGATCGTGATCAGTTCGCCGGGCTCGATCTCGCGGACGAAGCTGGCGCCGACGATGTCCAGCGCCGCAGTCTCGGAGGTGACGACCCAGCCGCGCTCGAGCCGGCCCAGCACGAGCGGGCGCACGCCCTGCGCATCCCGCGCGGCGTAGAGGGTGTGCTCGTCCATGAAGACGAGGGAGAAGGCGCCGCGCAGCTTGGGCAGCACGTCCATCGCGGCCTGCTCGACGCTGACGTCCGGGCGGCCGGCGAGCATCGCGGTGAGCAGGTCGGAGTCGGTGGTGGCGCCGGTGCCACGGCCGAGCACGCCGTCGGCCCGCGCCTCGGCGAACAGCTCGGCGGTGTTGACCAGGTTGCCGTTGTGGCCGAGCGCGACCCCTGTGCCGGTCGTCGTCGTGCGAAAGCTCGGCTGAGCGTTCTCCCACGTCGTCGAGCCGGTGGTCGAGTAGCGGGTGTGGCCGACCGCGATGTGCCCCTGCAAGGTGGCCAGCGTGGCCTCGTCGAACACCTGGCTGACCAGGCCGAGGTCCTTGTAGACCAGCAGGGACGAGCCGTCGCTGACCGCGATCCCTGCCGACTCCTGGCCGCGGTGCTGCAGCGCGTACAGGCCGAAGTAGGACAGCTTGGCGACCTGCTCACCGGGCGCCCAGACGCCGAAGATGCCGCACGCGTCCTGCGGACCCTTCTCACCGGGGAGCAGCTCGTGGTTCAGTCGGCCGTCGCCGCGCAGGCCGCGGCTCGTGGGTAGGGGTGTGCGGGCAGGTCCGGTGGGGTGCTCAGCGCTTGCCACGCCCCGAGTGTACGGGCGGGCTGCGACGGCACCTCGACGGCGCGGCGGGTTTGCGTCCACGTCTGCGCCACAGCGCGCCCGCGTATCGTGAGCGCGTGCTGAGGCAGGCCCGTCATGGGTGATCTGATCCTCTTCCTGGCCGTCTTCGCCGCATGCGCCGTGGAGTCGGTCGAGGCCCTGACGATCGTGCTGGCCGTGGGCCTGACCCGGGGTTGGCGCTCAGCGCTGCAGGGCGTGGCGGCCGGTCTCGTCGTGCTGGCGGTGGTGGTCGCCGCGCTCGGACCGGCGCTGCGGCAGGTGCCGCTGGACTCACTGCGGCTGATCGTCGGAGGCCTGCTGCTGGTGTTCGGGCTGGGCTGGCTGCGCAAGGCGATCCTGCGCGCGTCCGGGTTGAAGGCGCTGCACGACGAGGACGCGATCTACGCGCGGCAGCAGGCGTCCGCCGCTGCGGCGTCGTCCGTGTCACGGGCGACGGTCGCTGACTGGTACTCGTTCACGCTGTCGTTCAAGGGCGTCGTGCTCGAGGGGCTGGAGGTCGTGTTCATCGTGCTGACGTTCGGCACCAACCAGGGCCACATCGCGCTTGCCGTTCTGGGCGCAGCGGCCGCCGTGGTGCTGGTGGGCGTCGGCGGGGTGTTCGTGCGCGGGCCTCTCGCACGGGTGCCGGAGAACACCTTGAAGTTCGGGGTCGGCGTCATGCTGACCTCGTTCGGCGCGTTCTGGGGCGCGGAGGGTGCGGGTGCGTCGTGGCCGGGCGGCGACGGGGCGCTGCCGGTACTCATCGCCGCCGTCCTCGTGTTCGCGCTGGCCGCGGTCGCGCTGCTGCGCCGCGAGCGGGTCTCGGCGGGTGTCGCGTGAACCGGCTGGTGCGCGGGCTGCGCTCGTTCGGCGCGTTCTGGTGGGACTTCATCGTCGGCGACGACTGGCGGATCGCAGCCGGCGTGATCGTGGCGCTGGGCGTGACCGTCGGGCTCGTGCACGCCGGGGTGTCGGCATGGTGGCTGCCGGTCGGAGCCGCGTTCGTGATGCTCGCGCTGTCGCTGCGGTCGGCGCGCCGTGCCGCCGACAGGACGTGACGCCGCTCTCGCCGATCGTCGCCTCAGGAGAGCAGCGGCAGGTACGGGGTCAGGTCGGCGCGCAGGCCGCTCGCTCGCACCGTGGCTGCCGTGACCTCGTCCGCGAACGTGGCGCGGCCGGTGGCCAGGCGCAGCCAAGTGAGCGGATCGGTCTCGACCACGTTCGGGGGCGTGCCGCGGGTGTGCCTCGGACCGGCGATGGCCTGGACCGCGACGAACGGCGGCACCCGAACCTCGACCGAGTGGCCGGGTGCCTGCGCGACGAGGATCTCGGCCAGCGTCCGGGTTGCGGCGGCCAGCGCCTTGCGCCGCAGCGGGATCGGCTCGTGATCCGGTAGCGAGCGGGACAGGTCGTCGCAGTGCACCACCAGCTCCACGAGCCTGGTGTTCACCCAGTCCAGCGCGGTGATCGGGCCACGTGCCGCGCGCAGGACGGTCCGGTCGTCGAGCCCGTCCGCGGCGGTGGCGACGGACGCAACACCACGCAGGCGGGTGGTCAGCTCAGCCGGCGACCGGTCCGCCGCCGTCTCGAGCGTCCGTTCGGTGATCGCGGCGACCGCCGGACGGTAGCGCGACACGAACTCTGCGGCGGGTATCGCCGGGGCGTCGGCGCGAGTGTTCAGCTGACGCTCCAGGCCGTCCCGCACGAGCACTACGTGGCCGACGAGCGTGCGGACGTCCCAGGGCTCGAGCACCGACGGCGCGGTGAACGTCTCGGCCGGAAGCGCGTCCAGCCAGTCCGCGAGCACGGTGCACTGCGCGACGAACGCGGCGGCCCGGTCCGCGAGCTTGGCGGTCACGGCAGGTCGCGCGATCTTGTTGCACGGGCGCTGCCCTGGCCACCTGCCTGCAACAAGATCCACCTGCCGGCCGGGGCTCAGCCGAAGCGGGACGCGATGGTGCCGGACCAGGCCGCGCGCAGCTCCCGCAGCGGGATCGAGAACTGGCCCTGGACATCGAGCGAGGACCCGAGCAGGTCGATCACGCCGATGCGCTCGTGCGGCAGCCCGCGCGCGGTGCACATGTCGGTGAACCTCACCTCCTCGCTGCGCGGGACGCTGACGATCGCCCGTCCCGCCGACTCGCTGAACAGCGCGACGAACGGATCGAGCCGCTCCGGCAGCACGACACGCACCCCCGCATGCCCGCGCAGGCACGACTCGGCGAGCGCCTGAGCCAGGCCGCCCTCGGCCAGGTCGTGCGCGGAGTCGACCAGCCCGTCGCGCGAGGCGTTGATCAGGATGTCGGCCAGCAGCAGCTCGCGTCGGAAGTCGACGGCCGGGGGCAGCCCGCCGAGGTAGCCGTGCACGACGTTCGCCCACTCCGAGCCGCCGAACTCGTCGCGGGTGTCGCCGAGCAGGTAGACCAGCCCGCCGTCGGTGCGGAAGGCGTGCGGCGTGCGGCGCGCCACGTCCTCGATCACGCCGAGCACGCCGACGACTGGGGTCGGCAGGATCGGCGTCGTCCCGGTCTGGTTGTAGAAGCTGACGTTCCCCCCGGTCACCGGCGTGCCCAGCGCTAGGCAGCCGTCGGCCAGCCCGCGCACCGCCTCGGTGAACTGCCACATGACGGCCGGGTCCTCGGGCGAGCCGAAGTTCAGGCAGTTCGTCACGGCGAGCGGCCGCGCCCCGGTCGTCGCCACGTTGCGGTACGCCTCGGCCAGCGCGAGTTGCGCGCCGGCGTACGGGTCCAGGCGCGTGTACCGCCCGTTGCCGTCGGTGGACAGGGCGATGCCGCGGGTCGTCGACTCGTCCAGACGGATCATGCCGGCGTCCTCGGGCTGGGCCAGCACGGTGTTGCCCATGACGAACCGGTCGTACTGGTCGGTGATCCACGACTTGTCGGCCAGGTTGGGCGCGCCGACCATCCGCAGCGCCGTCGCCCGCAGCTCGGCGGCGTTCCGCGGACGGGGCAGGTCGTGCCCGTCGTGCGCGTTGATCGCGTCCTGGTCCAGCGGACGCTCGATCGGCCGCCGGTACTGCGGACCCTCGTGCGCGGCGGTGCGCGGCGGGAGGTCGACGATCGTCTCGCCGTGCCAGCGCATCCGCAGCCGCCCGCCCAACTTCGCGTCCTCCGCGGACACAGCGGTGACGGTGCCGATGACCGTCGCGAGCACGTCCCACTTCGCGCAGCGGGCGAGGAACGCGGGCAGCTTGTCCGGCATCACCACCGCCATCATGCGTTCCTGCGACTCGCTCATCAGGACCTCTTCGGGCGCCAGCGTGGGGTCGCGCAGCGGGGCGAGGTCGAGGTCGACGTCCATGCCACCGGTACCGGCCGCCGCCAGCTCGGTGGTCGCGCAGGACAGCCCGGCGGCGCCGAGGTCCTGGATGCCGACGACCAGGTCATCGGCGAAGATCTCCAGGCAGCACTCGATGAGCACCTTCTCGGCGAACGGGTCGCCGACCTGCACCGACGGGCGCTTGGACGGCTCCGCCGAATCGTCTGCGCGATCG
>JBOGDQ010000271.1:0-2292 GCA_050742975.1 Jatrophihabitantaceae bacterium
CGCCGGGGAGCGGGCCCGGCCCTGAGCGTGCCCGCACAAGCATGCCGGGCAACTGCGTCTGCCGCTCGCGGCGCGTATGGGACAGGTACAGCACGCCGTCCACGACGCCACCGGTCACCGCGGAACGATCGGTGATCACCGCATCGGGGTAGAGGTGACCGACGATGGTGTGCCATTCTCGGCTGGTCACCCGCTCAGGTGCCGTCTCAAGGTCACTGGTGTAAACACCGGTCGCCAGCCGCACCAGTTCGCCTCGCTTCACGCGGTCGGAGACGGTCGCCGGAGGAACTTCACCGGCGAAGACGATGCTGCTAACCACGATTTCCTTCACCCTTCCCGAAGAAATACGTAGTTAGATTACTACTCTACGAAGTAGTCTGAGGTTAAAGTGTGACAGATGTCGGCTGGGCGTCAGGCTAGGGCCTGGACGAACGAACGGCTTGGCGTGCGGGAATCGCGGCGATCAGGTGCGTGTAGCCCAGCAAACACGGGATTTCTGCGCTTGGACGGGGCTCACTGTAAAACCGCCGGCTCAGCCTACGTTGGTTCAAACCCAACACCCGCCACCCTGCTACAGGGCCCAGAATGTGGGGCCTGTAGGTGTTCGAGATGATCATGGGGGTATCCGTACGGGAGCGGTCCTCATGACCGTCGGTGCGGTGTCGTTGCCGGGCGTGGCGTGGCTGAAAGTCCCGGAATCACTGGGGTGCAGTGTTCACGGCCATCTCGGGTCTGGGTTTGTTTGGGTGTCGAGACTCGGAGGTCGCGGATATGCGCGGGACAGGCCAAGATCAAGATAACATACCCCAGGCGGGTATCTAAGGGCCATCGCCGCGTCGCTGGTCCGCCGCGCGGGTCGAGCTACCGAATCGACCCACATCGGTGGCTGATACCTGATACGTTTGCATAGTGGACGGGTGGGAGTTGCGGCGCCGGCGTCACGAGGCCGGACTGACGTTGCAGCAGGTGGCTCGTGCTGCGGGGACGGCCGAGGCCAATGTCTCGGCTTATGAGCGCGGGACGAAGACCGCGAGCCGGCGCACCGTGCGGCGGTTGGTCGCGGTGATCGACGCGGGTGCCGACAGCGTGGTGCACCGGGCGCAGTTGCTGACCGCGCCGGCGACCGCGGCGGCGCTGCGCTTGGGGCTGCGCCAGGGGTGGGCGACGTCGGACCTGCTCCGTCTGGTGCGTCAGATGCGCTCGGATGCTGCGCACCTGACGAGTGCGGCTGACCGGGCGGCGTTCTATGCCGAGCCCTCGACCACCGGCGACCCGCGCTGGGACGCGATGCTGGCCGGCGCGGTGGACGACCTCGCGGTACGCGACGGGATGCACGCGCCGGTGTGGACGCGCGGGAAGGCGTTGGCCAGGTTCTGGTTCGTCACCGACGAGCCTGCTCTGCGCGCGTACGTCTTCGCGCACTCGCCGATCGCGTTGCAGGTTCGTGGCGTGATGGTCGACCCGGCCGATCTGGAGGCGGTGTGAACCGCGGGACGGGGCCGCTGCTGGACGCCGAGCAGGTGCGCGCCCTGCTCACCGAACTCGGCGCCCGGCTGTCCGCACAGGGCATCGAGGCGAGAGGCGTTCCTGGTCGGCGGCGCCGCGATGGCGCTGGCGTTCAGCCGCCGCCGGATCACCCGCGACCTGGACGCCGTGTTCGAACCGAAAAGCGAGATCTACGCGCACGCCGCAGCGATCGCTCGCGAGCGAGGGCTTGCCGAGGACTGGCTCAACGACAGCGTCAAGGGACTGCTGCCGGACAAGACAGCATCTGTCGAGGGCACCGCCAGCTTCAGCGCACCGGGCATCCACGTCGGCGTGGCCTCGGCCGAGTACCTGTTCGCGATGAAAGCCGCCGCGACACGGCTGGAAACCGACGGCGCCGACCTGCGCCTGCTCGCCCGTGAACTGGGCATCACCACGACGACCCAGGCACTCGACCTCGTCGAACGCTTCTACCGCCCGGCACGGCTCACCACCAAAACCCAACTGATCCTCGAAGCGGTCGTCACCGCGCCGCCCGCGGAAGCCGCCACCGGTAACAGTCATCCGCGCAAGAGCATTGACGAGCCGGAGCCGCCCGCGCATGGCATCGGCATGTGAGCCGTTCCGTACGGCACGCAGGATTGACCATGATCGAGCCGCGCCCGACGGGCCGGCAGAGACCCTGACGGATGCCCATACGCCGGGACCTCGATCAACTCCGTGCTGTACGTCGGCGCCACCTGCCAGCCGTCTATAACCGCGGTTGTGACCGTCGCGGAGTTCGACAGAATCACGGTGGATCCTGAG
>JBOGDQ010000272.1:0-32254 GCA_050742975.1 Jatrophihabitantaceae bacterium
CTCGGCAAACACAGGCTGACCGACAACGCGCGCGTCGTCTACGAGAAGCCGTTCGGCACCTCGCCGGCGAAGTTCCGCGAGCTGGACGAGGTCGTGCACTCGGTGCTGGACGAGTCGCAGGTGTACCGGATCGACCACTTCCTCGGCAAGGAGGCGACCCAGGACCTGCACGTCCTGCGCTTCGCCAACGGCATGTTCAAGGCGATGTGGAACCGCGAGCACATCCGGGCCGTCCAGATCGACGTGCCGGAGAAGCTCGGTGTCACGGACCGGTCGGTGTTCTACGACCAGACGGGGGCCGTGCTCGACATGCTCGTGACGCACCTCGTCCAGGTGGCCGCCGAGGTGGCGATGGAGCCGCCGGCGACGCTGCTGGCAGCGGACCTGCAGGCTGCGCGCGAGGAGGTCATCGCTGACTTCCGGCCGCTGGATCCGCGGGAGGTCGTGCTCGGGCAGTTCGACGGCTATCGCGAGCTGCACGGGGTGGACCCCGCCTCGGACATGGACACCTACGTCGCGGCCCGGCTCTGGATCGACAACGACCGCTGGGAGGGCGTGCCGTTCCTCATGCGGACCGGCAAGCGACTGGCGTTCAGCAAGCAGTGCGTCAGCCTGATCCTGCGCGAGCCCGAGGGCCCGCTCGCGCACCTGCCGAAGGACGGCAACGTGCTGACGTTCTCGTTGACGGGCAGTGGCGAGATCGACCTCCGACTGGTGGCGAAGAAGCCCGGCGTCGAGCTGGAGCTCGACGTGGCGGAGGCAACCATCCCGCTGTCCGTGCTGCCCGGCGCCGACCCGCTGCCGCCGTACGTGCGGCTCATCCACGACGCGCTGCTGGGCGACCGGTCGCTGTTCACCCGGCCGGACGGGCTGTCCTCCGTCTGGCGGATGGCCGAGCCGCTGCTGGCCAACCGACCGAGGCCGCTGCCGTACGCGCAGGGGTCGTGGGGCCCGGCCGCGGCGGCGGAGCTGGCCGAACCCGACGGCTGGCTGCTCGGGCAGTAGGGCGGCCGGACACCCGGTTCTGACAGACTTGCGCCGTGCTGCGATGGATCACCGCCGGCGAGTCCCACGGGCCTGCCCTGGTCGCCGTGCTGGACGGGCTCCCCGCCGGGATCGAGGTGGGCACCGCCGACCTCGATCGCGACCTGGCCCGGCGCCGCCTGGGCTACGGCCGCGGCGCCCGGATGAAGTTCGAGCAGGACGAGGTCGAGCTGACCGGCGGCGTGCGCCACGGCGTCACGATGGGCGGACCGGTCGCGATCCGGATCGGCAACTCCGAGTGGCCGAAGTGGACGACCGTGATGTCCGCGGACCCGGTGGACCCGGACGTGCTGGCCGAGCAGGCCCGCAACGCGCCGCTGACCCGACCGCGTCCCGGACACGCCGACCTGGCCGGGATGCAGAAGTACGACCTGACCGACGCCCGCCCGATCCTCGAGCGGGCCAGCGCGCGCGAGACCGCGGCCCGCGTCGCGCTCGGTGCGGTCGCGAAGGCGTTCCTGCATCAGGCCGTCGGGGTCGATGTGGTCAGCCACGTGGTGTCGATCGGCACGGTCTCGGCGCCGGCGGGCGTGGTCCCGCGGCCCGGCGATCAGGACACTGTCGACGCGTCCGAGGTGCGCTGCCTCGACGCGGGCGCCAGCGCGGCGATGCTCGCGGAGATCGACGAGACCAAGAAGGCCGGCGACACCCTCGGCGGAGTGGTCGAGGTGCTGGCGTACGGCCTGCCGGTCGGCCTGGGCAGCCACGTCCAGGGCGACCGGCGGCTGGACTCGCGGCTGGCGGCGGCGCTGATGGGCATCCAGGCGATCAAGGGCGTCGAGGTCGGCGACGGTTTCGAGCTGGCCCGGATCCGCGGGTCGCAGGCGCACGACGAGATCGTGCGCGACGACGGCGGCGCCATCCGCCGCAGCTCCGGCCGCTCCGGCGGCACCGAGGGCGGGATGACCACCGGCGAGGTGCTGCGTGTCCGGGCCGCGATGAAGCCGATCTCGACCGTGCCGCGCGCACTGCAGACCGTCGACACTGCCACCGGTGAGGCCGCCGTCGCGATCAACCAGCGCTCGGACGTCTGCGCCGTCCCGGCCGCGGGTGTGGTGGCCGAGGCGATGGTGGCGCTCGTGCTCGCCGAGGCGGTCATCGAGAAGTTCGGCGGCGACTCGGTCGCCGAGACCAGGCGGAACGTGGCCGCGTACCTCACCCGCCTGGACGAGCGTGGCCTGGCCGGACCGACAACGCGATGAGCGGACCGGAGCAGCGGGCCCCGAAGGCTGTGCTGATCGGGTTGCCGGGGACCGGCAAGAGCACCACCGGCAGGCGGCTGGCGAAGATCCTGGCGATCAGGTTCACAGACTCCGACGACTTGGTGGAGCAGGCGACCGGCCGGAAGGTTGCGACGATCTTCGCGGAGGACGGCGAGAGCACCTTCCGCCAGCTGGAGGCCGACGCGATCGCCGACGCGCTGAACTCGTTCGACGGCGTGCTGGCGTTCGGCGGCGGGGCGATCATGACGCCGAGGACCCGGGACGCGATCAGCTTCGCCGGCATCCCGGTCGTGCTGCTGCGCGCCTCGCTCGGCATCCTAGCCACCCGGGTGGGCGACGCCCGTACCCGCCCGCTGCTGGCCGAAGATCCGCGCGCCCGGCTGGCCGAACTCGCGGCCGAGCGCGAGCCGACCTATCGCGCGGCCGCGACCTTCGTCGTCGAGACGGACAACCGGACGCCCGGGCAGGTCGCCGCGACCGTCGCCGCCCGGCTGCACGAGCGGGCGCGCAGGTGAGCGGCCCCGTCGTCCGCGTCCCGGTGCAGGGGCCGGCGCCGTACGAGGTGCTGGTGGGGCGCGGTCTGCTCGGCGAGCTGGCCCCGCTGCTCGGCACTGCGACGCGGGTCGCGATCATCCACCCGCCCACCCTGGCCACCACGGCCGAGGCGGTCCGTGCCGACCTGATCGAGCAGGGGCGCGACGCCCACGCGATCGAGGTGCCCGATGGCGAGGACGCCAAGAAGCTCGAGGTCGCCGGCTTCTGCTGGGACGTGCTCGGGCAGATCGGCTTCACCCGCTCCGACGCGGTCGTCGGCCTGGGCGGGGGAGCGACGACCGATCTGGCCGGCTGGGTGGCGGCGGCCTGGCTGCGGGGTGTGCGCGTCGTGCAGATCCCGACGACGCTGGCCGGCATGGTCGACGCGGCCGTCGGCGGCAAGACGGCGATCAACACCGACCGCGGCAAGAACCTGGTCGGCGCGTTCCACCCGCCGGCCGGGGTGATCTGCGACCTCAACACGCTCGAGACCCTGCCACCGAACGACTACCTGGCCGGGCTGGCCGAGGTGGTCAAGTGCGGCTTCATCGCCGACCCGACCATCCTCGAGCTGATCGAGGCCGATCCGGCCGCTGTGGGCCGGGCCGGCAGCCCGGTGGAGCAGGAACTCATCGAGCGCTCGATCCGGATCAAGGCACGCGTGGTGTCCGAGGACCTGACCGAGCAGGGCGTGCGCGAGATCCTGAACTACGGCCACACGCTCGGCCACGCGATCGAGCGGGCCGAGCGGTACCGCTGGCGGCACGGCGCCGCGGTCTCGGTCGGGCTCGTGTACGCCGCGGCACTCGGCCGGCTGCTCGGCCGGCTGGACGACGCGACCGCCGACCGGCACCGCGCGATCCTGGACTCGCTGGGCCTGCCGACCTCCTACCGCGCCGACGCGTTCCCCGCCCTGCTGGACACGATGCGCGTGGACAAGAAGGCTCGGGGCAACCGGATTCGCTTCATCGTCCTCGATGCGCTTGCCCGACCGGTCGGAGTCGACGACCCTGACCCCGCCGTCCTCGCCGCCGCCTATTCGGAGGTTTCCGCATGAATCACAGGGTGCTCGTGCTGAACGGGCCGAACCTGGGCCGCCTCGGCACCAGGGAGCCGGTGATCTACGGCTCGACAACCTACGCCGAGCTGCGGGCGCTGTGCGAGCGGGGCGGCAGTGAGTTGGGCCTGCAGGTCGAGGTGCGCCAGACCGAGCACGAGGGCGAGTTGCTCGGCTGGCTGCACGAGGCCGCCGACGACCGGACGCCGGTCGTGCTCAACGCGGCCGCGCTCACGCACACGTCGGTCGGGCTGGGGGACGCCTGCGCGATGCGCACCGCGCCGCTGGTCGAGGTGCATCTGAGCAACGTGCACAAGCGCGAGGAGTTCCGCCACCACAGCTTCGTGTCCGCGCACGCGTCCGGCGTGATCGTCGGCCTGGGCGTCGAGGGTTACGTGCTCGCGCTGTCCTGGATCGCCTCGCAGTTGGACAAGTCCGACCAGGACGACAAGGGCGATGCGGCCGAACCGGGCTGACCCGCAACGGCAGGGGTGGACCCCCTGGACCGGCTCCCGTCCACCAAGTACACTACTCCGGTAGGAAACACGGGATAGGTCGGACGGGCGACCCGCCGTGGTTCCGAGCCGGCGCGGAGGGGGCTGCAGATGGACTGGACGATGGCGCTGGGCGCGCTCGCCGTCGGCATCGTCGTGGGCCTGACCGGCATGGGCGGCGGCGCGCTGATGACGCCGATGCTCGTCCTGTTCTTCGGTGTCTCGCCGCTGGCCGCGGTGTCCAGCGACCTGGCCGCGAGCGCCGTCATGAAGCCGGTGGGCTCGTTCGTGCACCTGCGCAACGGCAGCGTGCGGCTGGATCTGGTGCGCTGGCTCTGCATCGGCTCGGTGCCCGCCGCGTTCGCCGGGGTGCTCGTCACGCGCGCGCTCGGGCACGGCTCGGGCGTCGACAACCTGGTGCAGAAGGCGCTCGGCGTCGCGCTCGTGATCGCCGCGACGGGTCTGTTCGTCCGCGCCTACCTGCGGCTTGTCGAGCGGGCCGCACGCCGCGACGGCCGCCGTCCCGCTGACCCGGTCGGCCGTCCGGACATCACGGTACGGCCGCTGCCGACGCTCGCCGTGGGCGCCGTCGGCGGGCTGGTCGTCGGCATGACGTCGGTGGGGTCAGGCTCGTTGATCATCATCGCGCTGATGATGCTGTACCCGACGCTGCGCGCCAGCGAGCTCGTCGGCACCGACCTCGTCCAGGCCGTGCCGCTGGTCGCGTCCGCCGCCCTGGGCCATCTGATGTTCGGCGACCTGCAGCTGGGAATCACCGGCGCGCTGCTCGTCGGGTCGGTACCGGGTGCGTGGATCGGCGCCCAGCTGTCCTCCCGCCTGCCGGGCGCGCTCGTCCGCCGCGCGCTGTGCTTCGTCCTGCTCGCGTCGGCGCTGAAGCTGCTCGGCTCCAGCAACGTCCTCACCGGAGTGATCCTGGTCGCCCTGGTGCTGGTCGGACCGCCGGCCTGGATGTTGCTGCGCCGGCGGTACGGCTTCCCTGCCCTGCCGCGGAACGAGAGCCGGATACCCGCCACCACCGGGTGATGCCGATCGCGCCCCGGAAGGGCTTATCGTGACTGGCCACGACGAGCGCGCCGAGAGCGCCTCGACGAGCTGGTCCACGCTGAGCAGGCCCAGGTTGTTCGTCGGCTCGTCCGGCAGCAGTAGCTGGAGCGCGGGCTCGGCCAGCAGGATGAAAGCAAGCCTGGGCGGTCGCGACGTTGGTGCCGGGCCTGTCTGACTCTGGTGCACCCCTGCTGTTCCGGCGATCGCAACGCAACAAGATCGCCCGCGGCCGGCCGCCGGTTGCCTGCGAGTGAGCGGAACTGCATCGCTCGGGCTCGGTCGGGTGGCCGGCGCGCTTCGGCTCCTCGGCAAGGTCGGTTTGCATCCGGTACCGACGCGGGAGCGACCGGGCCAGCACACGGAGCGGGTGCAAACGGCGTCTGCCCGACCGAGTCACGCCAGCCACCCACGCCAGCCACCCACGCCACCCACCCACGCCAGCCACCCACGCCAGCGGCGCGCTCAGTGGGGCGTCGGCGCGGTCGGGACGGTGAGCTCCGAGGTCCGCCGCGGCATCAGCGCGATCGCGAGCACGCCGACGAGTGCCACGACGACCAGCGCGACGAACACGTGGTGCGTGGCCTGGTACAGGCTGTCCTGGATGTAGGACGCGACCGGGCGCGGCTCCGATTTCAGGTGCCCGCCCAGCACCAGGCTGGTGGCGTCGGTGTTGTCGGGCAGCCGGCCGGCGAGCGCCGCCGGCGGGTGGCTGAACCGCCGGCTCAGCGTCGTGTTCGCAATCGCCCCGAAGACGGCGGCTCCGACAGCGCTGCCCATCGTCCGGAAGAACATGTTCGTCCCGGTCACGACGCCGCGTCGCTCCCAGCCGACGACCGACTGCACGGCAACCAGCACCGGGGTGGACGCCAGGCCCAGACCGGCGCCCACGACGAAGCAGGCACCGCCCAGCTCGATCAGATGGGTGTGCCGGGGCAGCAGCGCGCACAGCACCGCGCCCGCGATCAGTACCGCGCTTCCGATCAGAGCCGTGTCGCGGAACCCGATCCGCATGTAGGCCCGCCCGGACAGGGTGGACGCGATCGGCCAGCCCACGCTCATCGCGGCCAGGGTGAAGCCGGCGACGAGTGCGCCCGTCCCGAGCACGCCCTGCGCGAAGCTGGGCACGTACGAGCTGAGCCCGATCAGCAGCACGCCGACGAGCAGGGCGGCCAGGTTCGCGCCGACGAGCGTGCGGTGGCCGAACACCCACATCGGCAGGATCGGCTCGGCCGCGTGCAGCTCGACGAGCACGAAGCCGATCAGCGCCGCGGCCCCGAGCGCGAAGACGGTGACACCGGGCGCGGACACCCAGCTCCACGAGACGCCGCCCTCCAGCAGGCCGAGGATCAGCAGGGTGCACCCGGCGGTCAGCAGCGTCGCGCCGGCGTAGTCGATCCGGTGCTTGCGGCGGGTGACGCTCTCGTGCAGGTGGGTCGCGAGCATCCAGGCGGCCAGCAGGCCGACCGGCAGGTTGACGAAGAAGATCCACCGCCAGGTCAGGTACTGCGAGAACACCCCGCCCAGCGTGGGGCCGAGCACCGACGCCGCTCCCCAGACGCTGGCCGTGTAGCCCTGCACCTTGGCCCGTTCGCGGACGCTGTAGATGTCGCCGATGATCGTCATGCTGATCGGCAGCACGGCACCGGCGCCGAAGCCCTGCAGCGCCCGGAAGACGATGAGCGAGAGCATGTTCCAGGCGCACCCGCACAGCACGGATCCGAGCAGGAAGATCGCGATGCCGAGGAACATCATCGGCTTTCGCCCGACCACGTCGGCGAACTTGCCGTACAGGGGCACGGTCACGGCCTGGGTCAGCAGGTAGATCGAGAACAGCCACGGGTACTGCGCGAACCCGCCGAGATCGGTCACGACCGACGGGATGGCGGTGGCGATGATCGTGGAGTCCAGCGCGACGAGTCCGGTCGCGAGCATCACCGCGATCAGGACCGGCCCGCGCTCGGATCGGAGCCCGACCGCGCGCTGCTCGGTCTGCTCCGTCGTCACCGGGCGATGCTATGCCCGCCCGGGATGTCCGGGCACTCGCTTGAACTAGACTGCTCGGTTGGCCGTCGCCGTTCGGTGCGCGGTGTTCCGCAGCAGGGAGACGAACGCACTCGTGGCAAGCACCAACGAGCTCAAGAACGGCCTGGTCCTGAACCTCGACGGGAACCTCTGGACCGTCATCGAGTTCCAGCACGTCAAGCCGGGCAAGGGCGGTGCGTTCGTCCGGACGACGCTGAAGAACGTCCTGTCGGGCAAGGTGGTCGACCGCACGTTCAACGCCGGTACCAAGGTCGACACCGCGACCGTCGACAAGCGCGCGATGTCCTACCTGTACAAGGAGGGCACCGACTTCGTCTTCATGGACGGTGAGACCTACGAGCAGCTGCACGTCCCCAGCGGGACCGTGGGCGAGGCCGCCGACTACCTGCTCGACAACGCCGAGGTGGTCGTCGCGGTGCATGAGGGCGTCCCGCTGTACGTCGAGCTGCCGACCAGCGTCGAGCTGATCATCAGCCACACCGACCCCGGCCTGCAGGGCGACCGCGCCACCGGCGGCACCAAGCCGGCGACGCTCGAGACCGGCGCCGAGATCCAGGTCCCGCTGTTCGTGTCCACCGGCGAGAAGGTCAGGGTCGACACCCGCGACGGCCGCTACCTGGGACGCGTCAACAGCTAGTGACAACCGGAGTAAGCGCGCAGCACGCCACGGCCGTGCAATGACGGCTCGCAGCAAGGCGCGTAAGCGGGCGGTCGACGTCCTGTACGAGTCCGATGCGCGTGCCGTGCCCGCGACGGTCACGCTCGGTGAGCGGGTCAGCCTGGCCGATCCGCCGGTGAACGAGTACACGGTCGAGCTGGTCGAGGGCATCGAGGCCAACCGCGGCCGCATCGACGAGATCCTGGCCGAGTGTGCCGAGGGCTGGACCGTCCCGCGCATGCCCGGGGTCGACCGTGCCGTGCTGCGCCTCGGCGTGTACGAGCTGCTCTGGCGGCCCGACGTGCCGGCCGCGGTCGTGATCGACGAGGCGGTCGAGCTGGCCAAGACGCTGTCGACGGACGAGTCGCCGCGCTTCGTCAACGGCGTCCTCGCGCGCGTCCTGCGCGAGCAGCCCGCGCACTCCTGAGGCACCTTCCCGGGCGCGATTCGCCCGGCGTGGCTGCGCGCGGACCGGCTGCTCGCGGCTGTTACAGTGCCGGAGACAGACATCCTTTAAAGGCCCGTCCAGTGAGGCGGACAAGGAGGTCGGCATGAGCACCGCACGGAACTGCTCCGCAAAAAGCGCTCCGCACTTTCGCCGGGACCCCGCATGACCGGTCATACCCATGCGCAGACGGGCGTCTCGCCCGGCGCTCCCATCCTCGGCGATGCTGACGTGGCCCGCGTCATCGACCGGATGGCGCACCAGATCATCGAGAACATCGCCAAGGCCGGCTTCGACGCGGTCCTGCTCGGCATCCCCACTCGAGGCGCCCCGCTGGCGCAGCGGCTGGCCGCACGCATCGCCGTCTTCGCCGACGTGCACGTGCCGGTCGGCTCCCTGGACACCACGCTCTACCGCGACGACCTGCGGCTGCGCGGCGTCCGGCCGCTCGGGCGGACCGTCGAGCCCGAAGGCGGCATTGGCGGCCGCACCGTCGTGCTGGTCGACGACGTGCTCTACTCCGGGCGAACGATCCGCGCCGCGCTCGACGCGCTGAACGACCTCGGCCGCCCGCGCGCGGTGCAGCTCGCGGTGCTGGTCGACAGGGGACACCGCGAGCTGCCGATCCGCGCCGACTACGTCGGCAAGAACGTCCCGACGTCCAGCGATCAGCTCGTCCGCGTCGCCCTGCAGGAGATCGACGGGCGCGACGCGGTCACCGTCACCGACCCGGAGGGCACGAGATGAAGAACCTGCTCTCAGCAGCGGACCTCGACCGCGACGAGGCGATCGCGATCCTCGACACCGCCCAGCAGATGCACGCGATCCAGTCGCGCGAGGTCAAGAAGCTCCCCCCGCTGCGCGGCCGCACGATCGTCAACCTGTTCTTCGAGGACTCCACCCGCACCCGGTCGTCCTTCGAGATCGCCGGCAAGTGGCTCTCGGCCGACGTGATCAACGTCAGCGCCAAGGGCTCCAGCGTCAGCAAGGGCGAGAGCCTGCGCGACACGGCGCTCACCGTTGCCGCGATGGGCGTGGACGCGCTGGTGGTGCGGCACGGCACGTCCGGCGCGGTGCAGCGGATCGCCGGTTGGGTGGACTGCCACGTGGTCAACGCCGGCGACGGCACGCACGAGCATCCCACCCAGGCGCTGCTCGACGCCTACACGATGCGGTCCCGCCTGGGCGAGCTCGACGGCCGGCACGTGGTCATCGTCGGCGACATCACGCACAGCCGGGTCGCGCGCTCGAACGTCCTGCTGCTCAAGACGCTCGGTGCCCAGGTCACGCTGGTCGCGCCGCCGACGCTGATGCCGTCGGGTGTGGACGCCTGGCCGTGCGAGACGAGCTGGGACCTGGACGCGACGCTGTCCGGGAAGGCCTTCGGTGACGTCGACGCGGTGATGATGCTGCGCGTGCAGCGCGAGCGGATGCAGAGCGGGTTGCCCGGCGACGCTTGCGGAGCCGGCGTTGGGTATTTCCCGACCGAGCACGAGTACGCGATCGGTTACGGCCTGTCGCCGGAGCGGCTGGACCTGCTCGCCGACCACGTGCCGGTGCTGCACCCGGGTCCGATGAACCGTGGTCTGGAGATCTCGTCCGCGGCCGCGGACCATGCGCGCTCGGTGGTGCTCGAGCAGGTGCAGGCCGGCGTGGCGGTGCGGATGGCGGTCCTGTTCCGGCTGCTGTCCGGCGCCGGTGATCCCGCGCCAGCCGTCGAGGAAGCCGAGTGAGCGTCCTGCTGAAGGGTGTCGCACCGCTTGGTGGCAAGGCGGTCGACGTGCTGCTCGACGGCGGGGTCATCGCCGGCGTCGGGCGGGTCGCGGATGCCGACGCGCAGGTTGTCGACTGCGGCGGCCTGATCCTGCTGCCTGGCCTCGTCGACCTGCACACCCACCTGCGTGAGCCCGGCCGCGAGGACGCCGAGACCGTCGCCTCCGGGTCGGCTGCGGCTGCACTCGGCGGCTTCACGGCGGTGCACGCGATGGCGAACACCGACCCGGTCGCCGACTCGGCCGAGATCGTCGAGCAGGTCGCCAGGCTGGGGGACCGCGCCGGACTCGTCGACGTCCGGCCCGTCGGCGCCGTGTCGATGGGATTGGCCGGTGAGCAACTCGCGGAGATCGCCAGCATGGCCAGATCTGCCGCTGCGGTAAGGGTGTTCAGCGATGACGGCCACTGCGTGCACGACTCGCGCCTCATGCGTCGCGCCCTGGAGTACGTCAAGCCGTTCGACGCGGTGATCGCGCAGCACGCCCAGGACCCGCGGCTGGCCGACGGTGCGGCGTGTTGCCACGAGGGCGAGGTGTCCGGCCGCCTGGGGCTGCCCGGCTGGCCCGCCGTCGCCGAGGAATCGATCGTCGCGCGGGACGTCATGCTGGCCGAGCACACTGGGTCGCGGCTGCACGTCTGCCATGTCTCGACGGCTGGCAGCGTCGAGGTGATCCGCTGGGCCAAGCGGCGCGGGATCGCGGTCACCGCCGAGGTCACGCCGCACCACCTGCTGCTCACCTGCGACCTGCTCGCCTCGTACGACCCGGTGTTCAAGGTGAACCCGCCGCTGCGACCGGACGAGGACGTCGCCGCGCTGCGGGCCGGGCTGGCCGACGGCACGATCGACGCGGTCGCCACCGACCACGCACCGCACGCTCCCCACGACAAGGACCATGCCTTCGGCGAGGCGGCCTTCGGGATGCTTGGCCTGCAGACCGCGCTCGGTGTCGTGGCCGAGACGATGGTCTCGGCCGGCCTGCTCGACTGGGCCGGCGTCGCCGACCGGATGAGCGTGCGCCCCGCGTCGATCGGCCGGGTACCGGGCCATGGCCGGCCGATCCAGCGCGGCGAGCCGGCCAACCTCACGGTGCTCGACCCGCACGGCTCGTACCTCGTCGACCCGAGCGCCCTGGCGTCGAAGTCGCGCAACACGCCGTTCGCCGGACGGACGCTCCCGGCGCGGGTCGTGGCGACGTTCCTGCGCGGCCGGGCGACGGTTCTGGACGGCGAGCTGCGGCAGTCGGTCACCGCATGACGCGGGCCTGGCTGGTGGTGATCTGCCTGCTGCTGCTCGCGCTCGCCCTGCTCGGGATGTGGCGGGGTTGGCGCAACCGCGCGGCGCGGCAGTCCGATCTCGCGGACCTGCCGGCCGTGCCGTCCGATCTCGGCGCTGCGACGCTCGCCACGCTGGCTGGGCTGTACGTCGGTACCACGTTCGCGTCGAGCTGGCAGGACCGCGTCGTGCACCGCGGCCTGGGCCGGCGGGCCAGCGCGACGGCGACGCTCTACCCGTCCGGCGTCCGGATCGATCGCGTCGGCGCGGGCCCGATCTTCCTGCCGGCGGCGGCGATCGTCGGCGCGCGCCTGGCGCCGGGGCTGGCCGGGCAGGTGGTCGGCGCGGGCGGACTGCTGGTCATCACCTGGCGCCTCGGTGACGCCGAACTCGACACCGGCCTGCGGGCCGACGACAAGGCCGCGTACCCCGACTGGGTCCGCGCGATCAACGCACTGCGCGATAGGTCGAGTGACGTATCGCAGCATCGAGTGACGCAGGATTTGCCATCACCCGGAGCCGGGATCCGTCACTGGACGGGGAGAGGGGCGGCCGGATGAGCGGCGCAATGCTGGTGCTCGAGGACGGGCGCACCTTTCGCGGCGAGGCCTACGGGGCCGTCGGGGAGTCGTTCGGCGAGGCGGTGTTCGCGACCGGGATGACCGGCTACCAGGAGACGTTGACCGACCCGTCCTACCACCGGCAGGTCGTCGTGCAGACCGCGCCGCACATCGGCAACACCGGCATGAACGACGAGGACGCGGAGTCGCGGCGGATCTGGGTCGCCGGCTACGTCGTGCGCGACCCGGCGCGCCGGCCGTCGTCGTGGCGGGCCCGGCGCTCGCTCGACGAGGAGCTGACCGAGCAGGGCGTCGTCGGGATCAGCGGCATCGACACCCGCGCGCTTACCCGCCACCTGCGCGAGCGCGGCGCGATGCGCTGCGGCGTCTCCAGTGCCGATCTCGACGCGGATTCCCTGCTGCAGAAGGTGATCGCGTCTCCGCAGATGGCGGGCGCGGACCTGTCGGCGCAGGTCACCACCTCGGCGGCCTACCGGGTGGAGGCGATCGGCGAGCACCGGTTCACGGTCGCCGCGATCGACTACGGGATCAAGACGATGACGCCGCACCGGATGGCCGAGCGGGGGGTCACCTCGATCGTCCTGCCGTCGACGTCCACCGCCGATGAGGTTCTGGCGACGGGTGCCGATGCGGTGTTCCTCGCCAACGGACCTGGTGATCCGGCGACCGCCGACGCCGCGGTCGGCACGGTCCGCGAACTGCTGCGCCGCGGCGTGCCGATCTTCGGCATCTGCTTCGGCAATCAGCTCCTCGGACGTGCTTACGGCTTCGGCACGTACAAGCTCGGCTACGGGCACCGCGGCATCAACCAGCCGGTGCAGGACCGCGCGAGTGGCAAGGTCGAGATCACCTCGCACAACCACGGCTTCGCGGTGGACGCCCCGCTCGATACGCCGAGCGAGACCGAGTTTGGTGCCGTGCAGGTCAGCCACGTGTGCCTGAACGACAACGTGGTCGAGGGGCTCCGAGCCCTTGACGCGCGGGCATTCAGCGTCCAGTACCACCCCGAGGCCGCGGCCGGACCGCACGACGCCGCGTACCTGTTCGACCGCTTCGTGCAGTTGCTGGAGGCTGGCAAGTGAACACGCCCGCGATCTTCCTGCGTCAGTCGTCACGGGCACTACCAGGCGCAGGAAGATCCGCGGACCGTTCCAGCGCGATGCGGGTGGGGGGCGAGGTCTGATGCCGAAGCGGACCGACATCGAGCACATCCTGGTCATCGGCTCGGGACCGATCGTGATCGGGCAGGCCTGCGAGTTCGACTACTCCGGCACCCAGGCCTGCCGCGTGCTGCGGGCAGAGGGCTTCCGGGTGAGCCTGATCAACTCGAACCCGGCGACGATCATGACCGACCCCGAGTTCGCCGACGCCACCTACATCGAGCCGCTGACGACGGAGTACGTCGAGAAGGTGATCGCGGCCGAGCGCCCGGACGCGATCCTGCCGACGCTTGGCGGCCAGACCGCGCTGAACCTCGCGGTCGCCCTGCACGACGCCGGGATCCTGGACAAGTACGGCGTCGAGCTGATCGGGGCAGACATCGAGGCGATCCAGCGCGGCGAGGATCGCCAGCGGTTCAAGGAGATCGTCCGCACCGTCGGGGGCCAGACCCCGTCGTCGCTCGTCTGCCACACGCTCGTGGAGGCGGTCGAGTTCGCCGCGGGAGTTGGCAACAAGGTCGTCATCCGGCCCAGTTTCACGATGGGTGGGCTCGGGTCGGGCCTGGCCGGTGACGCGGACGAGGTACGCACGATGGTCGCCCGCGGCCTGTCGGCGAGCCCGGTGCACGAGGTCCTGGTCGAGGAGTCCGTCTACGGCTGGAAGGAGTTCGAGCTCGAGCTGATGCGCGACCGGAACGACAACGTCGTGGTCGTTTGCTCGATCGAGAACGTCGACCCGATGGGCGTGCACACCGGCGACTCGATCACCGTCGCGCCGGCGATGACGCTCACCGACCGCGAGTACCAGGACATGCGCGACCTCGGTATCGCGGTGCTGCGCGAGGTGGGCGTGGACACCGGCGGCTGCAACATCCAGTTCGCGATCGACCCCCGAACCGGGCGGATGATCGTGATCGAGATGAACCCGCGGGTGTCGCGGTCGAGCGCCCTCGCGTCCAAGGCCACCGGCTTCCCGATCGCGAAGATCGCGGCGAAGCTCGCCGTCGGCTACACGCTCGACGAGATCCCCAACGACATCACGCTCAAGACGCCGGCCGCGTTCGAGCCGACGCTCGACTACGTCGTGGTGAAGATCCCGCGCTTCGCCTTCGAGAAGTTCCCGGGCGCCGACCCGGTCCTGACCACCCATATGAAGAGCGTCGGGGAGGCGATGGCGATCGGGCGGAACTTCACCGAGGCCCTCGGCAAGGCGATGCGCTCGATGGAGACCAAGGCGGCCGGCTTCTGGACCGCTTCCGAGGACGACCTGCAGCTGGACGAACTGCTCGCCCGGGCCGCCGTCCCCGCCGACGGCCGCCTCTATTACGTCGAGCGCGCGCTGCGAGCCGGCGCGCGCGTCGAGCAGGTGGCCGTGGCGACCGGGATCGACTCGTGGTTCATCGATCAGATCGCCCAGATCACCGAACTGCGTACCGAGCTCGTCGACGCGCCCGCGCTCACGCCTGCCCTGCTGCACAAGGCGAAACGCCACGGGATCTCCGATGTGCAGCTGGCCCGGCTACGCCCGGAACTGTCCGGCGAGAACGGGGTGCGGCTGCTGCGGTTGCGGGCGGGGATCCGTCCCGTCTACAAGACTGTCGACACCTGTGCGGCCGAGTTCGCTGCCGCCACGCCGTACTACTACTCGTCCTACGACGAGGAGACCGAGGTCGCCGAGCAGCGTGACAAGCCGAAGGTGATCATCCTCGGCAGCGGGCCGAACCGGATCGGGCAGGGCATCGAGTTCGACTACTCGTGCGTGCACGCGGTCATGGCGCTGCGCGACGCCGGCTACGAGACGATCATGATCAACTGCAACCCGGAGACGGTGTCCACCGACTACGACACCGCCGACCGCCTGTACTTCGAGCCGCTGACGTTCGAGGACGTTCTTGAGGTCATCCACGCCGAGCAGCAGTCCGGTGACGTCGCCGGGGTCATCTGCACGCTCGGCGGGCAGACGCCGCTGGGCCTGGCGCAGCGGCTGAAGGACGCGGGCATCGCGGTACTCGGCACCCAGCCCGAGGCGATCGACCTGGCCGAGCACCGCGGCGCGTTCGGGCGGGTGCTGGCCGAGGCCGACCTGCCCGCGCCCAAGCACGGCACCGCGACCTCGTTCGAGCAGGCCAAGGCGGTCGCCGACGGCATCGGCTACCCGGTGCTGGTCCGGCCGTCGTACGTCCTGGGCGGGCGGGGCATGGAGATCGTCTACGACGAGGGCCACCTGTCCGACTACATCAACCGGGCCACCGAGATCACGGCCGAACACCCCGTGCTCGTCGACCGTTTCCTCGACGACGCGGTGGAGATCGACGTGGACGCGCTGTACGACGGCACCGACCTGTACCTGGGCGGCGTGATGGAGCACATCGAGGAGGCGGGCATCCACTCCGGCGACTCGGCCTGCGCGCTGCCGCCGATCACGCTCGGCACCGCGGACATCGCGGCCGTCCGGAGCTCTACGCTCGCGCTTGCGCGGGGCATCGGCGTCCGCGGGCTGATCAACGTCCAGTACGCGATGGCCGGGGACGTGCTGTACGTCCTGGAGGCGAACCCGCGGGCCAGCCGCACCGTGCCGTTCGTGTCCAAGGCGACGGCCGTGCAGTTGGCGAAGGCGGCGGCGCGCATCGCTCTGGGCAGCACGATCGCCGGGCTACGCGCCGAGGGCCTGCTGCCGGCGTCCGGCGACGGCGGCGATCTGCCGTCGGACGCGCCGATCGCGGTGAAGGAGGCCGTCCTGCCGTTCCACCGGTTCCGCACTCCCGGTGGCGACCAAGTCGACTCGATCCTCGGCCCGGAGATGAAGTCCACCGGCGAGGTGATGGGCTTCGACGCGACCTTCGGCGCCGCGTTCGCCAAGAGCCAGGCCGCGGCGTACGGTTCCCTGCCACTTAAGGGCACCGTCTTCGTCAGCATCGCCAACCGTGACAAGCGGGCGGCGATCTTCCCGGTGAAGCGGCTGTCCGATCTGGGCTTCCGGGTCCTGGCCACCGAGGGCACCGCGCAGGTAATGCGACGCAACGGCGTGAACGCGGACGTCGTCGGCAAGTTCAGCGACGGTCCGGGGAACGTGGTCGAGAAGATCGTTGCCGGAGAGGTGGACCTGGTGATCAACACTCCGCGCGGCGCGCCCGGCAACTCCGGCCCGCGCGTCGACGGCTACGAGATCCGCACCGCCGCGGTGGCGGCGGGCATCCCGTGCATCACCACCGTCCAGGCCGCGGCCGCCTGCGTGCAGGGCATCGAGGAGCTGGCCCGCGGCGAGATAGGGGTGCGCTCCCTGCAGGATCTGCACCGACAACTGGCCGCCTGGCGCGGCGGCGCGTCATGACCGCTGTTCACGAGATCGGGGAGATCTTCGGGGTGCAGCGCGTCGGCGACTACGTGCAGTTCACCGTCATCGCACCGGGCATCGCGCAGGGGTTCAAGCCGGGCCACTTCGTCGCGGTCGGCGTGGGCGGCGAGAACACGTCGATGGTGCTGCGCCGGGCGTTCGCCCTGTACGGCGCGACCCCGACCGGACAGTTCGCCGGCACGATCCAGTTCGTCGTCGCCGCCCACGGCGCGGGTACGCAGTGGCTGCTGCAGCGCGGAGCGGGGGAGACCCTCGACCTGGTCGGCCCGCTCGGCACCCAGTTCCCGCTGCCGTCAACCGCGGCACCTGCGGTACTCGTCGGCGGCGGCTACGGCACCGCGCCGCTGATTCCCCTTGCCGCGCAGCTGATCGAGGCCGGTTCACCGGTCGAGTTCCTGCTCGGCGCCGCCACCGGTTCGCGGCTGTTCGGCGAGCTGGTCGCCAAGCGGCTGGCCGGCTCGGTGACCGTCACCACCGACGACGGATCCGCGGGCGAGAAGGGGCTGATCACCGATGCCCTGCCCGCCGCGATCGAGCGGATCGACGCCGAGGTCGTCTACGCCTGCGGGCCGATGGGCATGCTGCGCGCGGTGGGCGACATCGCCCGCGAGCACTCCATCCGTGCGCAGGTGGCCGTCGAGGAGTCGATGGCCTGCGGCATCGGGGTCTGCATGACCTGCGTGCTGCCGGTATGCGGTGACGACGGGACCCCGCGGTTCGTGCGGTCCTGCGTCGACGGGCCGGTGTTCGATGCCGACCGGGTGCGCTGGGACGACGTCGGCACGCTCCCGCCGGATCTGGTCGGGGCGGACGCGATGGGGTCGACATGGCGCACCTGACCACCACCCTCGGCCCGCTCACCCTGCCGAACCCCGTGCTGACCGCATCGGGGTGCGCGGCGGCCGGGCGCGAGCTGCAGCAGTTCTTCGACGTGTCCCAGCTCGGCGCCGTGGTGACGAAGTCGATCATGACCAGGCCACGTTCGGGACGGCCGACGCCGCGAATGGCCGAGACACCCAGCGGCATGCTCAACTCGATCGGTCTGCAGGGTCCGGGGATCGACTCGTTCCTCGAGAACGACCTGGCCTGGCTGGCCGCGCACGGCGCCCGCACCGTGGTGTCGATCGCGGGCGGGCACACCGACGAGTACGTGGAGCTGGCGCGCAGGCTTGCCGGCAACCCGGCCGTGTCGATGATCGAGGTCAACATCTCCTGCCCGAACGTCGAGAGCCGCGGACAGGTCTTCGCCTGCGACGCGATCGCCTCCTCGCGGGTGGTTGGCGCGGTCCGTCGTGCGGCCGACCCGGACCAACCGGTGTTCGCCAAGCTGTCACCGGACGTCACCGACATCACCCTCATCGCCCGCGCCTGCGCCGACGCCGGAGCCGACGGTTTCTCGCTGATCAACACGCTGCTGGGCCTGGTGATCGACACCGACACGATGCGGCCGGTCCTCGGTGGCGTGACCGGCGGGCTGTCCGGACCGGCGATCCGCCCGGTGGCCGTCCGCTGCGTGTGGCAGGTCAGGAAGGCCTTACCCCACCTGCCGATTCTCGGAATGGGCGGCATTCGGTCCGGGCTGGACGCGTTGCAGTTCCTGCTGGCCGGCGCGTCGGCGGTCTCGGTGGGCACCGCGGTCTTCGGCGATCCGCACGCGCCCGTGCGCGTCCTGGCCGAACTCGACGCGGCCCTGGACGAGCGCGGCTTCGCGTCCGTCTCCGACGCGGTCGCGTTCGCCCATCGCACGGACCGCGAGCTGCAGCCGGCAGCGTCCGAGTGACCGGCCGATCCGATCAGGTCTTCCCCGCGCGGCACCGGTTGGCGGCCGTCGAACCGACGCCTGGCGGGGAAAACCTGATCACCACCCCGTTCGGCGCGCGGCTGGGCGCGGCCCTGGACGAGCGGGGCTCGCTGTGCGTCGGCATCGACCCGCACCCGGCCCTGCTGCACGCGTGGGGACTCACCGATGACCTCGCCGGGCTCGACGCGTTCGCCGACACGTGCGTCGAGGCGTTCGGGCCGGGCGCCGCGGTGGTCAAGCCGCAGTCGGCCTTCTTCGAGACGTACGGCTCGGCCGGCATCGCGGTCCTGGAGCGCACCGTTGCGGCGTGCCGGGCGGCCGGCGCGTTGGTGATCCTGGACGTCAAGCGTGGCGACATCGGCTCGACCATGACGGCATATGCGCGTGCCTACCTCGACCCGTCCTCGCCGCTCGCCGTCGACGCGATCACCCTCAGCCCGTACCTCGGCGTGGGCTCACTGCAGCCGGCGTTCGACGCGATCCAGGTGTACGGCAGCGGTGCCTTCGTGCTAGCGCTCACCTCCAATCCCGAGGGTCCGCAGGTCCAGCATGCGCGCACCGCGGACGGCCGGACGGTTGCCCAGTCCGTGCTCGACGAGGTGGCCGGCCGCAACGCGGGTGCGGCGCCGCTCGGCTCGGTCGGCGTCGTCGTCGGCGCGACGATCGGCACGGCCGGCGTCGACCTGGGCCGGCTCAACGGGCCGTTCCTCGTGCCGGGCATCGGAGCGCAGGGCGGCACGGCGGACGACGTGCGGCGGATCTTCGGTGACGGCCTGCGCGCGGTCCTGCCGAGCGTGTCCCGCGAGGTGCTCCGGCACGGGCCGAGCCCGGCCGCGCTCCGCAGCGCTGTCGAGCAGCAGCACGAGACGTTCGCGTTCCTTCGCGGCTGAACTGTGCGCCACGAGGCGCCGAGTTGATCGAGTGGGGGTGGGAGACCGTCACCGTTGGGCCGTCGCAGCGGCCCGATAGAAGCCTGGGGGCAGTCTGATCCGAGGAACGCCGGGGATGGTGGCAAGCGGCCCTGACGAACGCGGGATGTGCTGGCACTGCCAGACAGCGCAGGTCCGTGCGGCGAGGCCAGAAGGTGCAACGTGAGTGAACCAGTGTTTGACGCTCCGTAACAGCGAAGCCGGCTCCAACCTGGTGGATGTGGGCCGGTGCGCAGTGCGTGACGATCTGGTCGGTGGCGATGTCGTCGGCGTGTGGATCGTCAACTCCGAAGCCGTCTAGTTCCAACGGTGGGGAGGCCATGGTGAAGGTCTGCGGCGTAGCCGTGGCGATGCTGCCGGAGTAGAGCTGGGCACCTCCCTGGCCGATCGATTGCTTGGTGAACGTGGGAACCGTCCTGCGGTCGCTTCCGTGCTTGTCCAGCCAGGACGAGCCGGGGGCAGGCCCGTTGCCGGCTGAAGGCCGCAGGTCGGGGCGGAGGCCCCGTAGTAGTCGCGGGCGTGACGACCCGCCGCTGGGGTCCGGGAGAGCCGGACGCAGGGCGAAGGGGGCCAGCAAGTCGAGCAGTGCGGATGCTGGAAGGCCAGGAGGTTCGTTGGTGAACACCGATGAGTCGGACGCGGCGCTGCAACATGCCGAGGTTCGGGTACTGGAGATTCAGACCAAGCTGCACCGTTGGGCTCGTGATGATCCTCATCGCAGCTTCGACGACCTGTTCAATCTCGTCGCCGACCCGGCCTTCCTGTTGGTGGGCTGGGATCGGGTGCGGGGCAACAAAGGCGCAAGGACTGCCGGGGTCGACGGCGCGACCGCGTCGTCGATCGTGGAGCAGGTCGGAGTCGAGGAGTTCCTCGACGCGCTGCGATCCTCGTTAAAGGACCGCAGTTTCCGGCCGCTCCCGGTGCGGGAGCGGATGATCCCCAAGAGTGGCGGCAAGTTGCGCCGTCTGGGGATCGCCACGATCACCGACCGGGTGGTCCAAGCGTCGCTGAAACTGGTGTTGGAGCCGATCTTCGAGACGGATTTCCTCCCATGCTCCTATGGGTTCCGTCCGGGGCGTCGGGCCCACGACGCAGTCGCCGAGGTCTGGTATCTGACCTCGAAACCACGAAGCTATGAGTGGATCGTGGAAGGCGACATCAAGGCGTGCTTCGACGAGATCTCGCATCCGGCCCTGATGGACCGGGTGCGAGATCGGATCGCAGACCGCCGCGTCCTGGACCTGGTGAAGGCGTTCCTCAAGTCCGGTGTCCTCGGTGAGGACAAGGCCTTGCGGAAGACCACCGCCGGGACCCCGCAGGGGTCGATCCTCTCGCCGCTGTTGAGCAACGTGGCTCTCTCGGTCCTCGACGAGTTCATCGCCGGGCTGCCGGGAGGACCGCGAAGCACGGCAGTGCAGCGGGCCAAACGTCGTCGCCACGGCCTGCCCAACTATCGCCTCGTGCGGTATGCCGATGACTGGTGTCTGGTCATCAAGGGCACCCGGGCCGACGCCGAGAACCTGCGCGAGCAGATCGCGGTCGTGTTGTCCACGATGGGCTTGCGCCTGTCACCGGACAAGACACTGATCACCCATATCGATGAGGGGCTGGACTTCCTCGGCTGGCGCATCCAGCGTCACCGCAAACGAGGCACCAGCAAGCACTACGTCTATACCTACCCGGCCAAGAAGTCCTTGCGGGCGGCGATGGCCAAGATCAAGACGTTGTGCCGACAGGTCGGGGTGCACCAGACGCTGGATGACCTGCTGCGCAGGCTCAACCCAGCGGTTCGTGGCTGGTGCGCCTACTTCCGGACCGGCTCGTCGTCGGCCACCTTCGCCTACCTGAGCCACTACGTGTGGTCCACGGTCTGGCGATGGTTGCGCCGCAAACACCGCCGCTCCACCTGGAAGCAACTGCGCCGCCAGTACTGCCATGGCGGCTGGTGGCCAACCGTCGGCGAGAGGGAACTGATCGATCCGCAGAAGATAGGCACGACCCGCTATCGCTACCGCGGCTCGATCATCCCCTCGCCTTGGCCGACCACCGGATCAGAAGATTCACCCGTCCCGAACGGGACTTGTGGAGAGCCCGGTGCATTGAAAGGTGCACGCCGGGTTCGGGAAGCGGTCTGAGGAAACGGACCGGTCATATGACCGGCACCGCGCCTCAGGCCGACTTTCACCGAGCGACACGAGAATCCATACCTGAGACACCGGCCCGGCGGTCAAGCGGTGGCTGCCTGTTGTCTGTATGGTTCGTCCGGGCTGTGGCCCAAACATTCACATCACAACACCTCTATCCCCACAGGGAAGGCTCCACAGTGACTCAGACCGTTGCACTCGCCGCCGTCTCCAAGGCAGCCCACGACATCATCGATTCGGGCTACGCGGTCGTGAAGCTCGCCGACCTCGACGCCGCCCGCCTGACGACCGCGATCTCCACCGCAGTCGACTTCTTCCGGCGGCCCGAAGACGACAAGCTCAAGCACGGCAGCGACGACCACAACTACGGTTACCGTCCGTTCGGGATCGAGTACTCGATCTCGCCGGAGCGCCCGGACATGAACGAGTGCTTCACGCTCTGGTCCAGCCGGCTCGACCTGATCCCCAACTCGAGCGACATCGCGGACCTGACCGAATCCTTCCTGCGCTGGCGTGACTCGCTGGCGCCCCTCGTCGGCGCCATTCTCGATGAGGTTGCCAGGGAGTTCGGCGCTGACGCCGCTCCGGCATTCGAGAAGGCCTCCTACCTGCAGATCAACTACTGCCTGCCGACACCGCCCGAGCGTGACCTGCTGCAGGACAGGCACGAGGACGGCCACATGGTCACCGTGCTGCACTCGACGGCGCCCGGCCTGGAGATCTACGTCGACGGCGACGTCAAGCCGATGCTGCCCGACGCGGACGAGATCGTGATCATGCCCGGCTCGGTGCTCACGGCACTGTCGGCCGGCAAGATCGCGCCGCTGTACCACCAGGTGCGCAACCACGGACTGGACGATCGCCAGTCGCTGATGTACTTCGTCAACCCGGAGGTCGAGGAGCCTCTGTTCGCGTGGCTCGACTCCGCCGACGGCAGCCGTGAGGACATCCGCGAGCACGTCCAGAACGCGCCGACGATGTTCGGCCTGCCGCCCGTCGAAGCCCTGTAGCGTCAACGTCTCGGTCTGTGGACAACGGCATTACAGCCGTTGCTTCATGGCACGATTCGAGCATGTCGAGCGTCCGTTCAGACCAGTACGATCGGGTATGACCGATCGCGTCAAGATTGCGATCTCGTTGCGATCCCCACAGGTCGAGGCCGCTCGTCGCGCGGTGGACGAGGGGCGGGTCGCGAGCGTCTTCGCATACGTTTCGGAGGCGCTGCACGGCTACTGGACCGATGACGGTAGCGACGGCGGGTCAGCGGGTGCTCGTTCCTGCTGGTGCACTCGCCCAGGCGTGACGGGCAGGACCTCCCAAACGCCTATCGCACGCCTGGTTAAGCAATCTCGCACGAGCGTGGTACCGCTGGATGCGAGGACAGCGCGACTCACCGGGAACCCTGTTGGGCATCGCTGGCGGTAGTGCCGTCGTAGATGCGTCGGTGTTCATCTGCGCCCGCCAGCACCGCACACCCGTGGCGACCGGCGATCCAGACGACCTGCTGCACCTGGGCCCCACCGTGCTGGTAATCCCGCTCTCACAACGGCGGACGGGCGGCAAACCAGGTGCGGTCGTCGGTGAGGAATGTCCCGAACCGCAGGCCGACCGCGGTCAGTTCGCTGGCCAGCTGAGAGTCGCTGAGTCGGCGCGCGCTGAACGTCTGCGTCCAGAGTCCGTCGCCGGCCCAGTACGACACGGTCGCGCCAAGCAGGTCGCCGCCGCGATGCACGTCGCTCAGCTCGATTCGCACCGGTCCTGCCATCCCGACGGCGCCGTCGGCCGTGTGGTCGAACCACTCCGGCGGATGCCACTCGGCGACCACCATTCCGTCCGGATCAACGTGCCGAGCCGCCGTCGAAAGCACGGCGCGCCGGTCGTCGAGTCCCGGGATGTTCACCAGATGGCTGGCGAGGAGTACACCTTCGAACCGGCGCCCGAGGTCGAGTCCGGCGATCGGCGCACGCACCGTCTCGGCGTCACGGACGTGCGCGAGCATCTCCGCCGACTGGTCGACGGCAACGATTGGATGTCCCAGCTCGATCAGCCGGTGCGCGATGCGACCCGTGCCGCATCCGAGATCGAGAATGGCAGCGCCGGCCGGCAGCGTCCCGGACATGATCTCGGCCTCGCCCATGGCCGGTAGCTGTGCGTACAGGTCGACCGCGCATCCGTCGTCGGTGATCACGCCGGGCCCGGTGCCGCTCGGCTCGATCACGTCAGGACGTGAGCTCGTCGAGCTCGGCCAGGTCCTCGAGCGTCGGCTGCCACTCACCGGCCGCCACGTTGGCCTGTACCTGGGCACGGGACGTCGCGCCCGCGATCACCGAGGCGACCGCCGGCTGCGCGGCCAGCCCGCCGATCGCGACGTCCAGCAGGGTGATCGATCGGGCGCCGGCGAACGCCTCCAGGCCCTCGATCACGTCGAACGTCTCGTCGGTGAGCACCGACTCGCGGCCCCACGCCTGGATCCGGCTGCCCGCCGGGGGAGCGTGGCCGCGCCGGTACTTGCCTGTCAGCAGACCGCTGGCCAGCGGGTAGAACGGCAGGAGCCCGATCTCGTACTGCTCCAGCGCCGGCACGAGATCGTCCTCGATGTCACGCTCGAGCCAGTTGTACTCGTTCTGCGCGCTGACGAAGCGCTCGAACCCGCGCGTGCGGGCGATCCACTCGGCGTCGGCCACCTGCCAGCCGCTGAAGTTCGAACTGCCGAGGTATCGGATCTTGCCCTCGTGGACCAGATCGTCCAGCGCCGACAGGGTTTCCTCGACCGGAGTCGCGGGATCCGGGCGGTGCAGCTGGTAGAGATCGATCCAGTCGGTGCGCAGGCGCCGCAACGAAGCCTCGACGGCACGGCGGACGTAACGACGTGATCCTCGGGCGCCCCAGTCCTCGCCGTTGCTGTTGCCCCGCGGCCGCACGTCGCTGCCGAACTTCGTGGCCAGGACGACGTCGTCGCGCCGGCCCTCGAGCAGCGTGCCCAGCCGCTGCTCGGACATGCCGTACGAGTCGGACGTGTCGAACAGGGTGATCCCGGCGTCGAGCGCAGCCTCGATGACCTCGCGGCTCTGCTCGTCGTCCAGCTTCATGCCGAGGTTGTTCGTCCCCAGCCCCACGACCGAGACGACCAGACCTGATGCACCGAGGCGACGGAACCGCATGACTCGACCCTACTGAAGCCCGCTACAGCGCGCGGATGATGTCCTCGACCCGTTCCTTCGCGTCGCCGAACAGCATCTGGCTGTTGTCGCGGAAGAACAGCGGGTTCTGCACTCCGGCGTACCCCGTGTTCATCGAGCGCTTGAAGACGACGACGTTGGCGGCCTCCCACACGTGCAGGACGGGCATCCCGGCGATCGGGCTGCCCGGCTCGTCGATCGCTGCCGGGTTCACGGTGTCATTCGCGCCGATGACCAGGACGACCGACGTATCCGCGAAGTCGTCGTTGATCTCGTCCATCTCCAGGACGATGTCGTACGGCACCTTGGCCTCGGCGAGCAGGACGTTCATGTGGCCCGGCAGCCGGCCCGCGACCGGGTGGATGCCGAACCGCACGTCCACCCCGCGCTCGCGCAGCCTGCGGGTGAGGTCGGCCACCGGGTACTGCGCCTGCGCGACCGCCATGCCGTAACCGGGCGTGATGATCACCGACGTCGCGTCCTTCAGCAGCTCGGCGGTGTCCCCGGCGGTGATCTCGCGGTGCTCGCCGTAGTCCTTGTCGTCGGCCGCGGAGCCCTCGTTGCCGAACCCCCCGGCGATCACCGAGATGAACGAGCGGTTCATGCCCACGCACATGATGTAGGACAGGTACGCACCGGACGAGCCCACCAGCGCGCCGGTCACGATGAGCAGGTTGTTGTCCAGCAGGAACCCGGACGCCGCAGCCGCCCAGCCGGAGTAGCTGTTCAGCATCGAGATGACGACGGGCATGTCGCCGCCGCCGATGGACGCGACCAGGTGCCAGCCGAGAGCGAGTGCGACCGCGGTGACGGCGATCAGCAGGCCGAGGCTGGGGTGGATCACGAACGCCACGGTGAGCGCGACGAAGGCTACGAGCGCGCCGAGGTTGAGCAGGTTGTGGGCGGGCAGCATCAGCGGGTTGGACTTCATCCGCGTCGACAGCTTCAGGTATGCGACGATCGAACCGGTCAGCGTGACCGCGCCGATGAACACGCCGATGAAAACCTCGGCGTGGTGGATGTGCAGCAGCGACTTGGCGACATCGTGCTGCGCCGCGCCCTTCGCCTCGACCGAGTAGTACCCGTTCCAGCCGACCAGGACCGCGGCCAGGCCCACGAAACTGTGCAGCATCGCGATCAGCTCGGGCATTCCGGTCATCTCGACGTGGAACGCCTTCCAGATGCCGATCACCGCGCCGATCACCATCGCGACGACGAGCAGCCCGATCCCGGACGCGGCCAGCCCGGCGGGCCAGTCGGTCGGACCGTTCACTGCGTACCCGATGGTGGCGGCAAGCGCGATCACCATGCCGGCGATGCCGAACGCGACACCGCCCTTGGCGCTCTCGTGCTTGGACAGCCCGGCCAGGCTGAGGATGAACAGCAGGGCCGCGACGAGGTAGGCCGCCTCGGTGGCGGCAGCTGCGGTCATGCCTCAGCCTCTCGAGAACATCGCGAGCATGCGGCGGGTGACGGTGAAGCCGCCGAAGACGTTGATGCTCGCCACCAGGATCGCCACGAACGAGATGGCCGTGGTCGTCGTGTCCGCATGGCCGACCTGCAGCAGCGCGCCGACCACGATGATCCCGGAGATCGCGTTGGTCACCGAGAGCAGCGGCGTGTGCAGTGCGTGGTGCACGTGTCCGATCACGTAGTAGCCGATCACGATCGCCAGCACGAACACGGTGAAGTGCCCGATCAGCTCGTTCGGAGCGAAGGCCGTGAGCAGGAAGATGAGCACCGCGCCGATCGCGGCCACGATGTACTTGCGCGCCGGGGGCGGCGGAGCCTGCTGCGGTTTGGCCGGCGCCGCTGCGGCGGGCTTGGCCGGTGCGGCCGCGGAGACCTGGACCGGCGGCGGTGGCCAGGTCTTCTCCCCGTCCCGGACGACCGTGATCGTCCGCTGCACGACGTCGTCGAAGTCCAGGACCAGCTCGCCGTCCTTGCCGGGCGTCAGCAGCTTCATCAGGTTGACCAGGTTCGTCCCGTACAGCTGCGAGGCCTGCGTCGGCAGCCGGCCGGCCAGGTCGGTGTAGCCGATGATCGTCACGCCGTTGTCGGTGACGATCGCCTCGCCCGCGCTGGATCCGGCGACGTTGCCGCCCTGCTGCGCGGCCATGTCGACGATCACGCTGCCGGACTTCATCGCCGCGACGTCGGCGGCCGTGATCAGCTTCGGCGCCGGCTTGCCGGGGATCAATGCCGTCGTGATGATGATGTCGACGTCGGCGGCCTGCTCGGTGTAGATCTCCGCAGCCCGCCGGTCATAGTCCTCGGACGTGGCCTTGGCGTAGCCGTCGGCGCTGACCTCCTGCTCGACCTCGACCGCGAGGAACTCCCCGCCGAGCGAGCGCACCTGGTCGGCCACCTCCGGTCGCGGATCGGTGGCCCGGACGATCGCGCCCAGGCTCCCGGCGGCACCGATCGCGGCCAGCCCCGCGACGCCCGCGCCGGCGACGAGCACCTTCGCGGGCGGCACCTTGCCGGCTGCGGTGATCTGGCCGGTGAAGAACCGGCCGAATACGTGCGCGGCCTCGATCACGGCGCGGTAGCCGGCGATGTTGGCCATCGAGCTCAGGACGTCAAGCGACTGCGCCCGCGAGATCCGCGGCACGGCGTCCATGGCGAGCACGGTGATCGGCCGCTCGGCGAGCGCATCGACGAGTTCGGGGTTCAGCGCCGGGCTGAGCAGGCTGATCAGGACGGTGCCGTCGCGGAGCTTGCCGATCTCCTCGGCCGCGGGCGCGTTGACGCGGAACACGACGTCGGCCTGCCAGGCATCGGCGTCCGATCCGATCCGCGCGCCCTCGGCCGCGTAGGCGTCGTCGGACAGCTTCGCGCCGAGCCCGGCGCCCGATTCGATCACGACGTCGTAGCCCAGCCCGACCAGCTGCTTGACGGTCGCGGGTGTGGCTGCGACGCGGGTCTCGCCGGGCACGGTCTCGCGGGTGACTCCGATGAGCAAGGCGCACTCCATTCACGGCACAGGGTCAGTCAGGGCACAGGGTCGGCGAGTGACCGACCGCATGAGTGCATGCAACGTGGCGGGCAACGACTTTCCTGCCGGGCCCGCCTCGGCGCGCCCAGTTCGCAAGAATCTAGTCCAGGCGCGTTGATTGGCGCCGACCGGTGTGTGGATGCGCGCCGCGCGGCCGATAGATTTGCGGTCATGGCGGACGGTGGCGCGGCGCGGCTCACCGTGCTTTCCGGGCCGTCCGGCGTCGGCAAGGGCACCGTGGTCGCCCAGGTGCGCACGGTGTTCCCGCACGTGTGGGTGTCGGTCTCCTGCACCACGCGCGCGCCGCGCCCCGGCGAGCGGGACGGCGTCGAGTACCACTTCGTCTCGGCCACCGAGTTCGCCCGGATGGTCCGTGACGGCGAGCTGCTCGAGCACGCCGAGTTCGCGGGCAACTCCTACGGCACGCCCCGCGCCCCGGTGCTGGCGCAGCTCGCGGCAGGGCGGGCGTCGCTGCTGGAGATCGAGCTGCAGGGCGCGCGCCAGATCCGGGAGAAGATGGCCGGCGCCTTCCTGGTGTTCCTCGCCCCGCCGTCGTGGGCCGAGTTGGAGCGTCGGCTGACCCGGCGGGGCACCGAGCCGGCCGACGTGGTGGCCGCCCGGTTGGGTCGGGCCCGGGTGGAACTCGCGGCTGAGGGCGAGTTCGACGCGGTGGTCGTGAACGACGATGTCGGGCGCGCAGCCGCCGAGTTGGTAGGCTTGATAGAGGCCGTCTGCCGATAACCTTGACGGCCGACCACCTGTCTGACGATCAGAGAGCTGAAACGTGTCCGCCGCAATCTCCACGCCAGAGGGCATCACCAATCCGCCGATCGACGAGCTGCTCGACCGGACCCAGTCGAAGTACGCGCTCGTCATCATCGCCGCCAAGCGCGCGCGGCAGATCAACGCCTACTACAGCCAGCTCGGCGAGGGCCTGCTCGAGTACGTCGGCCCGCTCGTCGAGACCGCGCCGCAGGAGAAGCCGCTCTCGATCGCGCTGCGCGAGATCAACACCGACCTCATCGAGTTCAAGCCCAGCGAGAGCTGACAGCCGCGACGCGGCTGTCAGCTCGCTGCGAAGCAGCGAAAGAGGTGACCACAACGCCTGTGAGCAGGATTCTATTGGGCGTTGCGGGGGGGATTGCTGCTTACAAGGCGGCGGACCTGCTGCGGAGGCTGACCGAGTCCGGACACGACGTCACCGTCGTCCCCACCGTCTCCGCACTCCGCTTCGTCGGCGCTGCGACGTGGGCCGCTCTCTCGCACCGCCCCGTCGCCGCGGACGTCTGGACTGACGCGGCGGAGGTCCCGCACGTGCAGGTGGGCCGGCAGGCCGACCTGGTGGTGGTTGCGCCCGCCACCGCGGACCTGCTCGCGAAGGCGGCGCACGGGCTGGCCGACGACCTGCTCACGAACACGCTGCTCACCGCGCGCTGCCCGGTGCTGTTCGCGCCGGCCATGCACACCGAGATGTGGGAGCACCCGGCCACCGTCGACAACGTCGCCACGCTCCGGCGCCGCGGCACGGTCGTGATGGAGCCGGCCAGCGGGCGGCTCACCGGCAGCGACACCGGCAAGGGCCGGCTGCCCGAACCGGCCGAGATCGCTCAGCTCGCCGAGCTGCTGCTGCACCGCCCGGACGCGCTGCCGCGGGATCTCACCGGCCGGCACGTCGTGGTGAGCGCAGGCGGCACCCGTGAGGCGCTCGACCCCGTCCGTTACCTGGGCAACGCCTCGTCCGGCAAGCAGGGTTACGCGGTCGCGACGGTCGCCACCGCGCGGGGAGCGCACGTCACGCTGGTCTCCGCGAATGTCGAGCTGCCCGATCCGGCCGGCGTCGACGTGGTGCGCGTGACGAGCGCCGTCGACCTGCGCGAGGCCGTGCACAAGGCGGCCGAGACCGCCGACGCGGTCGTGATGGCCGCCGCCGTCGCCGACTTCCGCCCCGCGGCCGCGGCCAGTCACAAGATCAAGAAGTCGTCAACGGCTCCCGAACCGATCGGGCTCGAGGAGAATCCGGACGTCCTACTCGAACTGGTGGCCGCACGCCGCCCGGGCCGGATACTCGTCGGTTTCGCTGCCGAGACCGGCGACGAGACGGCGAGCGTTCTGGACCACGGGCGGGCCAAGCTCGCCCGCAAGGGCTGTGACCTGCTCGTCGTCAACGCGGTCGGCCAGGGCCTGGCCTTCGGCCGCTCGGACAACGCGGCGGTGATCCTTGGCGCCGACGGGTCCGAGCTCGAGGTCCCGCTCGGCCCCAAGGTAGTGCTGGGCGCGGCAGTCTGTGACGCGCTCGCCGCCCGGATCGTTACCTGAGCGTGCGGACGGCCGTTGCGGGGGCGGCCGCGGGACGGGCGCCGTCCGCCGCGGCTAGACTCTTGCTCGGTTCCCAGACCGCCGAAGACGTCCCCAACCGTACGGAGAGCTAGTGACCCGCCGCCTGTTCACGTCCGAGTCCGTCACCGAAGGGCACCCGGACAAGATCGCCGACCAGATCAGCGACTCGATCCTGGACGCCCTGCTCACCGAGGATCCGACCAGCCGGGTCGCGGTGGAAACGCTGATCACGACCGGGCAGGTCCACGTCGCAGGCGAGGTCACCACCGAGGCGTACGCGGACATCCCCACAATCGTGCGCGAGCGCATCCTCGAGATCGGCTACGACAGTTCGCGCAAGGGCTTCGACGGAGCCTCGTGCGGTGTGAACGTCGCGATCGGCGCGCAGTCCCCGGACATTGCGCAGGGCGTGGACACCGCCTACGAGGCGCGCACCGGCCAGAGCGTCGAGGACCCGCTGGACCGTCAGGGCGCGGGCGATCAGGGCCTGATGTTCGGCTTCGCCTGCGACGAGACGCCCGAGCTCATGCCGCTCCCGATCCACCTGGCCCACCGCCTGGCCGAGCGGCTCAGCGCGGTCCGCAAGGACGGCACGGTCCCGTACCTGCGTCCGGACGGCAAGACCCAGGTCACCATCGAGTACGTCGACGGCAAGGCGGTCCGCCTGGACACCGTGGTCGTGTCCAGCCAGCACGCGTCCGACATCGACCTCGACACGCTGCTCAAGCCGGACATCGAGGAGCACGTGATCCGTCCGGTCATCGCCGCCGCCGGCCTCGAGACGGAGAACTACCGCCTGCTCGTCAACCCCACCGGACGGTTCGAGATCGGCGGCCCGATGGGCGACGCCGGCCTGACCGGCCGCAAGATCATCGTCGACACGTACGGCGGGTACGCCCGGCACGGTGGCGGGGCGTTCTCCGGCAAGGACCCGTCCAAGGTCGACCGCTCCGCCGCCTACGCGATGCGCTGGGTGGCCAAGAACGTGGTGGCCGCCAAGCTCGCGACCCAGTGCGAGGTCCAGATCGCGTATGCGATCGGCAAGGCCGAGCCCGTCGGTCTGTTCATCGAGACCTTCGGCACGGAGACCGCCGACCCGGCCAGGATCAGTGAGGCGGTGCTGCAGACCTTCGACCTGCGCCCAGCCGCGATCATCCGCGATCTCGACCTCAAGCGCCCGATCTACGCGCAGACCGCCGCGTACGGTCACTTCGGCCGTGAGCTGGACGATTTCACCTGGGAGCGCACCGACCGCGCCGAGGCCCTCGCCAAGCTGGTCGCCGGCTGATCTGATCCGCCGAAGGCTGATTTGATCCGCCGAAGGCTGATCTGGTCTGACCCGCTCGCTGCGCTCGGGGCCATCCTGCGATCCGCACCGCAAGCTCGCTGGCGCTCGCGCGGCGGCGGGCTCTTCGCGCGAGCGCTCATCGCGTCGTTGATTGCCTTCGAAACCGTCTGGCGCTGCTGGTAAGGATGCGGCATGACGCCGAAGGCGCGTGAGCCTGCCGCTGTTGATCCGGTGGCGCGGCTGTACGTGGACGTGCCGCTGCCGCACCTGGACCGCACGTTCGACTATCTCGTGCCGTCCGTGCTGGACTCGTCCGTGCACGCCGGGTCGCGGGTGCGCGTGCGGTTCGCCGGTCGGCTCGTGGACGCCTACGTCCTGGAGCGCCGCGCGGAGTCCGACCACGAGGGCCGGCTGGCCTATCTCGAGCGCGCGGTCGGCGACGAAGCGGTGCTGACACCCGAGACGGCGACGCTGTTCCGCGCTGTCGCCGATCGGTGGGGCGGCAACGTCGTCGACGTGGTCCGTCTCGGCGTCCCGTCGCGGCACGCCCGCGCCGAGTCCGAGCCGATCACGGCCGCGCCACACCCGCCGGGCGTGGACGCGCACGGCTTCACCGCCTACCGGGCGGGTGCCGCGTTCCTGCGCGCCGCCGGCCAGGGGCGTAGCGCGCGTGCCGTGTGGTCGGCGCTGCCCGGCGAGGCCTGGCCGGACCGGATCGCCGAGGCCCTGCACGCGGCACTGGCGAGCGGGCACGGGGCGATCGCGGTCGTCCCCGATGCCCGCGATCTGGCCCGCCTCGACGACGCGCTGACCCGCCGGCTCGGGCCGCACGGCCACGTCGCCCTCTCCGCCGACCTCGGCCCGGCCGAGCGC
>JBOGDQ010000273.1:0-9527 GCA_050742975.1 Jatrophihabitantaceae bacterium
GGTCGTAGGCGAGGAGCGCCTTGAACTCGGCGGGAGTCAAGCGTCTCCTTCGATGTCAGCCACGATCGTGTCGATCTCTCTTCGCAGCTCGGACTGCCGCGCGACGATCCGTGCGATCTCGGCGTTCAGCTCCGTGATGTCGACGGCTTCGCGGGTGTCCTCGGCCTCGACGTATGAACTGACGGCGATGTTGTAGTTATTCTCGGTGATGTCTGCATAGTTGATCAGCTTCGCGAAGTAGTCGACGTCCACGCGCTGGGTGAACGCGTCGAGGACCTTGCCCTGGTTCGTCTCGGTGAGCTTGTTCTTGTTGCCCTGGCGGACGAACTCGGCCGAGGCGTCGATGAAGAGGATCTTGTTGTCCGCCTTGCTCTTCTTGAGCACGATGATGCAGGTTGCGATCGTGGTGCCGAAGAACAGGTCAGGCGGCAACTGGATCACGGCGTCGACGTAGTTGTTGTCGACGAGGTACGTGCGGATCTTCTGCTCCGCGCCCCCGCGGTACAGCACGCCGGGGAACTCGACGATCGCGGCGGTGCCGTTAACCGCGAGCCAGCTGAGCATGTGCATCGTGAAGGCCAGGTCGGCCTTCGACTTGGGCGCGAGCACGCCGGCCGGTGCGTAGCGCGGGTCGTTGATGAGCAGCGGGTTCGCGTCGCCGTCCCACTTGATCGAGTACGGCGGGTTGGAGACGATCGCCTCGAACGGCTCGTCGTCCCAGTGCAGCGGGTCGATCAGCGTGTCGCCGTGCGCGATGTCGAACTGCTCGTAGTTCACGTCGTGCAGGAACATGTTGATCCGGCACAGGTTGTAGGTCGTCAGGTTGATCTCCTGGCCGAAGAACCCCTGCCGAACGTTCTCCTTGCCCAGCACCTTCGCGAACTTCAGCAGCAGCGACCCGGAGCCGCAGGCCGGGTCATAGACCTTGTTAACCTCCGTCTTGCCGACCACCGTGATCCGCGCCAGCAGCTCGGAGACCTCCTGCGGCGTGTAGTACTCGCCACCGGACTTGCCCGCCGAGGAGGCGTACATCTGCATGAGGTACTCGTAGGCGTCGCCGAACGCGTCGATCGTGTGGTCGGCGTAGGTGCCGATCTTCAGGTCGCCGATCGCGTCGAGCAGCTTGACGACCTTCTCGTTGCGCTTGGCGACCGTAGGGCCGAGCTTGTTGCTGTTGACGTCGATGTCGTCGAACAGGCCTTTGAAGTCGTCCTCACTGGCCGTGCCGAGCGCCGACGCTTCAATGTGGGTGAACACCTTCGCCAGCGTCTCGTTCAGATCAGGGTCGTGGCGGGCACGCTCGCGGACATTGACGAACAGGTCCGACGGCAGCACGTAGAAGCCCTTCTCCTCGACCGTCGAGGGCCGGCCGAACTCGGCGTCGACGTCCGCGAGCACCGCGTAATCGAAGTCAGGGTTGCCGGCAGCGCGCTCCTGTTCGTTCAGATACGCCGTCAGGTTCTCGCTGATGAACCGGTAGAACAGCATCCCCAACACGTAGCTCTTGAAGTCCCACCCGTCGACGCTGCCGCGCAGGTCGTTCGCGATCCGCCAGATCGTCTTGTGCAGCTCCGCCCGCTCAGCTTCCTTGCTCGCCAGGGTCACCGTGAGAGTCTCCCAGCACCAGCCGGTTGGCCGGGATCGGCACGCCCTTCAGCCCTCAACGCGATTGCCGTGCTCGTCCCAGTGCTCAGCGACCTTCTTCGACGGCCGAACCCGTGGGGGCTCCCCCGCCTGCTTCGGAAAGTTCGGTGGGTAAGGGGCGTCCGCCACACCGTTGCCCTCGTCCCGGTCGGCCCACTCCAGCAGGGGCTCGATCGACCACACCGCGTCGTCCATCCCGGCGTGCAGGTCGCCGAGGGCCGCGAATCTAGCCGGCATCGTCGCTATCGTGAAGTCGCGCATCTCGACGTCGGGTAGCTCTTCCCAGGTCACCGGAGCACTCACGGGACCCCACGGGAAGCCGCGGACACTATAACCAGAAGCGATCGTCCGGTCCTTGGCATTCTGGTTGTAGTCCAGGAAGATCTGTTCACCACGCTCCTCCTTCCACCACGCGGTCGTCACCAACGACCGGTCGCGGCGCTCGACCTCGCGGGCGAAGGCCAGCGCCGCGCGACGCACCTCACGGAAGCCGTGCGCCGGCTCGATGCGAACGTAGACGTGCACGCCCTTCGAGCCTGACGTCTTCGGCCAGCCCACCGCGCCGAGCTCGTCCAGCACCTCGTGCACGATCCCGGCGACGTGCTTGGCCTCGGTGAAACCGGTGCCGGGCTGCGGGTCGAGGTCGATGCGCAGCTCGTCCGGCTTCTCGACGTCGGCACGGCGCGTGTGCCACGGATGGAACTCGACGGAGGACATCTGCACCGCCCAGATCACGCTCGCGATCTCGGTGACGCACAGCTCGTCGGCAGTGCGGCCGGACGGGAAGCTGACCTCGGCCGTCTCCACCCAGTCGGGCGCACCCTTCGGCAGCCGCTTCTGGTAGATCTTCTCCCCGGCCACGCCCTCGGGATACCGGTGCAGCATGCACGGGCGCTCGCGCAACGCACGGACGATCCCGTCGGCGACCGACAGGTAGTAGTTGGCCAGGTCCAGCTTGGTCTCGCCCCGCGCGGGGAAGTACACGCGGTCCGGGTTGCTGATCCGGACCGTGCGCGTCCCGACCTCCAGTTCGACGCTCGGTGAAGCCACCCTGATCACGCTAGCGGAGTTCAGCCCGCGATCGACCGGCTGAGAGCACCCGCCGGGCGGACCTGCGCGAGCGCGCGCGGCAGCGCAATAATCACGGGATGCTGTTGCCGCACCCGGAACCGACCGCCTAGCCGATGGTCTTCCTCGTCGGGATCGCCGCAGCGCTGAGCCTCGGGCTCGGCTACGTGCTCCAGCAACGGGTTGCCTCGACGGCCCCGCTGTCCGAGGTCCTGCGCTTCCGGCTGCTGTTCGACCTGATGCACCGCCCGCTGTGGTGGGCGGGCATCGGTGCCATGGTGGCGGGCGAGCTGCTCGCCGGGCTGGCCCTGCAGCTGGCCACCGTCGCGGTCGTCGAACCCCTGCTGTCGACCAATCTGCTCTTTGCCCTCGCCTTCGCGGCCACGCTGTCGCGGGTGCGTATCCACTGGACGGAGGTGTCGGGGGCGGTGCTCCTGTCGGCCGCCCTCGGCGTGTTCATCGCGGTCGGAAACCCGCACAGCTCCCCGCGCCCGGATCCCAACAATGCCGTGATCACGTTCGCGGTCTGCGCAGTCGCGGGCGCCGTGGCGATCATGGTCATGTTCAGCCTGCGTCGCGGGCTGGTCCGCGAGTCCATTCTGCTCGCGACCGGGGCGGGCACGCTGTACGGGTTGCAGGACGCGGGCACCCGGGCGGCCCTGCTCCTCGCCGATCACGAGGGCGTGACGGCCATGTTCGTCAACCCGTGGATCTACATCGTCATCGGGGCCGCGGTCTTCGGCATCCTGCTCTCGCAGAGCGCGTTCAAGGCTGCGCGCCTGGATTACTCGCTGCCACCGATCGCCGCCGCCGAACCCATCGTCGGGATCGCGCTCGGCGTCACCCTGCTCGGCGACGTTGTCTCGGTGACGTTGCTCGGTCTGATCGTCGAGTCGATCTGCCTGGTCGCCATGGTGGCCGGCGTCGCGCTGATCGGCCGGTCCTCGAACCTCGCCGCGGGCGGCTGCGCCGTCGT
The DNA here is from genome assembly GCA_050742975.1 of Jatrophihabitantaceae bacterium. Lineage (GTDB taxonomy): Bacteria > Actinomycetota > Actinomycetes > Mycobacteriales > Jatrophihabitantaceae > JBDTGE01. The sequence continues at coordinate 3,689 of JBOGDQ010000273.1, forward strand.
CGTCAGCCCTGTTCCCGGAGAGCGCGCAGGCTCTCCTTGAGCGAACCCATCGTCGCCAACACGGCCGTCGGCTCATACCCGCAGTGCGCCATGCAGTTGTTGCACCGCTCGTCCTTGCCGCGACCGTAGGAGTCCCAGTCGGTGGTCTCGATGAGTTCCTTGTACGTCTTGGTGTACCCGTCGGCCATCAGGTAGCAGGGCCGCTGCCAGCCGAGCAGCGAGTACGACGGGATCCCCCATGCGGTGCAGCCGAAGTCGGTCTTGCCCTCGAGGAAGTCCAGGAACAGCGGCGAGTGGTTCAGCCGCCACCGCTTGCGGTTGCCGCCGGCGAACGCCTTCGCGAACAGCTCACGCGTCTCGGTGACGCCGAGGAAGTGGTCCTGGTCCGGCGCCTTCTCGTACGCGTACGCGGGCGAGAGCATCATGCTGTCGACCTTGACCTCGTCGTTGAGGAAGTTCATCACGTCGATGATCGTCTGCGGGGTGTCGGTGTTGAAGAAGGTCGAGTTCGTCGTGACCCGGAACCCCTTGTCCTGCAGGAACTTGATCGCCGCGATCGCTTCATCGAACACGCCCTCCTTCGCTACTGACTCGTCGTGCCGCTCACGCAGGCCGTCGATGTGCACGGCGAAGGAGAAGTACGGCGAGGGCTTGAAGTTGAACTTGTCCCACCGCTTGCGGACGAGCTCGGCGTTGGTGCAGAGGTAGACGTACTTCTTGCGCCTGACCAGCTCGTTGACCATCTCGTCGATCTGCGGGTGCATCATCGGCTCGCCGCCGGCGATCGACACCATCGGCGCGCCGCACTCCTCCATGGCCGCGACCGCCCGCTCGATCGGCATCCGCTGGCGGAGCAGGTCGTGCGGTTGCTGGATCTTGCCGCAGCCGTTGCACTTGAGGTTGCAGGCGAACAGCGGCTCCAGTTCGACGATCAGCGGGAACTTCTCGCGCCGCCGCACCTTCTGCGTGAACAGGTACCACCCGATTCGGGCTCCCTGACGAAGTGGAATGGCCATCAGCCGACAACTCCTTTTGTCTCGGTTATCGCTCTGGGCAGGCTGAACGTGACGTCCTCGTGCGCGACGGCACGCTCACTTACCTCGACGGGCCCGAGCGCACGCAGCGTCTCGATGACCTCGTCGACGAGATGGGGCGGGGCGGAGGCCCCCGCCGTGATGCCGACCGTCGTGACGCCGGCCAGCCACTCGGGCAGGATCTCGCTCGCGTCATCGACCAGGTGGGCCGGTGCGCCCGCCCGTTCGGCGACCTCGACCAGCCGCAGCGAGTTCGAGGAGTTGCGCGACCCGAGCACCAGGACCACCTCGGCGTCCGAGGCGATCGCGCGCACCGACTGCTGCCGGTTGGTGGTCGCGTAACAGATGTCGTCGGTCGGGGAGGACTCGATCAGCGGGAACCGGCGGCGCAGCACGTCGACGGTCGCGGCCACATCGTCAACCGCGAGCGTGGTCTGTACGACGAACGAGACCTTGTCCGGATCGGCCGGCGCCACCTGCTCGGCCTCGGCCGGGTTCTGCACCAGCACGATCTGACCCGGCGCCTCGCCCATGGTCCCCTCGGTCTCGTCATGCCCGTCGTGCCCGATCATCAGGACGGTGTCCCCGCGCCCCACGAACCGCTTCGCCTCGCTGTGCACCTTGGCAACCAGCGGGCAGGTCGCGTCGATGACGTTGAGTCCGCGCCGGGCCGCTTCCACGCGTACCGCCGGCGCCACGCCGTGTGCCGAGAACACCACCGTCGTCCCGTCGGGCACCTGCTCCAGCTCGTCGACGAACACCGCACCCTGCCGCTCCAGGTCATGCACGACGTGCGCGTTGTGCACGATCTGGCGGCGCACGTACACCGGCCGCGAATACCGCTGCAGCGCCAGCTCCACGATGTCGATGGCCCGCTCCACGCCGGCGCAGAACGAACGCGGCTCGGCCAGCAGAACCCGCCGCGGCCCGATCAGCTCCGCCCACCGCTGCAAGGCCGGACCGGTCTTGCGCAGCGTGGCCAGCGCACGCACACCTGCCGGCACGGTGGCCAGCCGCGCCACCGGGCTGAACGCGGTGTCCACGATGACGCGGACGACCGCCGTCGGCGTCCCAACCGTCGCCCGCACGATCGCGGCCGACTCCATGTCCACCGCCAGCGCACCAGTGGCGGCCAGCCTCGAGCGCGCCTGCGCCCCGCCGACCAGGTGCTCGGTGGAGAGCATCGGGCCTGTTCGCACCCGCAACCCGAGCCGCCGCAGCTCGGCAACCAACGGCGCCGCGGCCCGCAGAATCGTGCGACCGTGCTCGTCACGCACCTCGCTGGCCACCAGCACATCGCCCGGGCGCAGCGACGGATCGATACCGCCGGCCACACCGGCCACCACCACCGCGTCCGGCTCCAGCGCGTCCAGGCGCGGTAGCCAGCCGCGAACCTTGTCCGGGCCCATGCCGCACCGCAGCAGGGTCGCGCCGGGCACCTGCCCGGACAGCGCCGCGTACTCGCTACGCAGCGCGGTCACGACGGCCAGGCCGCTCATGTCTGTCCCCTCACTGCGGTGAGGTACCGGCCCAGTGCACTGATCGGGAACACCAGGCGGTACATCTCGTAGTTGATGTAGAAATCACCCGGGAATCCGGTCCCGGTGTACAGCTCCTCGTCCCAACCGCCGTCCGGGCGCTGGGTGTGCCTCAGCCACGCGATGCCACGGTCGACGGCGTCGGTGCGGGCGTCGACTGCGATCAGCGCGAGCAGCGCCCAGGCTGTTTGCGACGCCGTGGAGGAGCCGCGCCCGCGCCACTCACTGTCACGATAGGCCCGCAGGTCCTCGCCCCAGCCGCCGCCGGGATTCTGGTGCTCCTCGAGCCAGCGCACCGCGCGCCGCACCGGGATGCTGTCCGCGCCCATTCCCGCGGCGATCAGCGCCGGAACAACCGCGCCCGTCCCGTAGACGTGATTGGCGCCCCAGCGCCCGAACCAGGCGCCGTCCAACTCCTGCGCGTCGAGCAGCCACTGCACCCCGCGGCGGGTCGCCTCGTGCCCGCCCTCGCCGCAGTGGGCGAGCATTTCGACGACGTGCGCGGTGACGTCCGCCGACGGCGGGTCGATCACCGCGCCGAAGTCGCAGAACGGCAGCTTCTCCACCAGCCGGCGGGTGTTGTCCGCGTCGAACGCTGCCCAGCCACCGTCACGCGACTGCATGCCCAGGGTCCAGCGCAGCCCCCGCTCGATCGCCGCGGCCGTTCCGGGCACCACGTCCTCACCGATCCGGCGCAGCGCCAGCACCACCTCGGCGGTGTCGTCGATGTCCGGGTAGAGGTCGTTCGCGAACTCGAACGCCCATCCCGCGGGGTCGAGATCCGGCCGCCGCACGGCCCAGTCGCCCTTGACCGAGATCTCCTCGGCGAGCAGCCACTTCGTCGCGGACATGACGGACGGATCGGCGGGGTCGACGCCCGCGTCCAGCAAGGCCGTCACCGCGAGGCAGGTGTCCCACACCGGCGACTGGCAGGCCTCCAGGCGGCGGACCGGTCCGTCGGGCGTCTGCTCGTGGACGAGGAATCCGTCCAGCCCGCTGATCGCGGCCACCAGCGCCGGATCCTCGAGCGGTCGCCCGAGCAGGTGCAGCGCGAGGATCGAGTACACCCACGGCGGCTGGATCCCGCCCCACCCGCCGTCGGCCTCCTGCCGGTCCAGGATCCACCGGCCCGCGCGGCGCATCGCGCGAGTGCGCACCGGGTTCAGCGGCAGGCGGTCGTACACCTTGAGCACCCGGTCGAGGAGCTGGAAGGCGATTGCGGTCGCGCCGGCCTTGACCTTCGGCGGCGTCACGTTCGTGCGTAGTTCGGCGACGGTGAACGGCAGCGGACGCACCGGGCGGAGCGTGGCGACGACGGTGATCGGCACGACCGTCTGCCGCGCCCAGCAGCCCCAGTCGTAGACGTTCAGCGGGAACCAGTGCGGCAGCAGGACCAGCTCCGGCGGCATCGACGGCAACTCGTCCCACGACCACTCGCCGAACAGCGCCAGCCAGATGCGGGTGAACACCCGACTCGACTCGATGCCGCCGCCGGCCAGCACGAACGCACGCGCAGCGCTCAGGTGCGGCGCGTCGACGTCGTCACCCGCGAGGCGCAGCGCGACGTACGCCTCGATCGTGGTCGACACATCACCCGGACCGCCCTCGAACGTCGCCCAGGTGCCGTCGGCCCGCTGCTGAGAGCGGATCCAGCGGGCCGCCTGATCGAGCTCGTCCGGGCGGAGGATGCCGAGGAACTGGCGCAGCAGCAGGTCCTCCGCGTCCATCGTGACGTTGGTCCGCAGCTCGCCCTTCCACCAGCCGGCGGGCGCCTGCCGATCCACGAGGTGCCGCTGCGCCCGGCGCAGGACGGCATCCACCTCGCTCGTCAGCTCTTCCGTCGTCAGTGTGGTCAACGCGTCCTCACTCCAGTCGTCCGTCACCTGTCACGCGCAACGATGTAGCGCGCGACGTTCGCAAGATCTTCCCCAGCTCGCCGATCGATTCCGTTCACGCGCGCGAGGCAGCCGAGCGCGCGATCGAGCAGCCGGTCGGCCTCGGCGAGCGCCCAGTCGACCCCGCCGGCCTCGACGATGAGCGAGGTCACCAACGCGACCTCGTCCTCGGCCTTCGGGGGCCCGCCCTGAAGCAGCGCCGTGAGCCGGTCCGAGGCCGGAGTCGCCGCTCGCATCGCGGCGACGATCACCGCGCTGCTCTTGCCGGCCCGCACGTCCGAGGAGGCCGACTTGCCGGTGACGCCCGGGTCGCCGACGACCCCGAGAACATCGTCGACGAGCTGGAACGCCAGCCCCAGCGAGTGCCCGTACCCGGCGAGCGCCGCGACATCGCCCGTCGCCGCACCGGCCGCCACCGCGCCGATCGACGCGGCGCAGGACAGCAGCGCCGCGGTCTTGCCTGCCTCCATCTGCAGCACGTCCGCCAGCTCGACGTGGTCCTGACGTTCGAGGGCGAGGTCGGCGGACTGGCCGCTGATCAACTCCTGCACCGCGGCCAGCAGGTACGGAACGGTGCGTGCCGCGCTGGCCGCCTCCCGCCCGAGGACCTGCGCCGCGGCGGTCAGCATCGCGTTCCCGCCGAGGATCGCCTGACCCTCGCCGAACGCCACCCAGCCAGTGGCCCGGTGCCGGCGCTCGGTGTCGCCGTCCATGATGTCGTCGTGCAGCAGCGAGAAGTTGTGCACCAGTTCCAGGGCCACGCCGCCGGGCACGGCGATCCTCGCCTCCGCGCCGACGGCCTCGGCCGAGAGCAGCGCGAGGGTGGGGCGCACCAGCTTGCCGCCGCCGCCCTCGACCGCGTCGCCATTGGCGTCGCACCAGCCCAGTTGGTAGCCGGCGACCAGGCGCATCCTCGCGTCGGGGATCGCGTCCACCGCCGTGCGCAGCGCCGGCTCGACGAGCTCGCGCGCCCGTGCGATCGCCTGCGGCGCGCGAACTGCCTCGCGTCCTGTTCTCATGCCACATACCTCAGCATCCGGGGCGGGTCGACGGCCATAGCGTTTTCCGCCGCGGTGACCCCGCTGCGGACGGCACTCTCCATCGTGTCCGGCCAGCCGGTGTCGGTCCACGCACCGGCCAGCCAGATGTTGTCCAGCCCGCTGACGCTGCCCGGCCGCAGCGCCGCGTGACCGGCGCTCTGGCGGAACGTCGCACGCCGCTCCCGCGTGACGAACGCGTCGAGCACGTCAGCGCGCCGCGCTCCGGGCAGCAGCCGCGCCAGCTCGGCGAGGTACTGCTCGCGCAGGACTGCGCTGGGGGTGTCGACGATGTCGTCGGCCGCAGACACGGTGATCGCGAGGTACTGCGCGGA
>JBOGDQ010000274.1:0-13098 GCA_050742975.1 Jatrophihabitantaceae bacterium
GCCGATGCCAATGCATCGGCCCCGCCGTTTCAGTTGGGCCGCAGCCGATCCGCCGGAGTTGGACCGGCCTGGATGTCTGGGCCTGCGGCCCCTGATGTTCACCGACAATCCTCGTAGTAATCCGCGGCTACCACGTCGCCGTCGACGACCGAGAGCACCCACACCGCTCCCTTGCGCGTGTCCGGCGGGCCACCACCCGGGCCGAGCCGGTCGACCATCGACGGGATGGTGATGCCCTGGCTGCAGACGACGCTCACCTTGCCCGGCTTGGCCAGGGCGAGCAGCGCTGTCTGCGTCGTCGACGGTGACCGCAGGAACGACTCGTCGTTGAACGCCGGCTCGATGCGCACGTTCATGTCGAGTGCGGCGGCGAGCGGCTCGACGGTCTGCACGCAGCGAACCCGGTCCGCGGAGTAGATCCGCGTCGGCGCGAAGTACGGCAGGAACGTCGCTAGCGCGGCGGCTTGACGCAGCCCGACCTCGTCCAGCGGTCGCAGCGCGTCCTCCCCGCGCCACTCGCTGCGCTTGCCCGCGCGGCCGTGCCGGACCAGGACGAGCACCGAGTCGGTCGTCGGAACCGACGCGAAGTCCGCAACGACACTCCGGTCGACGTCGTAGCTGAGCACCTTGCGCGCCTTGCCCGCCTTCAACCACGCGACGTCGTCGGCCTCGTCGTTGGCGACGAACTCGCCGTCGAGGTACCGCATCGCCCAGTACGCGACGCTCTTGCGGGACGAGTCGACGACGTAGCGCACCCGGCCGATCCGCCTGGCCACCGCCACCCTCGCCCCGAGCTCCTCGCGGACCTCACGCACCGCCGCGCTGAGTTCGGGCTCGCCCGGTTCGAGCTTGCCCTTCGGCAGCGTCCAGTCGTCGTAGCGCGGTCGGTGGATCAGCGCGACCTCGACGATGCCCGCCCGGACCCGCCAGACGACGCCGCCGGCCGCGGCGACGGTACGTGCGGCCATCGGCTACTCGCCGCGGTCGGCAAGGCGTTTCATCATGAGCTCCTGGAAGTCGTTCCGGTCGGCGCCGCCCGAGCGTACCCAGTTGCCCGCCGGTCGCAGCTCCCATGCCGCGGTGCCGGCGTCGAAGGCCAGGTCCAGGAACTCGCGCAGCTCGGCGCACGCCTGCACGTCGGACACCTGGCACAGCACTTCTACCCGCCGGTCCAGGTTGCGGTGCATCAGGTCGGCCGAGCCGAGCCAGTACTCCGGCTCGTCGCCGTTGCCGAAGTAGTAGACCCGCGAGTGCTCGAGGAACCGGCCGAGGATCGAACGGGTGGTGATGTTGTCCGACAGCCCCGGGACGCCGGACCGGATCGCGCAGAAGGTCCGCACCAGCAGGTCGACGCGCACCCCGGCCTGCGAGGCCCGGTACAGCGCGTCGATCATCTGCTCGTCCACGAGGTGGTTGGTCTTGAACTGGATCCGTGCCTCGCGGCCGGCCCGCGCGTGCGCGATCTCGCGCTCGATCCGCTCGATCAGCCCCGCGCGCAGCCGTTGCGGCGCGACGAGCAGCGAGCGGTACTCGGTCTGCCTCGAGTACCCGGTGAGCACGTTGAACAGGTCGGTGATGTCGGCACAGATCGCCTCGTCGGCCGTGAACAGGCCGAGGTCCTCGTAGATCCGCGCGGTCTTCGGGTTGTAGTTGCCGGTGCCGATGTGCGCGTACCGCCTGATCTGCCCGCCCTCCTGGCGCACCACGAGAGCGATCTTGCAGTGGGTCTTGAGCCCGACGACGCCGTACACGACATGGCAGCCGGCCCGCTCCAGCGCCCGCGCCCACTTGATGTTCGCCTGCTCGTCGAACCGGGCCTGGATCTCGACCAGCGCCACCACCTGCTTGCCGGCCTCGGCCGCGTCGACCAGCGCATCGACGATCGGGGAGTCACCGGAGGTGCGGTACAGCGTCTGCTTGATCGCCAGGACGTTCGGATCCGCGGCCGCCTGTTCGATGAAGCGCTGCACGCTCGTCGCGAACGATTCGTACGGATGGTGCACCAGCACGTCGCCCTCGCGCAGCGTGGCGAACACCGACTTCGGTATCTCGCCCTCGGCGAAGCGTGGATGCGTCGCCGGGACGAACGGGCGTTCCTTGAGGGCGGGACGGTCCAGGTGGTAGATCTGCCACAGCGCGCTGAGATCGAGCAGCCCTGGCAGGTGCTGTACGTCCTCGACGCCGACCTCGATCTCGTCGACGAGGAGTTCGACGACCTCCTCGTCGATGTCGTCGGTGACCTCCAGCCGCACTGCCGGGCCGAACCGCCGCCGCATCAGCTCGCGCTCGAGCGCCTGCAGCAGATCCTCGTCCCGGTCGTCCTCCACCTCGACGTCGGCGTTGCGGGTGACGCGGAACAGGTGGCGCTCGACGACCTGCATGCCGGGGAACAGCATGGACAGATGGGCGGCGATCAGGTCCTCCAGCGGCAGGTATTCGGCCTCGATCGGCGTCTGCGACACGACGACGAACCGCGGGACGTTGTTCGGCACCTTGACGCGCGCGAACCGCTGCGAGCCTGTCCCGCCGGCAACCCCGCTGTCGGGGTCGCGGACGAGCACGGCGAGGTTCAGTGACAGTCCGGAGATGTACGGGAACGGGTGCGCCGGGTCGACGGCTAGCGGCGTCAGCACCGGGAACACCTTGGTACGGAAGTAGTCGGCCAGCCGGGCGCGCTCCTCCTCGTCGAGGTCGTCCCATCGCCGGATGTGGATGCCCTCGGCGGCCAGCGCGGGGTTGACGTCGTCGCGGAAGCAGCGGGCGTGCCGTTCGGCCAGTTCGCGGGTCCGGTCGGCCAGCGCGGCCAGCAACTCGTTCGGTGACAGGCCGTCCGGGGACGGCACCTGCAGGCCCATGTCGGCGCGGCGCTTGAGGCCGGCCACGCGGACCATGGTGAACTCGTCGAGGTTGCTGGCGAAGATCGCGAGGAACTTGACCCGCTCCAGCAGCGGCTGGCGGGTGTCCTCGGCCTGGGCCAGTACGCGCTCGCTGTAGGCCAGCCAGGACAGTTCGCGGTTGGCGAAGCGGCCCGCGGGCAGTTCGGGCAGCTCGTCGGCGGGCGGCTCGGGCTCCGGCCCGGTCACGGCGTCGCGGTTGGCGAGATCACCGGTCATAGTTCAATCATGACGGCCCGAGGTGAACAGTGGGTGACGAGTTCGCACTATCCAGGACGGCCCGCGTGAACCGGCCCAGGCCGTAACGGCGGGCGGCCTCCAGGTCGGCGCCGGTGTCGACGTCGTGCCGCAGACCGGGTCCGGCCTCCAGCCGCGCCGCCTGCGCGCCGTGCCGGGCTGCCGACCCGGGCCCGAACGCGGGCGAGAGGGATACGCCGGGGCGGACGGCGAGCAGCGTGGTTCCGGTCCCTGCCGCATCCGGGACGAAGCTGCGCGCCGTGCCGGCCGCCTGGACCAGCACCTGAGTCAGCTCGTCCGGCCGCAGCGCGGGCAGGTCACCCAGCAGCGCGACGACGCCGTCCCGCGGCCAGCGGGCGGCCGCGTGCGCCGCGCCCTCGTCCAGGGCGGCGTTCAGGCCGGGCGCCGTCTGCACGAACACCAGATCCGGGCAGACGTCAGCGGCATCCTGGTCCGGGCCTGCCCTGTCGGTGACCAGCACCAGGCGCCCCACCCCGTCGGCGGCGCGGGCTGCGGCCAGCGTGTCGGCGCGGATGGCCGCGACCAGCCGCCGGTGAGCTGCGGGGTCAACGCTTGCCGCGGCCAGCCGGGATTTCGCGTCCGGAAGCGACTTGGCCGCAATCAGCACAGTCCAGCGCACCGTGAAAGTGTAGGGACGCGCGATACGGCAGACTGCACTGCGGATCAGGCGATCAGCAACCACACCGGGACGAGCGAAGCGGAGACACTGCGGTGCCGATGACGCGCAAGCTGCGCAGGCGGGGTTACGGCGAGAAGGTCGGCGTCGTCTGGGGCATCGTGATGGCCGTCCTGTACGTCCCGTTCTCGGTGCTGGTGAAGATCGGCTACCGCAACCTGGATCGGCTGCCACAGGGCGGGCCGGCGATCATCGTGGTCAACCACGTCTCGCACGTCGACCCGTTCCTCGTCGCGAAGATGATCCTCGACGGCGCCCGGCGACCACGCTTCCTGGCCAAGGACACGATCTTCGACGTCCCTGTCGTCGGTGCCGCGATGCGGGGGATGGGCCACATCCCGGTCAAGCGCGGCTCGGTCGACGCGGTCGAGTCGCTGGCCGCTGCGGTCGAGGCGCTGCGGCGCGGCGGTCTGATCGTGCTGCACCCCGAGGGAACGGTCACCCGCGACCCGGACGGCTGGCCGATGACCGGCAAGACGGGTGCTGCGAGGCTGGCTATGCTCGTGCCCGACGTGCCCGTGGTGCCGATCGCACAGTGGGGGGTGCAGCAGCAGATCGACCTGTATCGGAAGCGGCTGAAGCTGATTCCGCGGCCGAGGCACACGCTGTCGGTCGGAGCACCTGTCGAGCTGTCCGGGTTCCACGACCGCGTGCCGAACGGTAAGACGCTGCACGAGGTCACCGATGTCATCATGCGGCGGCTGCGCGACGATGTCGCCGAGCTGCGCGGGGTGCCGGCGCCGCAGGGGCCGCTGTTCCACTGGGTCAGGTCGGCCAAATGAGAACCGGAAGCAAGCTGCTCCCTACGGTGCCGGCCACGTCGATGGTTGCGGTAGTGCCGGCATGAGGGCCGCCGTCTTCGGTGCAGGCTCGTGGGGCTCGGCCTTCGCCAAGGTGCTGGTCGACGCCGGCACGGAGGTGACGTTGTGGGCCCGCCGGGCAGAGCTGGCCGAGCGGATCCAGCGCGAGCACGCCAACCCGGACTACCTGCCCGGCGTGGCGCTGCCGGCGCAGCTCACGGCCACCCATGACGCGGCCGCCGCCCTGGACGGTGCGGACCTGGTCGCGTTCGCCATCCCGTCGCAGGCGCTGCGGGAGAACCTGCTCGACTGGAGCGAGCTGCTGCCGCCGGGCGCCACGCTGATCAGCCTGATGAAGGGCGTCGAGCTCGGCACCACCAAGCGGATGAGCGAGGTGATCGCGGAGGTCACCGGTGCCGACGCCGGCCGGATCGCCGTCGTGTCCGGACCCAACCTGGCGCTGGAGATCGCCCGCGAGCAGCCGACCGCGACCGTGGTGGCGTGCACCGATCCCGCGCGGCTGGCTGCCGTCCAGCGGGCGTGCAGCGCGCCGTACTTCCGTCCGTACACGAACACGGACGTGATCGGCTGCGAGCTCGGTGGGGCGGTCAAGAACGTGATCGCCCTGGCGGTCGGGATCGCGCACGGCATGAACTTCGGGGACAACACCAGCGCCTCGCTGATCACGCGGGGGCTGGCCGAGACGTCCCGGCTCGGCATCGAGCTCGGAGCCGATCCGTTGACGTTCGCCGGGCTGGCCGGGATGGGCGACCTCGTCGCCACCTGCTCCTCGCCGCTGTCGCGCAACCACGCCCTCGGCGAGCGGCTGGGCCGGGGCGAGAGCATCGAGCAGGCCCAGCAAGCGGCGCACGGGCAGGTGGCCGAGGGCGCGAAGTCGTGCCGTTCGGTGCTCGAACTGGCGCAGCGGCACGGCGTCGACGTCCCGATCACCCAGGCCGTGGAGGCGGTGTGTTTCCGGGGACTGAAGCCGCGGGCCCTGCTGGAGCTGCTGATGTCCCGCTCGATCAAGAGCGAGGTCTGACCAAGTAGGGTCGGTGCTCGTGGGACGGACCAGGGTTGCGGTCGTGTACGGCGGGCGCAGCAGCGAGCACGGCATCTCCGTGGTCTCGGCAGGCAGCGTGATCGCCGCGCTGGACCCGGAGAAGTACGAGGTGGTCCCGATCGGCATCACGCCCGCGGGCGGCTGGGTGCTGACCGACGGCAAGCCGGCCACCATGCAGATCGTCGATCGGCGCGTCCCCGAGGTCGAGAAGGGCACCGCCGTCGTCCTACCCGGCGACCCGACCTCGTCCGGCCTGATCGCGTTCGAACCGGCCGCCGGGGCGCAGGTCCTGGCCGGGGTCGACGTCGTGTTCCCTGTGCTGCACGGGCGGTTCGGTGAGGACGGCACGATCCAGGGCCTGCTCGAGATGGCCGGCGTGCCGTACGTCGGGCCGGGTGTCTTCGCCAGCGCGGCGGCGATGGACAAGGAGTACACGAAGAAGCTGCTGCGCGCCGACGGGCTGGACGTGGGCACGTTCGCCGTCGTGCGCCGTGGCGATGCCGTGTCGACGGCTGACCTGCAGCACCTCGGCCTGCCGGTGTTCGTCAAGCCCGCGCGCGCCGGGTCCAGCGTCGGCATCACCAAGGTGAGGTCCTGGGCCGATCTGCCCGACGCGCTCGAGGCCGCGTTCGAGCACGACAGCAAGGCGCTGGTCGAGGCCGCGCTCGCCGGGCACGAGGTCGAGTGCGGTGTGCTCGAGGACGAGGCCGGCCAGCCGATGGCGAGCGTCCCGGCCGAGATCCGGATGGTCGGCAGCCACGACTGGTACGACTTCGAGGCCAAGTACCTCGAGGACGCCTGCGAGTTCGACATCCCCGCGAAACTGCCCGACGACGTCACCGCGCAGGTGCGCGAGGCTGCCTGCCGCGCGTTCACCGCGCTCGACTGCGCGGGGCTGGCTCGCGTCGACTTCTTCGTCACGGACGACGGGCGGGTGGTCGTGAACGAGGTCAACACCATGCCGGGCTTCACGTCGATCTCGCTGTTCCCAAAGATGTGGGCGGCGACGGGGATCGAGTACCCCGCCCTGGTCGACCGGCTGATCGAGTCTGCCCTGCGCCGCGGGTGATGGCGATCTTCCTGCGCTGCGTAGTCCTGGTGACGGCGGGCGCAGGAAGATCCACGCAGACGCGCGCCTACCAGGGCTCCCGCTGGTAGTCCTTGAGGAAGCAGCCGTGCAGGTCGGTGCCGGCCTCGCCCTGCACGATCGGGTCGTACACGCGGGCCGCCCCGTCGACGAGATCGAGCGGCGCGTGGAAGCCCTCCTCGGCCAGCCGGACCTTCGTGTGGTGCGGGCGCTCGTCGGTGATCCAGCCCGTGTCCACGGCCGTCATCAGGATGCCGTCGGTCAGCAGCTCGGCCGCGCTCGTCCGGGTGAGCATGTTCAGCGCAGCCTTGGCCATGTTGGTGTGCGGGTGGCCGGCGCCCTTGTAGCCGCGGCTGAACACGCCCTCCATCGCCGAGACGTTGACGACGTACGTGCGGCGCGCGGGGCTGGCGGCCAGGGCGGCACGCAGCCGGCTGATCAGGATGAACGGGGCGGTCGTGTTGCAAAGCTGCACCTCGAGCAGCTCCAGCGCGTCGACCTCGCCCACCCGCTGCGTCCAGCTGTTGACGGTGTGCAGGTCCGGCACCAGCCCACCGGCATCGATCGCCGTCTCAGCCGCCAGCCGGTCCACCGACGCGGACCCCGCCAGCAGCGCCAGCCGGGACAGCTCCGCGCCGGAGAGCCCGTCCGGTAGGTGCGGTGTCGGGTGCGAGGACAGCGAACCGGCCAACGACATCGGGTGCGCGTCCGAGATGTGATCGAAGGTCAACACGTCCGGTAGCGCGCCGTCGGGCAGCGGGTCGTTCTCGGCGGCGACGAGCGGGGCGTACGCGCCTGCGGACCGGCGGACGGTCTGCGCCGCGTTGTTGATCAGGATGTCCAGCGGCCCGGCCGCGGCAACCGAGTCGGCCAGCGCGACCACCTGGGCCGGATCGCGCAGGTCGATGCCGACGACGCACAGCCGGTGCAGCCAGTCGGCGCTGTCCGCCAGCGCGGTGAACCGGCGCACCGCGTCGTTCGGGAACCGCGTGGTGATCGTGGTGTGCGCACCGTCGCGGAGCAGGCGCAGCGCGATGTACATGCCGATCTTCGCGCGCCCGCCGGTGAGCAGTGCGCGGCGGCCGGTGAGGTCGGTTCGGGCGTTGCGGTGCGCATGATTGGTCGCGGCACACGACGGGCAGAGCTGATGGTAGAACGCGTCGACCCGCGTGTAGTCCTGCTTGCAGATGTAGCACGGACGCGCCCGCACGAACGTTCCCGCCGACGCTCCCCGCACGGACGAGACGAGCGGCAGGCCCTCGGTCTCGTCGTCGATGCGCTGCGGCGAGCCGGTGGCTGTGGCGGCGACGACTGCCCGGTCGGCCGCGGCGGTCGCGTCCCGGCGGGCGTTTCGCCGCGCCATCTTGACCTGCTTGAAGATGCGCCCCGTGGCGAGCCGGATCGCGATCGCGTCCGGGTGCTCGGGCGGCAGCGTCTCGGCCTGTGCCAGAACCCGCAGGCAGGCGGTCAGCGCGGCCGGGTCGATGCCGTTCTCCGTGGCGGGTGGTGCGTGTTCGTCGACGGTCACCGGGCAACGATAGATAACCGGCGGCCGGCTCACCTGTCCCGGTGCCGCAACGAGGACAGCAGCGCGCGCGCGTCGGCGACCTCACCGAGATGCCCGAGCTTGTCCGGGTTCACGACCGAGTGGATTGCCTGCACCCGAGCGTCGGCGATGTCGAGGACGAAGACGGAGATCACCTGGCCGTCCGCGGTGAGGTTGAGCGCCCCCGGCTGCCCGTTGACCGCGACCGGCTCCATCCGCGCACCGAGCTCGGCGGCTTGCCCGAGCAGGCTCACCAGCAGCCGGAGCACCTTGTCGACGCCGACGACCGTGCGCGCCGAGGCCGGCGCCTTACCGCCGCCGTCGCCGTGGAACTCGACGTCCGCGGCGAGTAGCGCCTTCAGCGCCCGGAGATCGCCCTGCGCGCAGGCGGTGAAGAACGAACGCGCCAGCTCGGCCCGCTGCTCGGCCGACGCCTCGTGCCGTGGGCGCCGCTCCTGCACCTTGGTGCGCGCCCGCACCAGGATCTGCCGGCAGTTGTCGGCGGTGCGGTCGACGAAGGTCGCGACCTGATCGAAGTCGTAGCCGAACACGTCGCGCAGCAGGAAGACGGCGCGCTCGATCGGGTTCAGCGTCTCCAGCACGACGAGGAACGCCATGGACAACGAGTCCGACAGCTCCGCGTGCTCGGCCGGCCCGATCGCTTCGTCCATGAGCAGCGGCTCGGGCAGCCACTCGCCCACGTACGACTCACGCTGATGCCGCGCCGAGCGCAGGACGTCCAGCGACAGCCGGGTGGCCGTGGTGGTCAGGTAGGACTTTGGTGTCTCGACGTCCGTACCATCGTTGATCGCCCGCTGAAAGCGCAGAAACGACTCCTGCACGATGTCCTCGGCCTCGGTCACCGTGCCGAGCATGCGGTACGCGATGGAGAACAGCAGGGGACGCAGCGAGGTGTACAGCTCGCTGGTGTCGTGAGCCATCGCGTCGTGAGCCATCGCTCCTCCGTTCGGTCGCGTTGTACCTCAGACGAGCGAACCGGTCCCGCTGTGACAACACCCACCGGCCAGCCTGTCACAGACCGGCCCGCCGATCCGTCCCCTTTACACCAACCCGAGACAGGAGAGAGCCATGCGAGTTCTTGTGGCCGGCGCGACCGGAGTCGTCGGCCGGCAACTGGTCCCGTTGCTGATAGGCGCGGGGCACGAGGTCGTGGCAACCACCCGCAGCCAGGACAAGTTCGACCGGCTGTGGGCGCAGGGCGCCCGGCCGATCACGTTGGATGTCCTGGACGCCGATGCGGTCCGTTCGGCGGTCGTCGAGTTCAGGCCGGAGGCGATCGTGCACCAGGCGACCGCGCTGAGCGCGCTCGGCAACAATTTCCGCCACTTCGACAGGCTGTTCGCGACGACGAATCTGCTGCGGACGAAGGGCACCGAGAACCTGCTCGCCGCCGGGCGCGAAGTCGGTACTTCGCGGTTCGTGGCGCAGAGCTACCGGTGGGCGTTCACGGACGCGGCTGGACAGATCACGGCCGACCCGCCGAAGGCATTCCGGCAGTCGGCCGCGGCATTGCGTCGAGTGGAGGAGTTGGTCCTGCAGACGCCGGGCGCGGTGGCGCTGCGGTACGGCAGCTTCTACGGCCCGAACACCTCACTTGCGCGGAGTGGCCCGCAGATCAAGGCTATCGGGAGACGGCAGCTGCCGATCATCGGCGGCGGCGGCGGTATCTGGACCTTCCTGCACGTGCAGGACGCGGCGACGGCCACGCTGGCCGCGCTGACCCGGGGCGAGGGTGTGTACACCGTCATCGACGACGAGCCCGCTCCGGTGCGCGAGTGGCTGCCGTACCTGGCCTCGGTGCTCGGGGCGAAGCCACCGCGGCATCTGCCGGCCGGGCTGGCGAAGCTGGCCGCCGGCGCGGGCGCGACCTGGATGATGACGAAGGCGCCCGGTGCGTCCAACGCAGCGGCCAAGCGTGATCTGGCGTGGACGCCGAGCCGCAAGAGCTGGCGCGATGGCTTCCTGGCCGAGCTCGGCTAATGCTTGGCCACGGGGCGTTGCCGGGTGATCGCGTCCGGGTCGTCCTCGTCCATCGGGCGGACGACCGCGTAGTCACCGTGGTCCTCGACCATCAGGTACTCGGCTTCCCAGCGATGACGCAGCGGCGCCGGCCATGACACGGTGCCGTTGACGGTGAGCTTGACCTCGACCTGCGGAACCGGACGTTTTGCCACGTTTGGCATCCTAAGCCGCTGACGTCGTAGTGGCACAGCTCAGTCGATCACGCCGTCCGCGCGAAGGCCGGCCACCTCGTCCTCGCGATAGCCGGCCGCTGCGAGCAGCGCCGCGCTGTCGGCACCCACCGTCGTCAGGTGCGGCGCCTCGCCCTGCGTCGCGGAGAACCTCGGCGCCGGGCCGGTCAGCGTGGCGTCGCCGACCTGCGTGAACGTCCCGCGCGCGACGTTGTGCGGGTGGTGCGGCGCCTCGTCGAGCGTCAGCACGGGGGACACGCAGGCGTCGAGCGGAGCGTAGATCTCGGCCCACGCGTCGCGCGTACGGGTCTTGAACGTCGAGGCCAGCACGGCCGCGCAGGCATCCCACTGCGCCCGGTCGTACGGTGACGGGACGGTGGCCGGGTCGAGGCCGAGACCCTCGACCAGCACCGCCCAGAACTGGGCCTCCAGCGCGCCGACGGCGACGTACCGCCCGTCGGCGCACTCGTAGCAGCGGTAGTTGGGGGCTCCGCCGTCGAGCAGGTTCGAGCCGCGCTCGTCGGTCCATCCACCGATCGCGTGGAACGTCCGCGTCATCGAGCCGAGGTAGCCGGCGCCCTCGGTCATAGCGGCATCGACGACCTGGCCCTCGCCGCTCGCGCGCGCGTGCAGCAGGGCCGCGAGCAGGCCGGTCGCGAGGAACATCGAGCCACCGCCGAAGTCCGCGACGTAGTTGATCGGCGGGACGGGCGGGCCGTCCTTGGGTCCGATGCCGTGCAGCAGACCGGTGATCGCCAGATAGTTGATGTCGTGCCCCGCGGTCGCGGCCAGTGGTCCGTGCTGGCCCCAGCCGGTCATCCGCCCGTAGACGAGCCTCGGGTTGCGGGCGCGCACCTCGCCCGGACCGATGCCCAGCCGCTCGGCGACGCCCGGCCGGAACCCCTCGATCAGGGCGTCGCACGTCTCGGCGAGCCGCAGCAGCACCTCGGCGCCGGCCGGTCGGCGCAGGTCCAGCCCGATCGAGCGGCGGCCACGGCCCAGTGGACCGCCCACCATCGCATCGCCCAGCCCCTGCTTGGCGCCGGGCAGCTTGTCGACGCGGATCACCTCGGCGCCGAGATCGGCCAGCAGCATGCCGAGGAACGGCACCGGGCCTACCGCGGGCAGCTCCAGCACCCGAACGCCGGCGAGCGGTCCAGCCATGGACGTCCCCTCCTCATGCGATCCGACGACGGCCGGCTAGAACAGCTCGTTGTTCTCGGCCTTCTTGCGCAGCAGCGGGGTCGGCTCGAAGCGCTCGCCGTAGCGCGAGGCGAACTCGTCTGCGCGCGTGACGAACGCCGCGATACCGCCGCGATAGCCGTTGACGTACTGCAGCACGCCACCGGTCCACGGCGGGAAGCCGATGCCCATGATCGAACCGATATTGGCGTCCGCGGTCTGGACGATCACGCCCTCCTCGACGCAGCGCGCGGACTCGACGGCCTCGATGACGAGCATCCGTTCCTCGAGCTCGTGCAGGTCGACCGCGGCCGGGTCGCCGGTCACCGGGAACGCCTCGGCCAGCCCGGGCCACAGGCCGGTGCGCTTGCCGCTCTCGTCGTAGTCGAAGAAGCCGGCCCCGCGCAGGCGTCCGGGACGGCCGAGCTCGACCATCTTCTCCACGACCGCCTCGGCCGGGTGCGGGACGTAGCTGTCGCCAGCGGCCTTGCGCGTCTCGTTGCGGATCTTGAGGAACAGCTCCAGGTTCAGCTCGTCGGCCAGCTGCAGCGCGCCCACCGGGTAGCCGGCCTGCGTCGCCGCCTGCTCGACCGTCGCCGGGTGGACGCCCTCGGCCACCATCGCCAGCGCCTCGTTGACGAACGTCCCGATCACGCGCGAGGTGAAGAAGCCGCGGCTGTCGTTGACGACGATCGGGGTCTTCCTGATCTGCGCCGCGTAGTCCAGCGCGCGGGCCAGGGCCTCGTCGGAGGTCTGCTCGCCACGGATGATCTCCAGCAGCGGCATCTTGTCGACGGGGGAGAAGAAGTGCAGCCCGATGAAGTCGGCCTTGCGCTGCACGCCCTCGGCCAGTCCGGTGATCGGCAGCGTGGACGTGTTCGACCCGAGCAGCGCGTCCGGCGCCACCGCGGGCTCGGCCTCGGCGAACACCGAGTGCTTGAGCTCGACGTTCTCGAAGACGGCCTCGACGATCAGGTCGCAGCCGGCCAGATCCGCGTAGTCGGCGCTCGGCGTGATGCGGGCGAGCAGCTCGTCCCGCTTGGCCGCGGTCGACTTCCCGCGCGAGATCGCCTTGTCCAGCAGCTTGCGCGAGTAGTCCTTGCCCTTCTCGGCGGCCTCGATCGAGATGTCCTTGAGCACGACCTCGATCCCGGCCTTGGCGCTGACGTACGCGATGCCCGCGCCCATCATCCCGGCGCCGAGCACCGCGACCTTCCCCGTCGGACGCGGCGCGTGACCCTCCGGGCGCGAGCCGCCGGCGTTGATCGAGTTCAGGTCGAACCAGAACGCCTGGATCATGTTCTTCGCGACCTGACCCTTGGCCAGGTTGACGAAGTACCGGCCCTCGATGGTGAACGCGGTGTCGATGTCGACCGTCG
>JBOGDQ010000275.1:0-15033 GCA_050742975.1 Jatrophihabitantaceae bacterium
GCAGGCCGAACTCGCGTTGCCGCAGCACGCCGGTGAAGCCGGCACGGGGGCGCGACTGCGAGACGTCGGACATGGCAGGCGCCACGTTATCGGCTCGCCCGCTCACGAGCCTCGAACGACTGCGCCCGGTTGGCGATGGCCGCTACGAACCGGACACTCGTCGACGGCGCGGCGTGGCCCGGTGCGTGCGGGGCGGCCTGACGTCGCGCCGGTCGGTCGAGGCCGGGAGTCCGAGCAGTTCTCTGCCTGCTCGGATCACGGTCTTGCGCACCTGCTTCGGGTCATCGAGTTCGGCCGCTGATAGCGCCCCGTCGTGCAGCAGCACGAGGACTCGTCCGGCATATTTGGGGTCGGGGTGCCCGGCCTGTTCGGCGAGTCGGGTCACGGTGTCCTGGAACCAGGCGCGGTGTTCGGCGACCGCGGCGCGAACCGGGTCATCGGGGTTCGGGTATTCGGCGGACGCGTTGATGAAGTGACAGCCACGGAAGCCTGCCGAGCAGGTGACCTTGCCGATCAGGTCGAGGAGCGCGGCGGCGCTCTGTTGCGGGTTGGCCTGGTCGAGGGCCTTGGCGACGCCTGCGCGAAGGTCCGCGTCGGTGGTGCGCAGGTACGCCTCCACGAGATCTTCCTTCGCGGGGAAGTGTCGATAGAAGGTCGCCCTGGTCACGCCGGCTTCCGTGACGAGGCGGTCGACCGGCACGGCGTGGATGCCCTCGGTGTAGAACAACCGGCGCGCGGTCGCGAGCAGGCGTTCGCGAGGACGCGCAGCGAGAGTAGCCATGCTCGCAGTATAGAGACAGAACGTTCTGTTGACTCGCCTGAGTCGAGGTCGTAAGGTTCAGGCGAGAGAGAACGAACGTTCTGTCTATTGCCTGTTCGGTCTATGGATCACTGGAGGCATGACCGTGCCGTCTTCGAACTTCGCCGTCTACCTGGAGCGCAACGAACAGTTCGCCGCCACCGACGCCAAGCGTGCGATCCCCGCGATCCCGTTCATTCCGTTCAAGCAGCTGTATGTCATCACCTGCGTCGACCCGCGGGTGGAGCCTGCAGCCGTGCTCGGTGTCGAGCTCGGCGAGGCCATCGTCGCCCGTAATCTCGGCGGCCGGGTCACTCCGTCGATCATCAAGGACCTCGCCTGGATCTGCCACCTGCACGAGAACAAGACGCCCGACGCCGACTGGTTCGAAGTCGCCATCATCCACCACACCGACTGCGGCTCGGGCCTGTTCGCCGATGACGAACTGCGCCGCGGCTATGCCGCCCGTGGCGGCTACGACGAGCACACCGCAACCGCCATGGCCGTCCTCGACCCCGCCACGACCGTGCGCGAGGACGTCGGACGGGTCCGGGCTGCCCCCGAGCTGGCATCCAGCCGCGGGTCACCTCGCTGTCCTCGAAAGCGAATCCGTCCCGCCGGACGGCCACCAGCAACTGTCGCAGGGCGGACGGCGACTGCGGGCCGCGCTCGGTGCGTTGCACGAACGCGGACTGGTCAGGAAACAACGCGCGGACCTGCTGCGCGGGCAGTGCGGCCAGCATCGCGCGGCCGCTTGCGGTCGAGTGCGCAGGCAACCGCACGTCCACATCGGTGACCAGATGCGGCCGCCCGGGCGCGCGCTCCTCGATCACGTACACGACGTCGCGGCCGTGCAGCACGGCCAGGTGTGCACTGTGCCGGGTCCGATCCACCAGGTTCGACAGCGGGACTCGCGCGAGGCGCTGCAACGGTGCCTGGCGGGTGTAGCCACTTCCCAACTCGTAGGCGCCGATGCCGAGTGCATATCGGCGGTCTTCCGGAAAATGCACCACAAAGCCCTCAGCCTGCAGCGTGGCGAGCAGGTGATAGGTCGTGGACCGGGGCAACCGCAGATCGCGCGTGATGCTCCCGGCAGGTACCGGTCCTGCCTGGCGGGCCAGATAGCGCAGGATCGCGATCGTCTGCGCAGCTGCGGGAACCTGAGCCATGAGGCGATCGTAAGACATGTCTGGGATACCAGACGGCTGCCGTGCCTCGTCTCTGGCCCCGCAGGCGTGCGTTGGTGTCACATATCTGCACCAATACAGATCAGCGGGCCGTCGACCCTGTCTACGGCCCAGGCGATCTGGCTAGGGTATGGCGGTCATACCTGTCGAGGAGGTTCGAAGTGCGTGCTGACAAACATGCCTTGATCGCATGTATCGCGGTCGTGGCCGCCGGGGCGATGGCGTTGTCCGGTTGCAGTTCCAGCAAGAGCCCCAGCACGCCCAAGAACAACCCGACGGGGACGGGCACCGGTACCGGCACAGGTACGAGCACGGGTACGGCTCCGGCTGGGGTCGATGCAGCGGCGGCCGCCCTCGTTCCGTCCTCGGTCAAGTCCAAGGGCACGATCACGATCGCCCTCGATGCGAGTTACCCGCCGGACGAGTTCTTCAAGCCGGGGACCAAGACGCCGATCATCGGCATGGACGCCGACCTGGGCAACGCACTGGGCAAGGTGCTCGGACTGAAGGTCACCCTGAGCAACGTCACGTTCGACGCGATCATCCCCGGGCTGCAGAGCGGGAAGTACGACGTCGGCCTGTCCTCCTTCACCGACACCAAGAAGCGCGAGAAGGTGGTCGACTTCGTGACGTACTTCTCGGCCGGCGAGAGCTTCTACGTCAAGTCTGACAGCAGCAAGACCTTCGACGGCCTGGACTCGATCTGTGGCGCCAAGGTCGCGGTCGAGAACGGCACGACCGAGCAGTCCGATGCGCTGGCGCAGTCGAAGAAGTGCACCGCTAGCGGCAAGCCGGCGGTGACGGTGCAGCAGTTCTCCGATCAGAGCGGCGCGAACCTGGCCGTGTCCAGCGGTCGTGCGGACGTCGGATTCGCCGACTCCCCGCCGGTCGCCTACATCGTCCAGCAGTCCAACGGCCAGTTCAAGGAGAGCGGAAAGCCCTTCGGCACCGCGCCGTACGGCATTGCGCTGCCGCAGGGCAACGGCATGGCCAAGGCCGTCCAGGCGGCGTTGAAGGTGCTGATCGCGAACGGCCAGTACGCCAGCATCCTGAAGACGTGGAACCTGAGCGACGGCGCGATCACCGACCCGGTGATCAACGGGGCCACGAGCTAGGAACAGCTGCTCCATGACACAGCTGGACGCGGAGCGCGCCGGCGCGGCTGAACCTTCGCAGATCCGCGCCGTGCCGGTGCGCCACCCCGGCCGATGGGTGGCGGCGGCGGTGCTGCTGTTGCTCGTCGCGATGGCAGTGCACGCGGTGGTGTTCGCACGCATCAAGCGCGGCAACACGATGCAGGACCGGTTCGGCTGGCACGTCGTCGGGCAGTACTTCCTGTCCAAGATCGTCCTGGACGGGTTGGAGGTGACGCTCGAACTCACGGTGATCGCTATGGCGATCGGCATCGTGGGCGGGGTGGTACTCGCGGTCATGCGGCTGTCGGACAACCCGATCGTGCGGTGGGTCGCCTGGCTCTACATCTGGTTCTTCCGCGGAACCCCGGTGTTCGTGCAACTCATCTTCTGGTACGCAGGCCTGGTCTACTGCTTTCCAAAGCTGTCGCTGGGCATCCCGTTCGGGCCCGAGTGGGTGCACATCGACGCGAAGCAGATCACGCCGTTCATCCTCGCCTACGTGGGACTCGGCCTGAACGAGGCGGCCTACATGTCCGAGATCGTGCGCGCCGGCATCATCTCGGTCGACGAGGGGCAGTCCGAGGCGGCGCAGGCGCTGGGCATGAACAGGCTGCGGACGCTGCGGCGCATCGTGCTGCCGCAGGCGATGCGGGTGATCATCCCGCCGACCGGCAACGAGACGATCTCGATGCTGAAGACGACCTCGCTGGTCAGCGTGATGACGGTGACGGAGTTGCTGTACTCGGTGCAGCTGGTCTACGCGAGCACCTACCAGATCGTTCCCATGCTCCTGGTTGCCGTGATCTGGTACCTGATCGTCACCTCGGTCCTCACCATGGGCCAGTTCTACGTGGAGCGCTACTTCGGACGCGGTTCCTCGCGCGCGATGCCGCAGACACCGTTGCAGCGGTTCCGCCGGATAGTCGGCTTCCACGCGGATGTCCCTGCTGTCACTGCGCCGAGGTCGGAGTAGGAGGTGAGCTCGTGAGCCAGAACAATGGCGCGCTGATGGTGCGCGCCGAGGGCGTGCACAAGCACTACGGACTGCTCAAGGTGCTCAAGGGCATCGACCTACAGGTGGCTTCCGGCGAGGTGATGGTGATCATCGGCCCGTCCGGTTCGGGTAAGTCGACCTTCCTGCGCTGCATCAACCACCTGGAGAAGATCGACGGCGGCCGGCTGTCCGTGGACGGCGAGCTGGTCGGTTATCGCCAGCGCGGGGACAAGATCTACGAGCTCAAGGACGCCGAGGTCTGCCGCAAGCGGGCCGAGATCGGCATGGTGTTCCAGCGGTTCAACCTGTTCCCGCACATGAGCGTGCTGGAGAACGTGATCGAGGCGCCGGTCGGCGTCCGCGGCGAGAGCAAGGCCGCGTCCACCAAGCGCGCCGTCGAACTGCTGGACCGGGTCGGCCTGGCGGACAAGCGCGACGCCTACCCGAGTCAGCTCTCAGGCGGGCAGCAGCAGCGGGTGGCAATAGCGCGGGCGCTGGCCATGGAGCCCAAGCTGATGCTCTTCGACGAGCCGACGTCCGCGCTGGACCCCGAGCTCGTGGGCGACGTGCTCGACGCGATGAAGCAACTGGCCAAGGACGGCATGACGATGATCGTGGTCACGCACGAGATCGGCTTCGCGCGCGAGGTAGGCGATTCGCTGGTGTTCATGGACGCGGGGGTTGTCGTCGAGCGCGGCGATCCGCGCGAGGTGCTGACCAACCCGCAGCACGAGCGGACGAAGGCGTTCCTGTCCAAGGTGCTGTAGCCGGCGGCTTGGCTGGTCACGGGTGCGGAACAATGGCGCGGTGACGAGCACCCGGCCGCAGGCGCTGGCCGCCGCGTTGCGCCGCGCCGGACTCACCGACGTCGATCACTCCACCCGCCGGCGCGCGGAGTACTCCACCGACGCGTCCAACTACCGGCTCGTCCCGACCGTCGTCGCCTTCCCGCGCAGCACCGACGACGCGGCCGCGGCGCTCGCCGTCGCGCGAGAGTCGGGCGTCCCGGTCACCAGCCGCGGCGGCGGCACCTCGACGGCAGGCAACGCGGTCGGGACCGGGCTCGTCCTGGACTTCTCCCGGCACCTGAACCGCATCCTGGCCGTCGATGCCGAAACGCGGACGGCGGTCGTCGAGCCCGGCGCGATCCTGGACGACATCACCGCGGCCGCGGCGCCGCACGGCCTGCGCTTCGGCCCCGATCCGTCCACGCACGCCCGGGCGACGATCGGCGGGGCGCTCGGCAACAACGCCTGCGGCTCGCGCGCGCTCAAGTACGGGCGCACTGCCGACAACGTCGTGGCGCTCGAGCTGCTCACGGCCGACGGCGCGACGTTCGATGCGCGCCGGCTCGGACGCGAGGGCCTGCTGGGTGGTGGTCGGATCGGCACGGCACTGGACGCGGTCGTCAATCCGCGGCTGTCCATGATCCGCACCGAGTTCGGCCGGTTCACCCGCCAGGTCTCCGGCTACTCGCTGGAGCACCTGCTGCCCGAGAACGGCGCGGACCTGGCCCGGTTCCTCGTCGGCACCGAGGGGACGCTCGCCATGATCACCGGCGCGACGGTGCGCCTGGTCGAGTCGCCCAAGGCCGTCGCGCTCGCCGTCCTCGGCTACCGCGACATGCCGGCGGCGGCCGATGCCGTCCTGGCCCTGCTGCCCCACGAGCCGGTCGCCGTCGAGGGCATGGACGCCCTGCTGGTCAACGTCGTTCGCACGCGTCGCGGTGCGGCGGCCGTTCCCGATCTGCCGCGCGGCGAGGGCTGGCTGTTCGTCGAGACGGCGGGCGACACCGAGGCCGAGGCGCGCGCGGCCGCCCGCACGCTGATCAGCGATGCCGGCTGCCTGGACTCCCTCGTCGTCACCGGCGCGCCCGCCCGCGCACTGTGGCGGATCCGCGAGGATGGCGCGGGGCTCGGCGGCCGCACGCCGCACGGCGCGCCGGCCTGGCCCGGCTGGGAGGACGCCGCAGTGCCGCCGGATCAGCTCGGCGAGTACCTGCGCCAGTTCGGCCGGCTGATGCGCGAGCACGGCGTGGACGGGCTGACCTACGGGCACTTCGGCGACGGCTGCGTGCACGCGCGGATCGACTTCCCGCTGGGCACCGAGCCGAGGCAGTACCGCGCGTTCGTCACCGAGGCCGCGCAACTGGTCGGCCGGCACGGCGGGTCGATGTCCGGCGAGCACGGTGACGGCCGGGCGCGCGGCGAGCTGCTGCCGTACATGTACTCGGCCGAGGCCATCGCGACGTTCAGGGCGGTGAAGCAGATCTTCGATCCCGGCAACGTATTCAACCCGGGCGTGCTCGTGGATCCCGCGCCGCTGGACGCCGACCTGCGCGTGCCGCACGCCAGGCCGATCCGGGCCGGGCTGGGGTTCGCCTACCCGCACGACGGCGGCGACCTCTCGACCGCGGTTCATCGCTGCGTCGGCATCGGTAAGTGCCGCGCGGACAACACCGACGCGGGCGGCGTGATGTGCCCGTCCTACCTCGCGACGCGGGACGAGAAGGACTCCACCCGCGGCCGGGCACGCGTGCTGCAGGAGCTCGCCTTTGGGGGTGCCCCCGGCAGCGAGGGCGTAGCCGCCGGGGGAGGCTCGCTGGTGAAGGGCTTCAAGTCCGACGCCGTCGCCGAGGCACTCGACCTTTGCCTTTCCTGCAAAGGGTGTTCGGTCGACTGCCCGGCCGGGGTGGACATGGCGACGTACAAGGCCGAGGCGCTCTACCAGCGGTACCGGCGCCGTCCGCGGCCACGCGCGCACTACGCGCTCGGCTGGTTGCCGCGCTGGGCGAAGTTCGCCGCGCGCCTGCCCAGGGTGGCCAACGCGACCCTGCGCAGCAAGACGCTGGCGGCGACGGTGAAGCGACTCGGCGGCATCGACCGGCGACGCCCGCTGCCGCAGTTCGCCACCGAGAGCTTTCGCGATTGGTTCGCGGCGTGGCCGGGGCACACCGGCCAGCCCGTCCTGCTCTGGGTGGACACGTTCACCGACCACTTCACGCCCGAGGTCGGGAAGGCGGCGGTGCGCGTCCTGGAGGCGGCCGGCTACTCGGTGCGGATCACCGAGGATCCCGTGTGCTGCGGTCTCACCTGGATCTCGACCGGCCAGCTCGACGGCGCGCGCAAGCAGCTCACCCGCAGCCTGGACCAGCTCGACCGCGCCGTCCGGTTCGGCACGCCGATCGTCGGCCTCGAACCGTCCTGCACCGCGGTGCTGCGCAACGATCTCGTCGAGCTGCTGCCCGACGACCCGCGCGCGGCGAAGGTGAAGGCGGCCACCCACACGCTCGCCGAACTGCTCGCCACGACCGACGGTTGGACGGGGCCCGACCTCACCGGCGTCACCGCCGTGGCCCAGCCGCACTGCCACCAGCACGCTGTCATGGGCTGGCAGGCCGACGCCGCGCTGCTCGCCACCGCCGGCGCCGAGGTGGAGGCGGTCGGTGGGTGCTGCGGACTGGCCGGCAACTTCGGGGTCGAGCGCGGCCACTACGACGTGTCGGTGGCTGTCGCCGAGACCGCGCTGCTGCCCGCGGTGCGCGGCGCTCCACACGATGCGATCGTGCTCGCCGACGGGTTCTCCTGCCGGACCCAGCTCGAACAGCTCGGCGGCGTCCACAGCATCCACCTCGCCCAACTGCTCGCCGAGCACCTGACGCCGCCACCTGAACCGACGCGGCACTGGCCGCTGCACCTCAAGGAAGAGGAGTCGACATGACGGGCTTCGTCCCGCCGCCGTACCCGTACGAGCGGCTGAACGAGATCATCGCCATCGCGAGTAAGCACGACGGGGGAGCGGTCGACCTGTCAATCGGCACACCGTGCGACGCCACCCCGGACGACGTTCTGGCGGCCCTGTCGGCCGGCGACACCGCGCGCGGCTACCCACCCTCGATCGGTACCCCGGCCTTCCGCCGCGCCGCAGCCGACTGGATCGCGCGGCGCCTCGGAGCGAGCGTCGACGCGGACACCGAGGTCGCGGCCGTCGTGGGCAGCAAGGAGTTCGTCGCGTCCACGCCGCAGTACCTCAAGCTGCGCGAGCCGTCCCGGGACACCGTGCTCTACCCGGCGATCAGCTACCCGACCTACGAGATGGGCGCGACGCTCGCCGGGTGCCGGGCCGTCCCGTACATCGCGCTGGACGAGGTCGCCGACGACGACGCGGGACGAGCGCTATGCGTCTGGGTGAACTCGCCGGGCAACCCGAGCGGCGAGTTGCACGACCTGGCTGCCGCCGCCGCTTGGGGCCGTGAGCGCGGCGTGCCCGTGCTCTCCGACGAGTGCTACGCCGAGTTCACCTGGACGGGCGGGCCGACGACGATCCTGCGCGGCGGCACCGAGGGTGTGCTCGCTGTCCACTCGCTGTCCAAGCGGGACAACTTCGCCGGCGCCCGGATCGGGTTCTACGCCGGCGATCCCGAGCTGGTCCACTACCTGCGCGAGGTGCGTAAGCACGCCGGGCTGATGCCACCCGGCCCGGTGCAGGCCGCCGCGGTCCTCGCGCTCGGAGACGACGCCCATGTCGAGGTCCAGCGTGAGCGTTATCGCCGGCGTCTCGTCCGGCTGAAGGGGCTGCTCGAGGCCTGCGGGTACGCCGTCGAACTGCCGGACGGTGCGTTCTACCTCTGGGCGCCCGCGCCCGGCGGCGACGCCTGGGCCGCCGCACGCGACCTGGCCGAGCGGGCCGGCATCGTCGTCTCGCCCGGCGCGTTCTACGGCCCGTACTCGACAGGCTGGTTCCGCGTCGCGGCCGTGCAGCCCGACGACCGGATCGAGCGCGCGGCCGAACGGGTCGGTGCCGTTTGATCAGACGCGGCAGCGGGTAGGCGCAGGGTCCGATCCGAATCGAGATGGGTGGTGAGCATCATGGGTGCCGACGACAAGATCAAAAACGCAGCTGAGAACGCCGCGGGCAAGGCCAAGGAGGCCGAGGGCAAGCTGACCGGCGACCGGGCACGAGAGGCCCAGGGCAAGGGTGAGCAGTCCAAGGCCGATCTGAAGAACGCGGGCGAGAAGGTGAAGGACGCCTTCAAGCACTGATCCCGACGACGTATCGACGGCCCCGGACCGAACTGGTCCGGAGCCGTCGTCGTTGATCGCGCGGTCGTCATGGTGTGCGCCGGATCCGCCTGCTCCTTGGGCGCTCCGAAGGTCCGCGCTGCGGGCAAATCAGCCGAACTGGACGCCCTGGGCCAGCGGGAGCTCGGTGGAGTAGTTGACCGTGTTGGTCGCGCGGCGCATGTACGCCTTCCACGCGTCCGAGCCGGACTCGCGCCCGCCACCGGTCTCCTTCTCGCCGCCGAACGCACCACCGATCTCGGCACCGGACGGGCCGATGTTGACGTTGGCGATGCCGCAGTCCGAACCGTCCGGGGAGGTGAACCGCTCGGCCTCGCGCACGTTGAGCGTGAAGATCGAGGAGGACAGGCCCTGCGGCACGTCGTTATGCATCGCGAGCGCCTCGTCGAAGTCCGAATACGTCATGACGTACAGGATCGGGGCGAACGTCTCGGCCTGCACGATCTCGCTCTGGGTCGGCATCCGGACCAGCGCGGGCTGCACGTAGTACGCATCGGGCGCGGCGTCGGCCAGCACGCGCGCGCCGCCGGCGACCAGCCGGCCACCGTTCGCCTGCGCCTTCTCCAGCGCGCCCGCGTAGCCCTCGTACGACGCTCGGTCGACGAGCGGTCCGACCAGAGTGCCGTCGGCCAGCGGCGAGCCGATCGGCAGCGTCTCGTACGCGGCCTTCAGCCGGGCGAGCAGCTCGTCGGCGATCGACTCGTGCACGATCACCCGGCGCAGTGTGGTGCAGCGCTGACCGGCCGTGCCTGCGGCCGAGAACACGATGCCGCGAACGGTCAGGTCGAGGTCGGCGGACGGGGCGACGATCGCGGCGTTGTTGCCGCCGAGCTCGAGCAGCAGCTTGCCGAAGCGGGCCGCCACGCGCGGTGCGACCGCCTTGCCCATGCGAGTCGAGCCGGTGGCGCTGATGAGGGCGACTCGTGGGTCGTCGACGAGGGCCTCGCCCACGTCCGGACCGCCGAGTACGAGCGCCGAGATCGCCTCGGGCGCACCGACGCGCCGGGCCGCCTCGGCCAGCAACGCCTGGCAGGCGATCGCCGTGAGCAGCGTCTTCTCCGACGGCTTCCAGATGACCGAGTCACCGCAGACGAACGCGAGCGCGGCGTTCCACGACCACACCGCGACCGGGAAGTTGAACGCGCTGATGACGCCGACGACACCGAGCGGGTGCCACTGCTCCATCATCCGGTGACCGGGGCGCTCGGAGGCGATCGTCAGTCCGAACAGCTGGCGCGAGACGCCGACCGCGAGATCGCAGATGTCGATCATCTCCTGCACCTCGCCGAGGCCCTCGGAGCGGATCTTGCCGGCCTCGATCGACACGAGCGCGCCGAGGTCGGCCTTGTGCTCGCGCAGCAGCTCACCGAGCTCGCGGACCAGTTGGCCGCGGACGGGGCCGGGCACGGTGCGCCAGGTCTGGAATGCCTCCTGGGCGTTGCCGATGATGGCGAGCACCTCGTCGGTGGTGTGCGCGTGCACGCTGGCCAGGGCGCCGCCGGTGATGGGGGAGCGCGCGGTGAGCCCCCCATTGTGCGGCAGCTCCGGGACACCGAGGCGGGACAGGATCGCTGCGGTCTCGGTGACGAGTTCGTCGTGGGTGGGGACAGACATTGCGAGGCTCCGCTCCTAGCGATTGCTTACGACTGAAGAGTGTATGTCGTAAGGTCAGCTTATGGCCAACGGCGACTCTGGAACCCTCGACGTGGGGCGGCTGCGGCTGCTGCGCGAGGTCGGATTGCGCGGCACCATCGCGGGCGCGGCGCGCTCGCTGGGGCTCACGTCGTCCGCGGTCTCGCAGCAACTTGCCGTGCTCGAGCGCGAGGCGGGGACGGCGCTCGTCGACCGCTCGCCGCGAGGCGCGGTGCTGACCGGAGCCGGCCACGCGCTGGCTGCGCGCGCCGGCGAGGTCCTGGACGTGCTGGCGTCGGCGCGTGCGGACCTCGACCGCATCGCCGGCTCGCTGAGCGGCCCGGTCTCGATCGCCGCGGTGGCCAGCGCGGCGGCAACATTCGTCTCGGCGGCGGCCGGCGGGCTGCGGGAATCGCATCCCGGCATCGCGCTCAGGGTCACGGCGGCCGAGCCCGCCCGCGCTCTCGAGCTGCTCGTCGCCGGGGACGTCGACATCGCGGTGGTCGACGAGTACGACTACGTGCCGCTGGCGCTACCGGATCACGTCGTCGCACGCGAACTGTGCACCGAACCGCTGGTGGCGGTCGTGCCGCGGGGATGGGCGGGGCGCAGGCGAGCCGTGGCGCTGGCCGAGCTGATCGACGCCGACTGGGTGATGCCGCCCGACGACGCGGCCTGCGGGTTGGCCGTCCGCTCCGCCTGCCGCACCGCGGGCTTCGAGCCGCGCGTTCGCTGGGAGACCGACGACATGTTGCTGCTCGCGCGCGCAGTCGCCGCCGGTCACGGCGTGTCCGTGCTGCCGCGCCTGTCGGTCGCGGAGTCCGTGGACGTCGAGACGCGCACGCTCCGCGAGCCCAGGCTGACACGCCGGCTCAGCACGGTCGCGCGCTCGTCCGCGCTCGGCCGGCCGGTCGTCGCGGCGGTGATCGATTCGCTCGTCCGCGCGGCGCGGTGACGGCTTGGCTGCCGAACTGTCGGTGTGTCGCTATCGCAGATCCACCGACTTCACGCACACTTAGCACGCTCAGGTCGTCGTTGAGCACCGGGGGTGGCTGCGTCGGCGACGTGCCACGTAGCAGGATTGCAGCTTGACGAATGGGAACGACACGCGTGTAATTTCATACGTGTCGTACCGGCCCAGCAACACACCCCAGGAGGATGCCGTGACGGACCTGTCGAGCAACCTAAGTGACGCCGACCTGTCCGACCTGTTCGGGCTTCCCGAAGAGGCCAGCTGGCAGGAGCGCGCGCTGTGCGCCCAAACCGACCCGGAGGCCTTCTTCCCCGAGAAGGGCGGTTCCACGCGGGAGGCGAAGCGCATCTGCACCGGTTGCGAGGTGCGTGGCGAGTGCCTGGAGTACGCACTGCAGAAGGACGAGCGTTTCGGCATCTGGGGCGGCCTGTCCGAGCGTGAGCGCCGCCGCCTCAAGCGCCGCGCCGTCTAGTCCGAGTCCAGCTCGTCCAGGTCGCGGCCCAGCAGCTCCGCGACCAGCTCGGCGACGACCATGAAGACCAGATCGCCACGGTCCTCGAGCTCGCCGGCGCGAGCCTCGACCGGACGGCGGTAGACGACCACCATGGGCCCGGGCACGTCCTGAGCGCCCTCGCGATACAGCCGCCCGAGCGGCACGCCGCGATCGGCCACGAGGTCGGCCTCCAACTCCGCTCCCGCGAGCACGGGCGGCACGTCCTCGACCGCGAACTCGACGCCGGCCAGTTCGGCCGCCCAGTGCGTCTCCAGCGTCTCGACCGCGTCCAGGATCAGATCGTCGAACTCCTCGCCGCGCGTGCGCGCGAGTGGGACGGCCGGCGGCGCGATCGGGCCACGCATACCGCGTCCCCTGCGGTCGCGGCGTGGTGCGCGGCGTCCGGCCACGGTCGGAGTCGGTTTGTCCTGCACTCCCGAAGCCTAGGCCGAAAGCGCACGGGCGGTCAGACCAGCTGGGGGTGGTGGGTTCGGTTGCGGATGGGGGTTTGGCTGGGTCGCGCCAGAGTGGTGGGATCCAGTGCGGGACGCTTCAAGGACCGTGATGGAGCGGGCCCCGAACGCGTGCGCCAGGTCCCGCGACGGGACTTCGGCGATCAGGGCGTGATCGAGCGGCGCGAACCGGCGCCGGCACGCCTCGACCTCGCGCCACAGCGCCAGCAGTTCCCCGTCGGCACGACCGGTCAGCTCCAGCGCACCGAGCTCGTCCAGGACCAGCGTGAACGCGCGTCAGAGTCGTCGCGTCGTCCTGGTGCAGGTCCCCCTCGAACAATACGTCTGATACTACCGCAGCCATCGGACACATGCAAAGCTTTCGACCATATATCGCAAGCCAATTCTCGGTGATCATCTGCGCGTAGTGGTCGTTCTGCAGCCACAATCCGCAGCTGATCAGGGTTACGCGTCGACCACGAAACCGCACCCGGCAACGAAACCCGATCCCACGAGCACGTCCTCCGTCGCCGCCGCTTTTCACTGCAAGCGCAAGGCGACCCGACAGTCCGACTTCCCCGCTGCAGACCGATTTTGCAGCGCAGCTCGGTCACCAGCGGGGAAACCGCCAGCAAGACGCCGGGCAAGACGCCGGGCAACCTCCAGCGTCAGCCGAGATCCAGCCCCGGATACAGCGGATTCGCGTCGAGCAGCTCAGCGGCGGCAGCGTGCGTCTTGTCGGCCACGCCGTCGGCGATCGTGTACTTCGCCTTCGACGGTCCGGCCGACGCCGCGTTGGGGGACGTCGCCGAGAGCACGTCGACGATCAGTTCGGCCACCCGGTCGAACTCCGCCGCGCCGAAGCCGCGAGAGGTGAGCGCCGGCGTCCCGATCCGGACGCCGGAGGTGTACCAGGCTCCGTTCGGGTCGCGCGGGATCGCGTTGCGGTTGGTGACGATGCCGGAGTCGAGCAGGGCCGACTCGGCCTGCCGCCCGGTCAGCCCGAACGTCGAGACGTCGATCAGGACGAGGTGGTTCTCGGTGCCGCCGGTGACCAGCCGCGCCCCGCGCCGCATCAGCCCGTCCGCGAGCCCGACCGCGTTCGATGCCACGTTGGCCGCATACGTCGCGAACGCGGGCTGGCGGGCCTCCGCGAGCGCGACCGCCTTGGCCGCCATGACGTGCCCGAGCGGCCCGCCGAGCACCATCGGGCAGCCCCGGTCGACCGCGTCGGCGTACTCCGGCTGGCACAGCACCAGCCCACCGCGCGGTCCGCGCAGCGACTTGTGCGTGGTGGTCGTGGTGACGTGCGCGTGCGGCACCGGGTCGTAGTCGCCGGTGAACACCTTGCCCGCGACCAGCCCGGCGAAGTGGGCCATGTCGACCATCAGCGTCGCACCGACCTCGTCCGCGATCTCGCGCATCGTCGCGAAGTTGATGCGCCGCGGGTAGGCCGAGTAGCCGGCGATCAGCACGAGTGGCTTGAATTCGCGCGCCCGCTCGCGCACCAGGTCGTAGTCGAGCAGGCCGGTCGACGGGTCCGTCCCGTATGAGGACTGGTGGAACATCTTGCCGCTGATGTTCGGACGGAACCCGTGAGTCAGGTGACCGCCGGCGTCGAGCGACATGCCCAGTGCGCGCTGGTTGCCGAGCTGCTGGCGCAGCGCCTGCCAGTCGTCCTCGGCCAGGTCGTTGACGTGCTTGGCGCCGGCCGAGGCCAGCGCGGGGGACTCGATCCGCTGCGCCAGGATGGCCCAGAACGCAACGAGGTTCGCGTCGATGCCCGAGTGCGGCTGGACGTACGCGTGCGGTGCGTCGAACAGCGCGCGCGCGTGGTCGGCGGCGAGCTGCTCGACCGTGTCGACGTTCTGGCAGCCGGCGTAGAAGCGGTGCCCGATCGTGCCCTCGGCGTACTTGTCCGAGAGCCAGTTGCCCATCGTCAGCAGGACGGCGGGGGAGGCGTAGTTCTCGCTCGCGATCAGTTTCAGCGACGATCGCTGGTCGGCCAGTTCGCTGCGGATGGCTCCGGCAACGGCAGGCTCGACGGCTTCGATCACCTGAAGGGCGCTGGTGTAG
The DNA here is from genome assembly GCA_050742975.1 of Jatrophihabitantaceae bacterium. GTDB lineage: Bacteria > Actinomycetota > Actinomycetes > Mycobacteriales > Jatrophihabitantaceae > JBDTGE01. The sequence continues at coordinate 14,824 of JBOGDQ010000275.1, forward strand.
GCGGCGGACGCGGCGGCGGCGTCGAAGGGCTGGGACATGGCTGGCTGGCCTCCTCGATGTAGCTGAACCATAGCGGGGCCGGCCGCCCGGCGAGCCATCGGCCCGCGCTGGTCAGGCCCTCCCGCGGCGCCGCTTGACGTGCCGCTCGGCAACGACCTGCGACGTCCGCGGCGCCCGGCTATGCCCGGTGCCGCCGGTGATCGTGCCGTT
>JBOGDQ010000276.1:0-5418 GCA_050742975.1 Jatrophihabitantaceae bacterium
AAGCCGTCGACATCACCAAGCTCAACGCCGAGATCGCCCGCATCGTCGTCCGCCAGGCCGACCTACGCGAACAGATCGACACGATCGTCGCCGACCTCGAAGGCAACGAGTCGTGAGCCGTATCGACGAGCTTCTTGCCGAGTTGTGTCCTCAGGGCGTCGCATTTCGGTCTCTGGGTGAGGTGGCAGAAGTTCGTAGCGGTTGGGGATTCCCGAATGCCTACCAAGGTTCCCCTGATGGCACATATCCCTTTTACAAGGTGAGCGATATGAACGCTCCTGGAAATAGCCTTGTCATGAGAAGAGCGAATAACTACGTGTCGCGAGAAATTGCAGCACGGCTTGGCGTATCGCCAGCACCGCCGGGAACCGTCGTCTTCCCTAAGATTGGCGCGGCAGTTGCTACAAATAAGAAGCGCCTTCTGTCTGTCGACTCGGCTTATGACAACAACGTGATGGGTATCGTCCCGTCGTCGGCCTTGTTACCACGCTACTTCTTGTATTGGATGCAGACTTTCGACTTGTCGCGCATAGCGAATGATTCGGGTGCCGTGCCGTCGATCCGCAAGTCGGAGATGTTACAGGTGCCAATTCCGGTGCCGCCGGTGGAGGTGCAGCGCGAGATCGTGAAAGTATTGGACACGTTCACTGCGCTGGAAGCGGAGCTGGAAGCGGAGCTGGAAGCCCGCCAGCTTCAATATTCCTTCTATCGGAATCACCTGTTGACGTTCCCCACCACCGATGGGGTTCCGTGGGTGACTTTGGAGGACGTCGCAAGCTTTACGAACGCAAAGCCTCACGAGCGACTTGTCGACCCGAACGGCGATGTCGCCCTGATGACGTCGAGGTTCATATCGACTCAGGGGCGTTCGGCTCGGTACGTCCATGCGGCCGACGTCCTAACGCCGGCGCACAAGGACGACGTCGCGCTCGTTATGAGCGACTTGCCTAACGGGCGCGCGCTCGCTCGCGCATTCTTTGTCGATAGTGACGGAAAGTATGCCGCCAATCAACGGGTATGCCTTTTGACGGTAGGTGACAAAGCCCAACTACTACCGCGCTTCCTATACTACATTGTTGACCGAAACAAGCAGTTGCTTGCGTACGACAGCGGCGTGGATCAAACACACCTTAAGAAGGGCTACATACTCGCGGTGCAAATTCCCGTTCCGCCAATTGCTGAGCAGGAGCGGATCGTTGACATTCTGGACAGGTTCGATGCGCTGGTGAACGACTTGTCGATCGGTCTTCCCGCAGAACTGAAGGCACGCCGTCAGCAGTACGAGTACTACCGGGACAAGCTGCTCAGCTTCGATGAGGCAGTGGCTTGACGCGGCGCGGCCCTGAGCGGCCACGGAGTGTGTAGCATGATGTGTAAGGAGGCGCACAATGGCGACGAACTTGGCTATCGATCCTGAACTCCTGAACCGGGCTGTTGCGGTCAGTGGTGCGCGCACCAAGAAGGAAGCGGTCACGGTCGCTCTGGAGGAGTTCATCGCACGGCGCGAGCAGCGCAAGCTGCTGGACCTGTTCGGCACGATCGAGTGGGATGAGACCTACGACTACAAGGCCGAGCGCAGCCGCACACCCGCGGAACTCGGCCAGTCTGAGGGATGACGCTCCTGGTCGACACCAGTGTCTGGTCTCTGGCGTTTCGGCGTGACACCCCGGCTGACGTGCCGGAGGTTGCCGCGCTGGCCCGCGCGCTTGCCGGAGCGGACCTGGTCGTGACGGCCGGAGTCGTCCTGGTCGAGCTGCTGACCGGAATGCTGCCGCCGCGCGTCGAGCGGACCCTTGCCGAACAAATCGCCCCGATGAACCTCATCGAGCCGACCCGTGACGACTACCTCGCAGCAGCGGCTCTGATCAACGAATGCCGACGACTGGGAGTCCAACTGAAGACGGTCGACGCGGTGATCGCCCAGCTCGCCATCGCCAACGATCTGACGCTGCTGACTACCGACCGCGACTTCGAGCACGCCGCCGAACACATTCCGCTCCGGCTGTGGCGAGCCACATGATCCTTGAGGGCCGCCTAGATGTCAGACATAAGTAGTACCATGCTCTCATGAAGACGATCACCAAGCGGGAGCTCAACCAGCAGACGGCCCAGGTCTTGGCGGCCGTCGGTGTCGGCGAGGTCGTCGTGGTCACCGAGCGTGGAGTGCCTCGCTGGCGGATCGAGGCCATCGACGAGCACCCTGATCCGGTCGGGCGGTTGCGAGCTGAAGGGCGGATCAGCCCCGCCAAGACGAATCCGGCGCCGTGGCCGAAGCGAGCCAGGAGCCCGCGCTACACACCCGAGGATGTCGATCGGCTCTACGCCGAGATGCGTGAAGACCGTTGACCCGCTGCTACCTCGATTCCTCGGTGGCGCTTCATCTGCTCATCCCCGGTGGTTCGGGCGACGCGCGAGTGTGGCTGGATGCGACGTTGCGCGCGGACGGTGAGGTCTACTCATCGACGTTGTTGGCGCTGGAGCTGACCAGGGTTCTGCGCCGCGAACTGCTGGACGTCGCACTCGCCCGAGTGGTGCTGGATCGGGTGCAGGCGGTCAGCATCGACGACGGCATCCTGCGGGCCGCGGCGGCGATCGAGCCGCACGTCAAGTCGCTCGACGCCATTCATCTGGCGACCTGCCAGCTGCTCGGCGGGGGGCTCAGCTTCGTGACTCACGACGCGAAGCTGGCAGACGTCGCCGTAACGCTCGGTTTCGACGTCATTGATCCCGTGAAGGTGAGCAGATGAGCTTCGATGAGCTTGGTGTGCCCGGGACGGCGGCGCAGTACGAGCCGATCGCGGTCAGCGACGAGGGCACGGTCGTCGCGGAGTTCCTCGCCGATCCGGCGCAGGGCAGCGCGTACCAGTCCGAGGCAGCGCTGGAGACCGCTTTCATCGAACTGCTACAGGGCCAGGCGTACGAGTACCTGACCGTCACCTCGGCCGCAGCGTTGGAGGTGAACCTGCGCGCCCAGCTCGCGGAGTTGAACGGCATCGAGTTCACCGACACCGAGTGGCGGCGGTTCTTCACCGAGAAGATCGCCAGCGCCAACGACGGGATCACGGAAAAGACGGCCCGCATCCAGGAGGACCACGTCCAGGTGCTCAAGCGCGACGACGGCACGGTCAAGAACGTCTACCTGATCGACAAGGTGAACGTCCACAACAACCGGCTTCAGGTGATCAACCAGTACGCCGTTGCCGGTGCGCACGCGAACCGCTACGACGTGACGGTGCTGGTGAACGGCCTGCCGATGGTGCACGTCGAGCTGAAGCGGCGCGGGGTGGACATCCGGGAGGCGTTCAACCAGATCAACCGTTACCAGCGGGACAGCTTCTGGGCCGACTCGGGCCTGTTCGAGTATGTGCAGTTGTTCGTGATCAGCAACGGCACGCTGACGAAGTACTACAGCAACACCACCCGCGACCGGCACATCGGCGAACTGGCCAGTGGCAAACGCTCACGCAAGCAGAGCTCGAACAGTTTCGAGTTCACCAGCTGGTGGGCCGATGCCAGCAACAAACCGATCACCGACCTGGTCGGGTTCACCAGGACGTTCTTCGCCAAGCACACCCTGCTGAACGTGCTGACCAAGTACTGCGTGTTCGATGTGGACCGCAAGCTGTTGGTGATGCGTCCGTACCAGATCGTCGCGGCCGAGCGGATTCTGCAGCGCATCCTCACCTCGACGACCTACAAGCAGACCGGCACGCCGGCCGGTGGCGGCTACATCTGGCACACCACCGGCTCGGGCAAGACGCTGACCAGCTTCAAGGCCGCGCAGCTCGCCTCGCGTCTGCCGGGGCTGGACAAGGTGCTGTTCGTCGTGGATCGCAAGGATCTGGACTATCAGACGATGCGTGAGTACGAGCGCTTCGAGCCGGGCGCGGCGAACTCCAATGCCTCGACCCGCGTACTTGCCAAGCAGTTGGCCGACCCGAACGCCCGCATCATCATCACGACGATCCAAAAGCTCGTCCGCTTCATCGGTCAGAGCAAGGGACACGACGTCTTCAACCAGCACGTGGTGCTCATCTTCGACGAGTGCCACCGCAGCCAGTTCGGCGACATGCACGTGGCGGTCACGAAATCGTTCAAGAACTACCACCTGTTCGGGTTCACCGGCACCCCGATCTTCGCCGACAACGCCGCCAGTAGCGGCAATCCGCTGCTGCGCACCACCGAGCAGGCGTTCGGCGAGAAGCTCCACATGTACACGATCGTGGACGCGATCAGCGACAAGAACGTCCTGCCGTTCCGCATCGACTACGTCAACACCGTCAAGCTGCCCGAGCACCTCACCGACAAGCAGGTGTCGGCGATCGACACCGAGAAGGCCCGGCTAGCCCCCGAACGGCTGCGGCAGGTCGGCGACTACCTCCTTGACCACTTCGACCAGAAGACGAAGCGCTCTGCCGGCTACCGAGTCGGGGACAAGCGACTGTCCGGTTTCAACTCGCTGTTCGCGACCGCGTCGATCGACGCCGCGAAGCGCTACTACAACGTGATCGAGCGGGCGCAGCAAGAGCGGGAGCAGCGCGATCCGGCCTACCAGCGGCTGAAGGTCGCTCTCATCTTCAGCTACGCCGCCAACGAGGACGATCCGGACGGGCTGCTCGCGGAGGAGGAGTTCGAGACCCACGACCTGGACCAGAGTTCGCGGGAGTTCCTGGAGGACGCGATCCAGGACTACAACGACATGTTCGGCACCACCTTCGACACCTCGGCCGAGCGGTTCGGCAACTACTACAAGGACCTGTCGCAGCGGTTGAAGAACCGTGAGCTGGATCTGGTGATCGTCGTCAACATGTTCCTGACCGGGTTCGACGCCACCACGTTGAACACCCTTTGGGTGGACAAGAACCTGCGCCAGCACGGGCTGATCCAGGCCTACTCGCGCACCAACCGGATCCTCAACTCGGTCAAGACCTATGGAAACATCATCTCCTTCCGTGACCTGGAGGACGCCACCAACGAGGCCCTGACCCTGTTCGGCAACAAGGACGCCCACGGCATCGTGCTGCTCAAGCCGTACGGCGACTACTACGCCGACTACGAGAAGCGGGTCGCCGCGCTCGTCCAGCTCTACCCGCTCGGGCAGCCGATCGTCGGCGAGGACAGCCAGAAGGCGTTCATCGCCCTGTTCGGCGCGATCCTGCGGCTGCGCAACATCCTCACCGCGTTCGACGACTTCGCCGGCCACGAGATCCTCACCGAACGGGAGTTCCAGGACTACCAGAGCCTCTATCTGAACCTGTACGCCGAGTTCCGCCGGGTTGCTGAGGTCGAGCGGGAGTCCATCAACGACGACGTGATCTTCGAGATCGAACTGATCAAGCAGATCGAGGTCAACGTCGACTACATCCTGCTGCTCGTCCAGAAGCACCTGGAGGAACGCGGCACCAGTCAGGACAAGGA
>JBOGDQ010000277.1:0-7812 GCA_050742975.1 Jatrophihabitantaceae bacterium
GGCATCGCGACGGTGGCGCTCGCCAACGCCGCGGCAGGGCCGAGTGCGGCTCCGTCTCCCACTGCACCGACGTCGGCCCCGCCCGCGGCGACGGGGCAGCAGCCGGTCAACCCGAACGCCGTCCCGAACGGCGTTTCTGCCGGTATGGGTACGCACGGCGGCACCCCGGTCGCACCGATCGTGTTGCTGGTCGTCGGCCTGCTGATGGCCGGTGGTGGAGCCGTTGCGTTCAAGCTCCGCGCCAAGCACATCAGCTGAGGCGGTCGTTGCGGCTCGTTCACGACGAGCGGAGCGGGTTGAGCTGGCGGCCGAACAGGACGATGATCGGGGCTCGGGGGAAGGGGCAAGCTGATGAGCGATTACGCCGATCAGCCGTGGGTCGGTCGGGTAGCGGACCGGTGGGGGCATTACGGGCCGGAGATGCTGTCCACATCCGTCCTGGGGGTGATCCTGCTAGGCGTGCATCCGCTTGCCGGGCCGCTGATGCTGACCGTTCCGGTGACCTTGATGGCGTTCGTCATCGCCAGCTGGCTGCTGATGCGCCAGCACGACCGGCGGCTGTGCGAGCAGTGCATGCTGGCGATGCCACTCAACCCGTCCCAGCGGGCCACTCGGTACCGCCGGCGGTTCTGGCTCGCGCACTCCGCCGGTAAGCCACTCGTCGTCGTGCCCTACCTCGTCGTGCTGATCGGCTCGAACTTCGCGATCGACACGATCGGCCGGATCGGCTGGGCGATCATCCAGTCGACGATGGTCTACCTGATCTTGTCCTATGCCACCCACCGGCGACTTCAGCCCTGGTGCCCGTGGTGCCGCGGCGGCGACGGTGGGGGCGGCCGTGACGACGAGGACGTGACACCTCCGCCGCCACCGGTCGATCGCCGCCAACTGATCTGATCCGGACGCGAGTTGAGCTAGGCGCGGCGGAGCCGACTACTCGGGCGAGGTGAGCGCCTTCACCACGCCGGACGGGCTGGGCCGTCCGAGCTTGCCGGCCATCCAGACGCTCGTCTCGACCAGGCTCTGCAAGTCGACGCCGGTCTGGATGCCGAGCCCGTCCAGCAGCCACACCAGGTCCTCGGTGGCGAGGTTGCCGGTGGCGTTCTTGGCGTAGGGGCAGCCGCCCAGCCCACCGGCCGACGCGTCCACCGTGGTGATGCCGGCCCGCAGCGCCGCCAGCGTGTTCGCGAGCGCCTGCCCGTAGGTGTCGTGGAAGTGCACCGCCAGGCTCTCGCTCGCGACACCTGCCGCCCGGAAGGCACTGAGCAGAGCCGCGACGTGCCCGGCCGTGCCGACGCCGATCGTGTCGCCGATCGAGAGCTGGTCGCAGCCCAGGTCCAGCAGCCGCGTGCCGACCCGCACGACCTGCTCGATCGGCACCGCGCCCTCCCACGGGTCACCGAAACACATCGAGACGTACGCGCGCACGGTCATCGCGTTCTCGCGCGCACGAGCGACCACCGGCTCGAACATGGCGAACTGCGCGTCCAGGCTGCGGTTGAGATTGCGCTGCGCGAACGTCTCGGTGGCGCTGCCGAAGATCGCGATCTCGGTGATCCCCTTGTCCAGCGCGCGATCCAGGCCCCGCTCGTTCGGGACGAGCACGGGGTAGCGCACGCCCGCGCGGTGCGTCATCGTGTCCAGCAACTCCTCGGCGTCGGCGAGCTGCGGGACCCACTTCGGGTGGACGAAGCTGGTCGCCTCGATGGTGCTCAGGCCGGCGTCGGCCAGGCGGGCGATGAACTCGGCCTTGACGTCGACGGCCACCGTCGTCTGCTCGTTCTGCAGGCCGTCCCGCGCCCCGACCTCGTAGATCGTGACCCGGTCCGGGAGCCCGGGCAGGGCGAGCTGCTGTGGCGAGCGCATCGAAGGTCCTTTCGGTCGGAGCCTTCATCTTGCGCCATGACCGCGTTGGCCCGCCCGGCCGACCGGCCTACGGTGAGCTGATGAGTGATCGGCTGTTCCGGTTCGGCCTGACCAACGGTTTCGTCAAGGACATGGCGACGTGGACGGCCGCAGCGCGCCGGGCCGAGTCGCTGGGCTACTCGACGTTCCTGCTGCCGGACACGCTCGGCACGCCGGCGCCGTTGCCCGCCCTCGCCGCCGCTGCCGCGGTGACCGAGACGCTGCACGTCGGGACGTGGGTGCTGTGCGACCCGCTGCGCAACCCGCCCACACTGGCCTGGGAGGCGGCGAGCCTGCAGTCGATGTGCGGTGGCCGGTTCGAGCTCGGCATCGGCGCCGGCCGGCCCGACGCGGCGGCCGACTGCGCTGCGCTCGGCCTGCCGTTCGGCACCGCCGGCGAGCGGATCGCGCGGCTGTCCGCGACGCTCGACCTGCTGCGCGAGCGGCTGCCGCAGACGCCGATCATGGTCGCCGCGTCGGGGCCGAGGCTGCTCGCGCTGGCCGGTCGGGCCGCGGACATCGTCGCGTTCGGCTGGGCGCCGACGACCGATGTGGCGGCGGCGCGCGAGCGCATCGACACGGTCCGGGACGCGGCGGGCGCGAGGGCTGACGCGGTCGAGTTCGCGACCGGACTGATAGCGGTCGGCGATGGTGAGCAGCCGTGGCTGGCCCGGATGGGCACCGACGCGCGCACGCTCGCCGAAGGTGGCGCGGTCACCGTCGTGACGGGAACGCCGCGCGAGATTGCCGATGCGCTGCAGCGGCGGCGCGATCAGCTCGGGCTGTCGTACGTCACCGTCCCGGCGAGCGCGGCCGAGCAGTTCGCGCCGGTGGTTGCCGAGCTGGCCGGCCGCTGAATCAGCGCGCGACCGCAGCTGATCACAGGGGTGGGCGGGCTCGCGCGCGAGGTGAACCAGGCACCGATCGACTCCGTGGTCGTGGTCGAGGTCGTGCGCGATACCCGCGCGCGACGCTGCCGCGAAGGGGCAAGTCATGCAGACAGGGACGAGACGACGGACCGTGGTGGGACTGGCCGGGGTGGTCGCTGCGACAGCGGCGATAGGGCTGGCACCTTCTGCGGCCAGCGCCCACGAGCGCGGGACCGAGTTCGACCAGGTCAACCTGGTCGCCGACCAGCCCGGCCGGGCCGCAATTACCGATACCCACCTGGTCAACGCGTGGGGAATGTCGCACGGACCGAACACACCGCTCTGGGTCTCGGACAACGGCGCCGACGTCAGCACGCTCTACAGCGGGGACGTCGGCGGCCAGCCGGTCGCGGCCGTCCCGCTCGTCGTCGGAACGCCGGGCGGAGCGCCGACCGGGCAGGTCTTCAACGACACCAGCCAGTTCGTCGTCCCGGGAACCACCAGCCCGGCCCTGTTCATCTTCGCCGGCGAGAACGGTGATCTGTCGGCGTGGAACCAGTCGGTGTCGCCGGCGACCGAGGCGGTATCCGTCGGTCACGGCAACGGTGCCGTCTACAAGGGCGTGACTATCGCGCACAGCCCGTTCGGGCCGTTGCTGCTCGCCGCGAACTTCCACGACAACCGCATCGACGTCTTCAACGCCTCGTTCACGCAACTGCCCGTCGGGCTGCTGTTCCACGACCGGCACCTACCGCGGGGGTACGCGCCGTTCAACGTTGCCGAAATCGGTGACCGGGTGTTCGTCACGTACGCCAAGCAGGACGCCGCCCGGCACGACGACGTCGCCGGCTCCGGGCACGGGTTCATCGACGTCTATACCGACTACGGTGCGCTGCTACACCGGTTCGCGAGCCGCGGCCCGCTCGACTCGCCGTGGGGCATGGTCGTCGCGCCGGCCACCTTCGGCCACTTCGCCGGCGACCTGCTGGTGGGCAACTTCGGCGACGGCCGCATCCACGCGTACGACCTGCGGACCGGCCACTTCGAGGGGACGCTGCAGAACCGGCGGCACCACGCGATCGTCATCGACGGCCTGTGGGGGCTGATCCGCGGTGACCAGGCTGCGGGCGGTCCTGACGCCGTCTGGTTCAGCGCCGGACCGGACAGCGAGTCGCACGGCCTGCTCGGCATCCTGCGAGCCCACTGACCCGGGCCGGTCCGAACCTCGTGATCGACAGGACGTGAAATTGAGGTTAGGCTCCCCGCTGATGATCTGGCTGCCGGGGGGGCAGCCAGGTCTTCGGAGCCTTTGGGGGGCAGCCGTGGGGTCTGCATTGTTTCGTCTGTTGTTCCAGCCGTCGCCGGAAATCCGTGCGGCAGCGTTCGCGCATGAGGCGCGGATCTTCGAATCGACGTACGGCGTCGGCTATGAGGACCACGTGGCCGAGTTCGCGCCGTACGAGTCGGCGTCGGCCTTCATGGTGGTGCTCGACGACCGGGACGCGGTGGTGGGCACGATGCGCCTCATCACACCAGGCCCGAGCGGGTTGAAGACGCTGACCGAGGCCGGCGGCGAACCGTGGCGCATCGACGGACTTCGTGCCGCCGCCGCGGCGGGTGTCGATCCGCAGCGGACGTGGGACGTGGCCACCCTGGGCGTGGCGAAGGGCCTGGGCCGGCATCGCTTCGCCGTCACCGCGTCCATGTACCACGGGCTGACCATCGCGGCGCGGCGCAATCGGGTCTCGTCCCTGCTGATGACGGTCGACGAGCGCGTCCGGTCCATCCTGCGGGTCTTCGGGCTGCCGACGACGGCGCTGCCGGGCGCGGTGCCCGGTCCGTTCTGCGGCTCCCCGTCGAGCACGCCGGTCTACGGTCACTGTGCGCAGATGCTGAGCATGCAGCGCAGGAACAACCCGGAGGGGTACCGGCTGATCACGCAGGGACTGGGTCTGGACGCGGTCGCGATCCCGTCGGCTGAGCACTTCGACCTGTTCCGGCCGGCGGCGATCAGCCTCGTCGCGGACGCGGTGCCGGAGGAACTGCCTGCTTTCGTCGGGGAGTCAGCCCCCGTGGCGGTCTCCGCTTAGCCGGGGAATCTCGGCCAGCCCGGCGCCCCAGGACTTCACCCAGGCGACGACCTGGTCGGCCGGCATCGGCCGGGCGAAGTGGTAGCCCTGGACGGTGTCGGCCCCCATCGCGACCAGCATCGCGGCGGTCGATGCGTCCTCGACCCCTTCGGCGACGACGCGCAGCTCGAGGGCGTGCGCCATCTTCACGGTCGACTCGACGATCATCCGGCTGCGGCGGTCGGCCGTCATGGTCATGACGAAGGACCGGTCCATCTTGAGCTCGTCGATCGGAAGGTCGCGCAGGTAGGCCAGCGAGGAGAAGCCCGTGCCGTAGTCGTCGATGGAGATCTTCAGGCCCTGGTCGCGGATGTCGAGCACGATGTCCCGCGCGCGTTCCGGGTCGGCCAGGAAGGAGTCCTCGGTGACCTCGACCATGAAGTTCGCGGTATCCAGCCCGTACTCGTCGATCGCACCGCGCAGCCGGCGAACGAACGTCCCGCTGAGCAGCTCCGGTGGCGGGCAGTTCAGCGCGACGCAGATGCGCAGCCGGCCCACCACGGCCCACTTTCGCATGTCCGACGCGGCGTGCCGGATGACGGCGTCGGACAGCGCGGGCATCAGGCCGGCATGGCGGGCCACCGGCAGGAATTCGGCCGGCGGGAGCAGGCCGCGCGTGGGGTGGTTCCAGCGGACCAGGGCCTCCAGGCCGCAGACCTCCTGCGTCGCCGCCTCGATCTGGGGCTGGTACCACAGCACGAGCTGGCCGTCGGCCATGGCACGGCGCAGCTCCTCGACCATGCGCAACCGATCGCGCGAGAAGTCGTCGCGGTCGGCCTCGTAGATCACGGCGCCGGCCCCGCTGGTCTTGGCCTGGTACATCGCCACGTCGGCGCGGCGTAGCAACGCCGAGCTCTCGAGGTCATCAGGTTCCCTGATCGCGATCCCGACCGAGGCGCCGACGACCAGCTCGATGCCGTGGGCGATAGCCGGCTCGCGGACCGCGGCCAGCGCCAGGTTGGCGGTTTCCATGAGCGTGAGGCCATCCTCGTCGGGGACGACGAGGGCGAACTCGTCCCCGCCGAGCCGGGCGACCATGACCTTTGCAGGCAGCGCGGCCCGCATCCGGGAGCCGGACAGCTGCAGGATGACGTCGCCTGCGGCGTGGCCGAGCGAGTCGTTGATGTCCTTGAACCCGTTGAGATCCATCAGCATGAGGGCCAGCGGTCGGCCCGCGCTCAGCTCCTCGTCGATGCGGGCAAGCATCGCGCGGCGGTTGGGGAGCTTGGTCAGGTCGTCGGTGCGCGCGTCGGCGAACGCCTGGGCTGCACCCTTGGCCTCGCGCAGCGCCACCAGCAGGCGGGCGCCGGCGGCCAGCAGTGTCAGGACGGCGGGCGCGGTCAGGTAGATGCCGACCCCGCCGTCCGGACGGAACACCAGGACACCGATCGCGGCGACGGTCGCGGCGATCAGGATCGGTGCCGGCACCTCGCCGAAACCCTGCACGGCCCCGGCTACCGGCCGGCGGCACGCGGCGGACACCAGTTGCGCGAATCCCGCTCCCCACAACACGATCGCGAGCACGGACGAGCCGTCGCTGCCGTGCAGCACGTTGCTCACGAAGCTCGCGTCGGCGACGGCGAGCAGCACGAAGCCGAGACAGAGCTGCGCGCTGGCACGGTTGGGCGAGCGCATGTGCAGGCTGATCTGGGCGATCACCAGCAGGGCGAGCATGACGTCGGCGACCGGATACACCAGCGCGACCAGCAGCGACACCGCGTCCGGCGTCTCGGCGGCCAACGGCGTCAGCAGGAGCGTGCCGGCGAGCGAGGCACTGCCCCCGCTGACCACGGCGGTCTCCATCCAGGTGCTCACCGCCCTCGCCGGCCGGCGCTCGCCATCGACGAGCAGGTAGACGACGAACACCAGGTAGGTGAGCAGGTAGGCCAGCTCACCTTCGGCGAGGTGCTGACCGTGGTCGCCCTGCTGCGCAGTCTGCAGGATGGAGGACTCGCCGGCCCACAGCAGGACTCCGAACATCAGGATGCCCAGGCTGTACCGCCGGCTGGTCTGAGCCCGCATCGCCAGCGCCAGCCGCAACAGCAGGATGCCGAAGAACACGACGCAGAACACCAGCACCGCGACGCGGTTCGGCTGTGCCCGCACTCCGGTGACGGCGAGATCGATCCCGACACCGGCCGCCATGACGGCCCACACCAGCCAGCCGAGCCGGTACTCGGCCGCCCGCCTCACGGCGCGCCGCGCACGGCAGGGCGCCTCGTCACGGCAGCAGTCAGCTGCCCGCGAGCGCCGTCGGCAAGGTTGAGGCAGAGCACGCCTATCTCATCGGCCGGTTGGCGGCGAAGTTGATGCGGGCCGCGTCACTGTGCGGCGGGCGGGAACGAGATGTGGCGACCACCGCGTCGAACGCCTCATGAGACGGAGCACGGTCGGCACGATCCTGCTGGCGTGCCTGGGCTGCGCTGCGGTGACGGGCTGCGCCTCAGCAGGTCAGGCTGCCGGCGGGCTGACAGCTGCGCAGCGGGGTTTCGCTGTTGCCGCCGCGCACCGCGAGGCAGCCCAGTTCTCAGCCGACAGCAGCCGGCCCGAGGCGTGGCCGCGGAACGTCGATGCTGTCACCGGCCGGGCGGCGGGGGGCACGATCGTCGATTCGAACACCGGGCACCCCTGCGCCTCCGGCACGGTCATCACCGTCGACCTGCTGGGCGACTTCGACACCGCGGTCAGCCCGGCTTCCGGTGCCGCCGACACCGCGGTCAGCCCGGCTTCCGGTGCCGCCGACACCGCGGTCCATGCCGTGATCCTCAAGGTCGACGCAAGGACGGGTCAGGTCTGCCTGCTGTCAGTGCGAACCGGCAGCGTCCGCGCCGATCCCGACGCGGATCTGCTCTTCCGCCGCTGATCCCGAGTTGGCCGACACGCTGGCTGAGGCCCAACGAGGGAGGTAC
>JBOGDQ010000278.1:0-5290 GCA_050742975.1 Jatrophihabitantaceae bacterium
GCCGCGCAGCGGGCCATGGCCGCCGCCAGCGGGGCACGTGCGGCGCGCCGCAAACGGCTGTTCTGGTCAGTCGGAGCGCCGATCATCACGGTCGTCGTGATCGCGGCGATCATCGTGACAGTTGCCGCAAACCATCACCCGACCAGCAAACTCGACCACACCCCGGTTGGCCTGCCTCCCAGATTTCGGACACCGGTCCTTATAGGGTCCGGTCCGGAATGGAGGATGGGAAATGTCTGGACGACGTACTAAGTATTCACCGGAGTTCAAGGAAGAAGCAGCGGGAATGGTGATCTCATCGTCGCGGTCGATCGCTGACGTGGCGCGGGAGATCCACGTGAATGAGACGACGTTGGGGACGTGGGTCGCGAAATACCGCACCGAGCATGCCGATGACGAGCCGCCGCTGAACGTGTCGGAGCGGGCTCGGTTGCGGGAGTTGGAGCGGGAGAACCGGGAACTGCGGATGAAGACGGAGTTTCTGGGAAAAGCGGCGGCCTTCTTCGCCCAGGAGCATCGGTGATCGCGAAATATGAGTTCATCGACGCGCAGAAGGCCTTCTACCCGGTCAGGCTGATGTGCCTGTGGTCGGTGGTGTCCCGCTCGGGGTTCTACGACTGGTGCTCGCGGCCGGCCTCGGCCACCGCGGCCCGCCGGCGCGAACTGCAGGTCATGATCGAGAGCATCTTCGACGCCTCGGACGGCACCTACGGCTACCGGCGGGTGCACGCCGAGCTGGCCCGTGGGCAGGTGGTGTGCAGCCCGGAGCTGGTGCGGGCGGTGATGCGCAACCTCGGCCTGTACCCGTGCCAGCCGCGCCCGTTCCGGCCGAGTACGACCGTCGCCGGGGACGCCGCGGGGGTGCCGGACCTGGTGGCCCGCGACTTCACCGCCGTCGCGCCGGGCACCAAGCTCGTCGGAGACATCACCTACATCCCGACGTGGCGCGGTTGGGCGTATCTGGCGACGGTCATTGACTGTCACACCAAGGCCTGCATCGGCTGGGCGATCGCCGATCACATGCGCACCGACCTCGTGGTCGACGCGTTGGACATGGCCGCCCGCAATTACCAGCTCGCAGAGAATTGCATATTCCACTCCGATCGCGGAACACAATATATGTCCGACCAATTCGCTAAACATGCCGCCGACCTTGGTATTCGACGATCGGTCGGCCGAACCGGTATTTGCTATGACAATGCGCTCGCTGAATCGTTCAATGCCGCGTTGAAAGTCGAGCGAGTGAACCGAACCCAGTATCCGACACTCGAGCACGCGCGGCGTGATATTGTGCGGTACATCGAATTCCGTTACAATCGCCGCAGGCTCCACTCGGGACTCGGCTATCGGACACCGCAAGAAGCCTACGACGACTACATCAACATCCACGACGGCCTCTCGGCAGCGTAGAAACAACCACTAATTACATGTCCGAAATTCGCGAGGCAGATCAGACCGCCCCCACCACGATCAGGTGACCTCCCCGGCGGAGCGCAACGCAGCCCACAACGCGGCCGTCAATCGCGACGAAGTCGCGTGCCGGCCGCGGTGTCCGCCCGAGCTTGCGAGTGGCGGCGCCGCGGTCGGCCGACGGCCCTTAAAGTCTCAGCAGCGCCGCGGTCACCGCGGCGAGCACGACGATCACCAGGAACGGCGCGCGTCGCCATACGGCGACCGCGCCCACCGCGAACCCGGCGAGTCGCGGACCGTCGAAGCGAAGGTGGCTGCCGTCGGCGAGCGCTTCGACGACGACCAGCGCCGCGAGCAGCGCGACCGGCATCAGCTCGACGAGGCGACGCATGTGCCGGTGGTCGAGCACGCGGGCCGGGACGAGGTAGCCGGCCAGCTTGAGCAGGTAGCAGCCGCCGCTCGTCGCGAGCACCAGCGCCCAGAGGTTCACAGCGTCACCGCCAGCAGCAGCGCACCGGACGCGGCCAGGATCGGCACCCCGGGCGGGGTGAACGGGATGAGAACGAACGCGATAGCGGCACCGGCAAGTGCGATCCGCTTCTCCAGCCGGCCCTGCCGCAGCCGCGGTGCGAGCAGGGCAAGGAACGCGGCGGGGATCACGGCGTCCAGACCGAACTTCGTGGGATCACCGATCGCGCTCGCGCCGGCCGCACCCAACAGGGTGGCCAGGTTCCACACGACGAAGACGCCGCCGAACGTCCACCAGAACGCGGTGCGCGAGTTCTCCTCCGAGCGCTGGCCGATCGCCATCGCCGTCGACTCGTCGATGGTCCCGAGCGCGGCCAGCAGCCGACGCACGCCGCGCACGCGAAGCAGCGGGGCGAGCCGCATCGCGTACAGCGTGTTCCGCGAGCCCAGCAGCAGCCCGCTGCCCAGTGCCGCGGCGAGCGTGCCACCACCGGCCGCCACGCCGACAACCGCGAACTGGGTGCCGCCGGTGAACGCGAACAGCGACAGCAGGCAGCTCTGCAGCACCGACAGCCCCGCCGACACCGATGCCGCGCCGAACGCGAAGCCGTACGTCCCGACCGCCAACCCCACGCCGAGCGAGTCGCGGATCACTGCCCGCCGCTCAGGCATCGGGGCAGCGGGCGTCACAGCGGTAGATGCTAGAGACGTACCATCGAACGCGTGCCCCGACCCGACGAATCCGCAGTCCGCGCCGCCCTCTCGACGGTGAACGACCCCGAGATCCACAAGCCCATCACCGAGCTGAAGATGGTGGACTCGCTCGCGATCGCCGACGACGGAACGGTCAGCATCACCGTGCTGCTCACCGTCCCCGGCTGCCCGATGAAGGACCGGATCACGCGCGAGGTGACCGAGGCCGTGTCCCGCGTCGACGGCGTCACCTCGGTGGACCTGCAGCTCGGCGTGATGAGCGACGCGCAGCGGACCGAACTCCGGCAGGGCCTGCGCGGCGACGCACCGGCCAACGAGATCCCGTTCGCCCAGCCCGGCTCACGCACCCGCGTCTACGCCGTCGCGTCCGGAAAGGGCGGCGTCGGCAAGTCGTCGGTGACGGTGAACCTGGCCGTGGCGCTCGCCGCGAGAGGCCTGGCCGTCGGCGTCCTGGACGCGGACATCTACGGCTTCTCGGTACCGCGCATGCTCGGCGTCACCGGCAAGCCGACGCAGGTCGAGCAGATGATCATGCCGCCCGAAGCGCACGACGTGAAGGTCATCTCGATCGGGATGTTCACGCCCGGCAACACCGCTGTCGTCTGGCGCGGCCCGATGCTGCACCGCGCGCTGCAGCAGTTCCTCGCCGACGTCTTCTGGGGTGATCTCGACGTGCTGCTCATGGACCTGCCGCCCGGTACCGGAGACATCGCGATCTCGGTCGCCCAGCTCGTCCCGTCCGCGGAACTGCTCGTCGTGACCACTCCGCAGCTCGCCGCCCGCGAGGTCGCCGAACGGGCCGGGTCGATCGCGCTGCAGACCCACCAGCAGATCGTCGGCGTCGTCGAGAACATGAGCTGGCTCGACCTGCCCGACGGCACCCGGATGGAGTTGTTCGGCAGCGGCGGCGGCCAGTCGGTGGCCGACTCGCTCAGCCGGACCACCGGCGCACCCGTCCCGCTGCTTGGGCAGATCCCGATCGACCAGCAGGTCCGCGAGGGCGGCGACGGCGGCGAGCCGGTCGTCATCTCCGATCCCACGTCCGCCGCCGCGGTCGCGCTGAACGCGATCGCCGACAAGCTGGCCGTGCGCCAGCAGAGCCTCATCGGCCGCTCGCTCGGCCTGGCGCCCGCTGCAACCGGCTGACCTACCGACGGTCGAGGGTCAGAGCCAGAACGTGTCGTGGCGCAGGAAGAACGCCGCGCGCTCCTCGTCGGTCATCGTCAGCCCCTGGCCCACTGCGGCCAGCGTTTCGAAGTAGTCCTCGCGCGGCGCGCCGGGGGCGAACAGCAGCAGCATCGACGCCGGCTCGTCCGACTCGTTCCCGAACGCGTGCACGCCGCCTTCCGGTACGAACAGGAAGTCACCGGTCCGGGCGTTGATCCACTTCGCGCCGTCGTACAGCCGCACCGTGCCGGACAGGATGTAGAACGACTCGGAGATCGATTTGTGAAAGTGCGCGTCCGGTCCGCCCTGCTTCGGCGCCATCTCCCAGCGGTACAGGCCGAACTCGCCGTTGGTGCCGGCTCCGGTGGCGAGGTAGTGGCACGCGCCGCCGGACTTGTAGGCGAGCTCCGGAGCCTGTCCGGCGGGCCGGAGCGTGGCGCTCACCTCGCCGGTGTCGCCGAGGTAGAGCGGATCTGGGTAGGACATGATCACATCCTCCCCGACCGGACGGCCGATCCGGAAGAGCAACGCGAGCGTTACGTCGCGTCCGGGTCGAACGGAGCCTGCTCGCCGCGCGCGAGCGGGACCGCTGGCTGCGGCTTGGTCATCGAGATCGGACGGTCCTCGTCCGGGCTGAGGGCGTCCTGCAGGTAGCTGCGCGGGTTCAGTTGCTGCAGGTCGAACTCCTCGTCGCCGAGGACGGCGCGCTTGATCGCGGTGCGCGGGTTGAGGTTGCGCAGGTCGAGGTCGGCGAACTCCGGGCCGAGCTCGTCGCGCAGCTGGGTGCGCGCGCCCTGGGCCATGTCGCGCAGCGTGCGCAGCAGCCGCGCCGCGTCCTTGGCCAGCCCGGGCAGCTTGTCCGGCCCGATGACGATCAGGCCGACGACGGCGAGCACCATCAGCTCCATCGGCCCGACGTTGAACATGCCCGGAGTGTATGCCCGGCAGCTGAGCGGCCGGTTGCGCGATCAGGCGGAGCCGAGGGTGATCGTCGCGGTCTTCTTGCCGGCCTGGTGGAAGTACGTCACGTCGATCTTGTCGCCCGGCTTGTGCTGCTGGACGATCACCACGAGCTGGTCGTAGCTGATGATCGCGTGCCCGTCGGCCACCACGATCACGTCGCCGTTGGCCAGGCCGGCCTTCGCGGCCGCCCCGCCGGGCACCACCTGCTCGAGGTAGGCGCCCTCGCGGTTCCCGTCGGTGACCGAACGACCCTGGGCACCGATCGAGCCGTGCAGCGCGTGCCCGGTCCTGATCAGCTCCTGCGCGATCCCGCGCGCGTAGTTGATCGGGATCGCGTACCCGATGCCACTGACCGGCGTCTGCTGCCCGGACGCATCGGTCACGCTGAACCGGCCGGCCGAGTTGATGCCGACGACGGCGCCCGCGGCGTCCACCAGCGCCCCGCCGGAGTTGCCCGGGTTGATCGCGGCGTCGGTCTGCACCGCGTTCAGGTAGGCGTCCGAGGAACCGTCGTCGCTGAACACGTGGACGGCACGGCCGAGTGCCGAGACGATGCCGGCGGTGACCG
>JBOGDQ010000279.1:0-7035 GCA_050742975.1 Jatrophihabitantaceae bacterium
AGCCCGGAGTGCAGGTCGTCGAACAGGTGCGGCAGCCGCGCCGTGCTGCGGATCGGGCTGGACGTCGCCTCGTTCGAGCCGGGCTCCTGGAAGCCCTTGACGCCGAGCAGGTAGCCGAGCAGCGCCAGCGCCACGTAGTTGAGCATGATCGTCGTGATCACCTCGTGTGCCCCGGTCTTGGCCTTGAGGTACCCGACCAGGCCGCCCCAGATCGCGCCACCGACGACGCCGGCGATCAGCGCCACGATCAGGTGGATGCCGGCGGGCAGCCGGTAGGTGAACCCGACGTAACCGGCGCAGATGGCGCCCATGATCAGCTGGCCCTGGACTCCGATGTTGAACAGCCCGGCCCGGAACGCGACCGCCACCGCGAGCCCGCCGAGGATCAGCGGCGCCGCGTTCACCAGGGTGTCCGAGAGCGGGCCGAGAACGGACACGCCGCCGTTGGAGTAGAGCGAGTCGGTGTTGAAGATCGAGCCGCGGAACAGCGCGGAGTAGCCGGCCGAGATCGCGCTCCAGGCGTGGCTGAATGTGTCGCCGGGGTGCTGGCCGAAGTAGCCGAGCGACTTGCGGGTCGCGGTGTCCGAGGCCGCGATCAGCAGCGCCCCGAACACGAGCGCGCAGACGAACGCGAGCGCGGTGACCACGATGGTGTTGCCGTACAGGTACGCATCGAGCATGCGCCGGCCGAGGCCGCGCTTGCCCTGCGGCGTGGGCAGGTTCTCGTTCTCGTCGGGCGCGATCGTCTCGGCCGTCACAGCACACCCCCCGTCTCCGGGTTTCCACTCGCGGCCTCGCTGAGCCGGACCGCTCCGGCCTTCGCCTCGGCCGCGCTCGAACCGGCCATCAGCATGCCTATCTCCTCTGCGGGCGTCCCGGCTAGCACCTCGCCGGCGATCTTGCCGCGGTACATGACCGCGATCCGGTCGGCGAGGCCGAGGACCTCGTCGAGCTCGGTGGACACCATGACGACGGCCGTGCCCTGATCACGCTCGTCGACGATGCGGCGATGGACGAACTCCATCGAGCCGACGTCCAGCCCGCGGGTCGGCTGGGCGACGATCAGCAGCTTCAGCGGGCGCGACAGCTCGCGGGCCAGCACGACCTTCTGCTGGTTCCCGCCGGAGAGCGTGCTCGCCGCGGCCTGTGATGTCGGCGGGCGGACGTCGAACTCCGTCACCCGATCGGAGGCGTTCCGGTCGATCTCGGCCAGGTTCAGCGTGCCGCGCGAGGCGAACGGGCGCTTGTCGTGCAGGTCCAGAACGAGGTTCTCGGCCACCGTGAAGGAACCGATCAGCCCGTCGTGCAGCCGGTCCTCCGGGACGTAGCCGACGCCGATGTCCAGGATCTCGTCGGTGCTCAGGCTGGTGACCTGCCGGCCTTCGATGGCGATGGTGCCGCCGGTCGGGACGGTGAGGCCGACCAGCGCCTCGGTCACCTCGGTCTGCCCGTTGCCCTGCACGCCGGCGATCGCATAGATCTCACCGGCGCGGACCGAGAACGAGACGTTGTCGACCAGGACCACGCCGCTGTCGTTGATCACGGACAGCTCGCGCACGTCGAGCACGACATCGCCGGGCTCGGCCGGTTTCTTGTCGACTGTGAGCTGGACGGGCCGGCCGACCATCAGCGAGGCCAGCTCGCTCGCCGACGCGGACGGTTCGGCCTCACCGACGACGGCGCCGCGACGGATGACGGTGATCTTGTCGGCGACCTCGCGCACCTCGTGCAGCTTGTGGCTGATGAACACGATCGAGGTGCCGCCGTCGCGCAGCGCCCGCATGACCGTGATCAGTTCCTCGGTCTCCTGCGGGGTCAGCACGGCCGTGGGCTCGTCCAGCACGAGCAGGTGCGCGTTGCGGCTGAGCGCCTTGAGGATCTCGACGCGCTGCTGGACGCCCACCGGCAGGTCGGCCACCAGCGCGTCCGGCGGCACGTCGAGGCCGTACCGCCGGGAGATGTCCAGGACCTGGCGGCGGGCCCGGCGGCGGTTCAGGAAGCCGAGGCCGGACGTCTGCTCGTGGCCGAGCATGACGTTCTCGGTGACCGTGAAGACCGGGATGAGCATGAAGTGCTGGTGCACCATGCCGATCCCGGCAGCCATCGCGTCTCCGGGCCCCTTGAACGTGACCGGCTTGTCGTCGACGAGGATCTCGCCCTCGTCCGGCTGGTAGAGCCCGTAGAGCACGTTCATCAACGTGCTCTTGCCGGCCCCGTTCTCGCCGAGCAGCGCGTGGATCTCGCCGGGCTCGACGACGAGATCGACGGCGTCGTTGGCCGTCAGCGAGCCGAACCGCTTGGTGATCGCGCGGAGCTCGAGTTTCACGGACTGTCAGCGCCCCTTCCCGATGGAGCTTGGGCCCGATGGAGCTGGACCGCTGTGCCGGCCTCCGCAGCCCATCGGCGAGTGGGATCCGTTGCGGATCCAACTCGCCGATGAGTGTGCGAACGAATCAGGCCTTGGGCTGACTCGGCGAGGTGATCTTGATGGCTCCGCTGATGATGTCCGCCTTGACCTTCGCCAGCTGCGTCTGCAGAGCAGACGGAACCTTGCTCGCGAAGTCGTGGTACGGGGCCAGACCGGTGCCGTTGTTCGAGAGGTCACCGACATAGGAGCCGGTCGGGAACGTGCCGGTGGCAGCGGCGTTCACGTACTTCGTCACCGAGTCGGCCAGGTTCTTGGTCACGCTGGTGATGAAGTACTTGCAGTACTGCGCCGCGGAGACGCAGCCGTCCGTGTCGACCCAGATCACGTTCGTCGAACCGTTGGACGCGGCAGCCGCCGCACCCGCACCCAGGCCTGCGCCGCCGGCCACCGGGAAGATGATGTCGGCACCCTGCTGGATGAAGGTCTGGCTGATCTGCTTGCCCTTGTTCTGGTCGGTGAACGACTGCGAGAAGGTCCCGGCCTTCTGGTTGTGCTCGTTCCAGCCCAGGACCTGGACGCTCTTGTGGTTCTGCGTGTTGTAGTACTGCACGCCCTCCCAGAAACCGTCCATGTAGATCGTCACCGGCGGGATGTTCAGCCCGCCCCAGGTCGCGACCTTGCCGCTCTTGCTCATGCCGGCCGCCAGGTAACCGCCGAGGAAGCCGCCCTGCGCGGTGTTGAACTGGATGCCGTACACGTTCGGGCCGGTGGAGCCGGAGTCGACCTCGGCGAAGTGCATCGTCGGGTTCGCCTTGGCCACGGCCTGGACGTTAGCGGTCATCAGGCCGCCGACCGCGATGATCGCGCCGCACCCCTTGGTGACCTCGGCCTTGAGGTTGGGCGTGTAGTCGTTGCCGGAGTTCGACGGCACGTAGGAGATCTTGATGTTGGGGTTCGCCTTGTTCGCCGCGATCATGCCGGCGTAGGACGACTCGTTGAACGACTTGTCGTCGACGCCGCCGGTGTCGAGCACCATGCAGGCGTTCAGCGCCTTGGTCGCGGCCGTCGTCGTCGTGGTGGTTGTCGTTGCGCCGGTACTCGTGGATCCGGCAGGCGGCGTCGTCGTGTTCTTGGTTCCCGCCTTGCTGCCGCACGCGGCGAGCACCAGCGCGAAGGCTGCTACGCCGGCGACCGCAGCGCCGGTACGCAATGCACGCAAATTGATCATCCCTTCGATGTCCGGCACGGTGGCCGGGTTTTTCGGTCTGTCGCACACCGTAACCAGCAGCGAGCAGCCCGCAAGACCCGCGACAACCTCACGGTTATCTCGTCACCGGATCGTTGTTCTCCGCGCCGCGAACGGTAAGAACAGGGCGAGCCAAATTGCACCCCCGATCTATGGCAATGCCCGCCGTTGCACTGGTCGACCGGCCGCGGTGGCATCGCGCGGACTGGCTGGTCGGGCCGCGGCGTGCGGCGGAACTCACATGCTCCCCCGCTGCTGCTCGTCAGCAACGCCCGACTAGCATTTGTGCGGCGCGAAGCCCGTATTTGCTGCCGTCCCGGAGCCGGCGCTGGCCGCTGTGCGCCACCGTTCGAAGGAGTCCGCCAGGTGTCCAGTGCCGCGCCGAGCAGCACCACCGCAGACCGGCGGGCGCCTCACGGTCGGCCCGCCGGGTCGCTGTACCGCGGCCGCGAAGGCATGTGGTCCTGGGTGGCACACAGGATCACCGGCGTTTTGACCTTCTTCTTCCTGTTCGCACACGTGCTGGACACCGCGCTCGTCCGCGTCTCGCCCGAGTCCTATGACCGGGTCATCGACACCTACAAGAACCCGTTCGTGAACCTGATGGAGATCGGGCTCGTCGGCGCGGTGCTGTTCCACGCGCTCAACGGCCTGCGGATCATCGCCGTCGACTTCTGGGGCAAGGGCACCCGCTACCAGCGGCAGATGCTGTGGGCGATCGTCGCCGTCTGGGTCGTGGTGATGGTCCCGGGCGCGTTCTTCATGTTCCAGCACTCGTTCGAAGTCCTGTTCGGGAGCACGTGATGAGCGCTCGCGCGAAGAACCGTGTCGCAGCCGGTGAAGCCGGATCGATCGTGAGGCCCTCCGAGCGGAGCGAGCGAGGGGCGAAGGATCGATGAGCCTGTCATCGAATATCCCTCCCGTCATCGAGGCGCCGAGGTCGGCTCCGGGGCGCCGGGGCCGGACGAACACCGAGCTGTACGCCTGGCTGTTCATGCGGGTCTCGGGCATCGTCCTGGTGGTCCTGGTTCTCGGCCACCTGTTCATCATGAACATCCTCGACGGCGGCGTGCAGCGGGTGAACTGGGCCTTCGTTGCCGGCCGGTGGGCCTCACCCTTCTGGCAGGTGTGGGACCTGCTGATGCTGTGGCTGGCGATGCTGCACGGCACGAACGGCCTGCGCACGATCATCAACGACTACACCCGCCGCGACGGCACCCGGCTCGCGCTGAAGGGCCTGCTCTACACGGCCACCACGATCACGATCGCACTCGGCACGCTGGTGATCTTCACCTTCGACCCGACACTTCACTAGGGACTTCCGCGATGAGGCAGGTACATCACCACAGCTACGACGTCGTGATCGTCGGGGCGGGCGGTGCCGGCATGCGGGCCGCGCTGGAGTCGTCCTCGCGGGTGCGCACGGCGGTGCTGACCAAGCTGTACCCGACCCGGTCGCACACCGGCGCGGCGCAGGGCGGCATGTGCGCCGCGCTCGCGAACGTCGAGGAGGACAACTGGGAGTGGCACACGTTCGACACGGTCAAGGGCGGTGACTACCTCGTCGACCAGGACGCGGCCGAGGTGATGTGTCGCGAGGCGATCGACGCCGTCATCGACCTGGAGAAGATGGGCCTGCCGTTCAACCGGACGCCCGAGGGCCGCATCGACCAGCGCCGCTTCGGTGGGCACACCCGCAACCACGGGGAAGCGGCAGTGCGGCGCTCGTGCTTTGCCGCCGACCGCACCGGGCACATGATCCTGCAGACGCTGTACCAGAACTGCGTCAAGCAGGACGTCGAGTTCTTCAACGAGTTCTACGTCCTGGACCTGCTGCTCACCGACGGGCGGGCGGCCGGGGCGGTCGCGTACGAGCTGGCCACGGGCGATATCCACGTGTTCGCGGCAAAGGCGGTCGTCCTCGCGACCGGTGGCTTCGGCAAGGTCTTCAAGACGACCTCCAACGCGCACACGCTGACCGGCGACGGCATGGGCATCGTCTGGCGCAAGGGGTTGCCGCTGGAGGACATGGAGTTCTTCCAGTTCCATCCCACCGGCCTGGCCGGGCTGGGCATCCTGCTGTCCGAGGCGGCGCGCGGCGAGGGTGGCATCCTGCGCAACGCCGACGGCGAGCGGTTCATGGAGCGGTACGCGCCGACGATCAAGGACCTGGCTCCGCGCGACATCGTGGCCCGCTCGATGGCCAACGAGGTGCGCGAGGGACGCGGCGCCGGGCCGCACAAGGACTACGTGCTGCTCGACCTGACCCACCTGCCGCGCGAGCAGATCGACGCCAAGCTGCCGGACATCACCGAGTTCGCGCGCACCTACCTGGGCGTGGAGCCGTACACCGAGCCCGTTCCGGTCTACCCGACCGCGCACTACGCGATGGGCGGGGTGCCGACGAACATCCGGGCTGAGGTGCTGCGCGACAACACGTCCGTCGTGCCGGGTCTCTACGCGGCCGGTGAGGTCGCCTGCGTGTCCGTGCACGGCTCGAACCGGCTCGGGACCAACTCGCTGCTGGACATCAACGTGTTCGGCCGGCGGGCGGGGATCGCGGCCGCCGAGTACGCGTCGACGAGCTCGCACGCCGGGCTGCCGGTGGGCGCCGAGGCCGTTGTTTCCGCGATGGTGGATGCGTTGCTGGACTCGGACGGGGCAGAGCGGATCGCCGACATCCGCTCAGCGCTGCAGAACACGATGGACTTCAACGCGCAGGTCTACCGCACCGAGGAGTCGCTCAGGCAGGCTCAGGAGGACATCGCGGCGCTGAAGGTGCGCTACGCGAACGTCACCGTCACCGACAAGGGCAGGCGCTTCAACTCCGACCTGCTGGAGGCGATCGAGCTCGGCTTCCTGCTCGACCTGGCCGAGGTGCTGGTGGTGGGGGCGCGGGCGCGGAACGAGTCGCGCGGTGCTCACTTCCGCGAGGACTACCCGTCGCGCGACGACGTCAACTTCATGCGGCACACGATGGCCTACCGCGACTCGGACGCCGCGATCCGGCTGGACTACAAGCCGGTGGTGCAGACGCGCTACCAGCCGATGGAGCGCAAGTACTGATGACTACTGTCACCGAGCGTCCAGCGTCCGATCCGGCGAGCGTCAAGCGGGTCGTGACAGTGAGGATCCGCCGGTTCAACCCCGAACTGGACACCGAGCCGCACTGGCAGTCGTTCGAGGTCGAGTCGCTGCCGAGCGACCGGGTCCTGAACCTGCTGTTCACGATCAAGGGCTATCAGGACGGCACGCTGACGTTCCGCCGCTCGTGCGCCCACGGCGTGTGCGGCTCGGACGCGATGCTGATCAATGGCCGCAACCGGCTGGCATGCAAGATCCGCGTCGACCAGCTCGGCCGGCGACGGATCACGATCGCGCCGCTGCCCGGCCTGCCGGTCATCAAGGACCTCGTCGTGGA
>JBOGDQ010000280.1:0-5199 GCA_050742975.1 Jatrophihabitantaceae bacterium
CCACTCACGCCGCATACCGCGTGCACCGGGAAGGGCGAGATCGAGGAGAGGTACGCCGCGCCGAACCCGCCGGACGACACACCGGCGTAGCTCCAACTCGACGTCACGCGGAACGTGCTCGTCACCCATTTGTGCAGGTCCCTGACCACCGCCGTGCCCAACGCCTGGTTGGGCAGGTTCAGCCACCAGCTGTCCTTCAGCGCCGGGCCGTTGCCGTCCGGCACGACCCCGATGAACGGCTCAACGCCCGAGGCGACCTGGGCCGCCTCGAGCTTCCCGTACGAGATCGTCGTCGCAGGCACGCCCGGATAGCCGTGCAGGAACACCACCACCGGGTAGTGGGCGGTCGTGTTGTCGTAGCCCGGCGGCAGCATCACCAGCACCTGCCGGTTCACCCCGAGTGCGGGTGACGGGTACTGCGTGTCCACGACCCGGGCGACGCTCAACACCTGCCCGGACACCGAGCGGAACGTCTTGGGCGGCGGCAGCAAGCGCGCGCAGGCCGTCAACGACGCCGCGATGGCCACGGCGGCCCCGATCGCATAGAGGGCGGTCAGCCGCCTGGACGGCCGCGCCGGCCGGATCCGGGCGCGCTTGAAGACTCGGCCGGCAAGGTACCCCCACGGGAAGATCAGCAGGTGCTCGCAGTCGGCGAGCTGGTGGTGCACGGCCAGTCCGCCGAGCAGGAAAAGTATCAGGCCGGCGGTCAGCCGGCGGTCCCGGATAATGCCGGCGAGCGCGCCCGAACTGCACGCGACGATCGCTGAGGCGCCGATGTCGAGCGTGTCGAGGCGTCCGTCGGCCCAGCCGCTGCCGAGCAGGTATAGCAGCCCCATCCCGGCCGCCACGCTGACCGGGCCGACCACGGCGGCGAAGACCGCCAGCACCGCCGCCCGCGCATGACCGGCGGCCACCTCGTAGCTACCCATGGTCACCAGCAGGCTGATGCAGATGCTCACCACCATGAAGACGTCGCGCGTCAGGATCGTCGAGGTCGCCAGCACCACGAAGTCGTAATTGACCAGCGCCCGCCCGGAGAACGCGCCGCTGATGAAGCGGCCGGTCGGCAGCTGCAGGCCGACCTCCAGCCGCACGAACGTCGCGATGATGCCGACGATCAGCGCGAGCGTGACGACTGGAGGGCGGCGGCGGACCGCGCCGATCGCGATCGGAACGTTCTCGCGCAGCCACATGCGGACCTGCCCCGGGGTCGGGAGATCAGCCATTGCAGATAGCGGCACGCCTTATCCCTCCCGGGCAGTACGCCCCGCAGATCGCGAGCAGCGCCAGCGGCCGCTGCCACGCATGCGGAACAGCGAGCCATCGAGGCTCCCACCGGGGCGCGAACTTCTGCTTGTAGGAGCGGAGGGTGCGCGTCGGGTAGACGCGCTCGGCGGTTGCGCCGTGATCGCGCGGAACGCTGGCCAGACTGGCGAGCGTGAGCCCGGCGTCGCGGTACTGCTCAAGCGTGGTCGCGAGCAGGAAGTCCATCGCCGGGTTGGGCGCGTGTGGGCGCCGGCGCATCACGTCGATCACGCGGCCCTGCCCGCCCAGGTAGTGCCGCCACGTGCACCAGGCCTGGACCCGGCCGGTCCGGTCGACGACGGCCCACAGGTCGGTCGTGCCGTCCGTCAGCTGCGCTGCCACGTCGTCGTGCCGGGTGAGCGTGAACCCCAACTCGCCGCCCCGCTTGGTGCTCAGCCACTCGCAGGACACCTCGGCCAGCTGCTCGTCCTGCCACGGCGCGTACGGCACCACGAGCAGGCCGGCCCGCCGGGCCGACGTCACCGCGTGCCGGACGTTCGCCCGCTTGGAGCCGGACAGACTGAAGGACGGCAGGTCGATCACGGCCTCGTCGGCGACCTCGTTCACCGCGAACCCGCGGTCCAGGTACGGCTCCGGGTCGCTCACCGCCATGAAGGCCGCCCGCAGCCGCCGCTCGTGCAGTTCGGCCAGGAACTGGGCCAGCGCGCTCTCGGCGAGCGCGGGCGGCGCGACCACGTCGCCGGGTGTAACCGCCCAGCGGCGCCGGCGCACGAAGCCGGCCGCCCCGTACCCGTCCACGAGATCGATGACGTGCACCTCAGGGGCGGCGATGAACGGCGCGACGCCGGTGCGGCCGAACCGGGCGGCGAGGTGAGCGTGGGCCCGGATCTGAGACCGTTCCCTGGTGATCACGCCGCGCGGGCCGGACCGGTCGTAGAAAGCCAGGTCCGGACGGGGTCCGGACGGGGGGATCAAGGTCGTCATGGGTGCGGTCTCTCTGTCGCCGGTGACGCGGACAGATCAACTATCGAAAACCGACGATGTGACACTCGTGTGACGGATGTAGGAGTTCCCCATGCTGGCTCTCAGAGCGGGCGAGGTAAGCCCGAATCCGAGTTAGGTTTCGCATCGTGCGGGTGCTGGTCGTCGAGGACGACGTTCGGATGGCAGACATGCTGCGGCGAGGACTGTCCGAGGAGGGTTACTCGGTCGACATCGCGCGGGACGGGACCGACGCGCTGTGGCAGGCCACAGAGATCGACTACGACGTGATCCTCCTCGACGTCATGCTGCCCGAAGTCGACGGCATCGAGGTCTGCCGGCGACTGCGCGAGGACGAGCGCTGGGCACCCATCCTGATGCTCACGGCGCGTTCGGCGGTGGAGGACCGGGTGTCCGGACTTGACGTGGGAGCCGACGACTACCTCGCCAAGCCGTTCAGCTTCGGCGAGCTGCAGGCACGCATCCGGGCGCTGGTGCGACGCGGCGCCCAGCCACGCCCGACCGTGCTGAGTGCCGGCTCCCTGCACCTCGACCCGGCGGCGCGGACGGCCTGGCGCGAGCAGGCACCGCTCGAGTTGTCAGCCAAGGAGTTCGAGCTGCTCAAGCTCTTCCTGCTCCGCAAGGGCGACGTGCTCAGCCGCAGCGTGATCCTCGAGCATGTCTGGGACTTCGCCTTCGACGGGGTAAGCAACGTCGTCGACCAGTACGTCGCCTACCTACGCCGCAAGATCGACCGACCGTTCGGCGTCGAGCAGCTCGAGACGGTCCGTGGTGCCGGCTACCGGCTGCGGGAGGAGCCTCGGCCGGTGGACGAGGAGACCGCCGCCGTGCCCGAGTGATGCCATGACCATCCGAACCCGCTTGGCCCTGCTGTTCACGGCCGCCGTCCTCGCGCTCGTCGCCGGTGGCTCGGTGCTGTTCGTCAAGCGGCTGGGCGACGGGCTCAACCAGAGCCTGGACGTCCGGCTGGCCACGCGGGCCGCCTCAGTCCTGGCCGTCCTGCAGCGACCGGGCGACAACCTCAGCACGCCGTTCCTTTACCGCCTGCGGCTGGGCAACACCAACGGCATCTACGCGCAACTGCTGTCGACGCAGGGCACCGAGATCAACACCTCGCGTGGACTCGGCAACAGCCCGCTGATCTCCCCCGGGCAGGCCGCTCGCACCGTGATCGGAGCGATCAGCGCCGACACCACGGCGCAGCTTATCGGCCCGGACGAGCGGACGGCCGAACCGATGCGGTTGATGGCCGTGCACAATGCATTCCCGAGCATCGTCGTCGTGGTGGCCACCAGCCGTGAGGTCGTGGACAAGGCGATCGCCAAGGCGACCCAGCAGCTGCTGATCCTGTGCGGTGTCGTGCTGCTGCTGGCCGGGCCTGCGGCCTGGCTGCTGACCCGCGCTGCGCTGCGCCCGGTCGAGCGGATGCGCCGTCAGGTCGCCGGGATGCGGGCGACCGAGGTAGGCAGCGGAATCGCGATCCCGAAGACACGCGACGAGATAGCCAGGCTGGCCAACACGTTCAACCAACTGCTCGCCCGGCTGCACGCGGCGAACGAGCGCGAGAAGGCGTTCGTGACCGACACCGGTCACGAGCTGCGCACGCCGCTCGCGGTGCTCAAAGGCGAACTCGAGCTGGCGCAAAGCCCGAACCGTACGCGAGAGGAACTGCGCGAGACGGTCACCGTGGCCGCCGAGGAGACCGAGCGGCTGGTGCGGCTCGCCGAGGACCTGCTGCTGCTTGCCCGGGACGACGAGGCGCCGGTGCCCAGGCTGACCCGCTTTGACCTCGCGCCGGTCGTAGACCAGGCGATCCGGGCGGTTGGCGGTGCGGCGCGGGCCCGCGACCTGGACGTCCGGCTCGCGGCGAACGGCCCGGTCCCGATCAACGCCGAACTGGACCGGATCCGAAGGGCGGTGGACAACCTGCTCACGAACGCGATCCGCTACGCCCCGCTCGGCGGCTGGATCGAGGTCGGTGTCGAAATGACCGGCACCCACGTGCAGGTCACTGTCAGCGACAACGGACCCGGGTTCCCAACCACCTTCCTGCCGATCGCGTTCGACCGCTTCACTCGCGCCGAGAGCCCGACCGGGTACTCCCGATCGGCACCCGCGCAGACGGTGCTTGCCCAGAC
This sequence comes from Jatrophihabitantaceae bacterium, assembly GCA_050742975.1. Taxonomy (GTDB): domain Bacteria; phylum Actinomycetota; class Actinomycetes; order Mycobacteriales; family Jatrophihabitantaceae; genus JBDTGE01. The sequence continues at coordinate 4,407 of JBOGDQ010000280.1, forward strand.
CATGGTGCCCGCACAGACGGGCGGCAACGGCTTGGGCTTGGCGATCGTGCACTCGGTGATCGCCAGTCACGGTGGGACCGCGACGGCCGCCAACGGGCCGTCGGGTGGGGCGGTCGTGACGCTGCGATGGCCGGCCGACGCCTCCGTCGTGCAACTGCGCCCGTTGCTCTGACCCGCAGCCCGCTTCCAAAGGGTGACTGTGCTCTGTTCGCGATGGCGGGACCGGTTCTGCTCGGCGAGGTAACCTCAGGCTCAAGACGCAGCGACCTGCCGGCCCGACGTGCCGGCATGGATTTCGCGGAACCACCATCAGTCTGCAGACGCGGGAAGAAGTATGTGGCGGCGTCGGTCCAGGCCAGTCGGAGGATGTTGCTTTCGTGCGGCGTCGCCGGCTGCGGGCGTTCTCGCTGAACTTGTGCGGCGATGATCCGGCTGGGGCGCCGGCGTGCCTACGGGGAGACACGCGCCGGCGTCCTCCCTCGCCCGCGAAGGTGCGGCCCCTCGGGTTGCGACTGTGGGCGGACGTGGTGGGGGCGGAGTGGGCGACATGTGATCACATTGATCCCTTCAGCCAAACCAGTCACGCAGCAGCGCCGCAAACCAGTGGTCGCAGGGCCACCACACGGCTCTGCTGATCAACGTCGGCCCGCGGAGCGCCGGGTGGACGCCGCCTCAACTTGCGCAGGCTCGCCCTTCGCGTCGTCGAGTAGGGGCCCCAGTGCGTGCCAGTTCGCGCGGGCGGCGAGTGCCGCGCCCTCGGCGTCACCGTCCGCACACAGCTCGATGATCTTCT
>JBOGDQ010000281.1:0-2013 GCA_050742975.1 Jatrophihabitantaceae bacterium
GCCCGCCCTCGACCAGGTCGGGCACCGCGCCCACCCGCTTACCCTGCCCGGCATGGAGTCGCAGGACGCCGACCGCTCCGAGATCACCCTGCGTGACCACGTCGACGCGGTCGTCGGCGTGGTCGACTCCTTCGACCGGTCCGACGGCGGGGTCGTGCTCGTCGGGCACTCCGGCGGTGGCGCGATCGCCCACGCCGCGGTCGATGCGCGGCCCGACCGCGTTGCCCGCGTCGTGTACGTCGACAGCGGTCCGCTCGGCGAGGGCGGGATCATCAACGACGAGTACCCGAGCGAGAACGGCGAGGTCCCGCTGCCGGACTGGTCCCAATTCGAGGACGAGGACCTCGTCGATCTCGACGACGACCTGCGCGCACGATTTCGCGAGCGCGCGATCCCGTCGCCCGCCCATGTCCCGAGCGATCGCCAGCAGCTGTTCGACGAGCGACGCTACGACGTGCCCATCACGGTCATCGCGTGCGAGTTCCCGAGCGCGCAGCTGCGGACGTGGATCGAGCAGGGGCACCCGTACGTCCGGGAGCTTGCGAAGATCCGCGACGTCGCCTACGTCGACCTGCCCACCGGCCACTGGCCACAGTTCACCCGGCCGGACGAGCTCGGGCGAGCGATCCTGGCGAGCGTCGGCCCCGCATGAGCGACGCGTGCTACCGGCCGCACGGCCCGTGATGCGATGATCGCAGCATGTTCCTCGCCACCACCGACGCGGCCAACGAGCTGCTGACCCGCGAGCCGCTCGCGCTCCTCGTTGGCATGCTTCTGGATCAGCAGATCCCGATGGAGAAAGCGTTCACCTCGCCCGAGGTGCTGCGCGAGCGTCTTGGCGGCACCCTCGACGTGCAGAGCATCGCGAGCTACGACGCAGACGCCTTCGAGGCGATCTTCCGCGAGCCGCCGTCGTTGCACCGCTTTCCCGCGGCCATGGCCAAGCGGGTCCAGCACCTCGGCCACGTCCTGATCGAGCGCTTCGACGGCGACGCGGCGACGGTCTGGACCGGCGCCCGGGACGGCAAGGATCTCATCGCCCGGATCGGTGCGCTGCCCGGCTTCGGGGAGCAGAAGGCCAAGATCTTCGCCGCGCTGCTCGGCAAGCAGTTCGACATCCGGCCGCCCGGCTGGCGGCAGGCCACCGGCGATTACGGGAAGGCCGGTTCGCTGCGCTCGATCGCGGACGTTGTCGACGCCGACTCCCGCAAGGCGGTCCGCGCGTTCAAGCAACAGATGAAGGCCGCCGCGAAGGCCGCGGCCGAGTAGTCGGCGGTTCGGCCCGCGCCTATACCCCGGCGAACGCCGTGGCCCGCAGCGCCTCCACCTCGGCGCCCAACGCGTCGACCCGCGACTCGTCCACCACCGCACCGCAGCGACGCAGCCAGTTCGCCAGCATCCGGTGCCCGCCCTGCGTCAGCACCGACTCGGGGTGGAACTGCACCCCGTCGATAGGCAACGACGTGTGACGCAACGCCATCACCACCCCCGACCCGGTCCGGCCGGTGACCGCGAGCTCCGGCGGCAGCGCGTCCTCCTGCACCGTGAGCGAGTGGTACCGCGTCGCGGTGAACGGCGACGGCAGACCGGCCAGCACGCCGCTGCCGTCGTGGAACACCTGGCTCGTCTTGCCGTGCAGCAACTCCGGCGCGCGGACGACTGGCGCACCGAACACCGCACCGATCGCCTGATGACCGAGGCATACACCGAACAGCGGCAGGGCCTGCTCGGCGCACGCTGCGACGAACGACATCGACACCCCGGCGTCCTGCGGCGTCCCCGGACCGGGCGAGATGAGCACGCCGTCGACCTCGAACTCGCCCGGCGTGACGGCATCGTTGCGGCGTACGAGAACCTCGGCACCCAGCTGACCCAGGTACTGGACCAGGTTGTAGACGAAGCTGTCGTAGTTGTCGATGACCAGGATTCGGGTCACTGCCCGGGCACCGTGACGTCGTTGATCGGCAGGTGCGGATCGATCCACGGGAAGACGACGAACAGGAGCAGCGCAGC
>JBOGDQ010000282.1:0-22901 GCA_050742975.1 Jatrophihabitantaceae bacterium
GCGGAGGCGGCGGAGGCGGCGGCGGAGGCGGCGGCGGCGGAGGCGGCGGCGGCGGATCGTCCTCCGGTCCGGCGCCGAGCCCGACCGGTGGGGGCTGGAGCGCGTCACGCGGTCAGAACGCGGCGAACAGGGCTTACAGCGAGCTAGGACTGCCGTACTGCTGGGACGGGGGCAACGCCTCGGGGCCGTCCTACGGTGACGGGGGCCCCGGCTGCGGGGTCGGCTTCGACTGCTCGGGCCTGACCCTCTATGCCTGGGCGCCGTACACCTACCTCGACCACTACACCGTGACCCAGTACTACAACGCGGGCTCCTACCACCCGAGCCCGGGGAACTTCCTGCCCGGTGACCTGCTGTTCTGGGGGACCACCTCGAACATCCACCACGTCGCGATCTACGTCGGCAACGGGAACGTGATCCAGGCGCCGGACTTCGGCCAGCAGGTGAAGGTCACGCCGTGGGACCAGGTGGAGTCCGACTACTACGGCGCGACGCGCCCGTTGAGCTGAGCGTTGAGTAGCGTGGTCACATGGCCACGCCCGCGTCGACGTCCACCTCCGAGGCCGTCCTGCGTGACGGGTTCGGCCGCGTGGCGACAGACCTGCGGATCTCGCTCACGGATCGGTGCTCGCTGCGGTGCACGTACTGCATGCCGGCCGAGGGGCTGGACTGGCTGAGCAAGACCGATCGGCTCGCCGACGACGAGATGGTGCGGCTGGCCACGGTGTTCCTCGGCCTGGGCGTGCGCAGCATCCGGCTTACCGGCGGTGAGCCGCTGGTGCACCCGTCCCTGGTCAGCGTGGTCTCGCGGCTGGCCGGCCTCGATCCGCGTCCGGAGCTGTCGCTGACGACGAACGGGGTCAGCCTCGCGCGATCGGCAACCGCACTCGTCGCAGCCGGGCTGGACCGGATCAACATCTCGCTGGACACGCTGGACCGCGAGCGGTTCGCCGCGCTCACCCGCCGTGACCGGCTGCCCGAGGTGCTGGCCGGGATCGCGGCCGCGGCCGAGGCCGGGCTGCGACCGCTGAAGATCAACTCCGTGCTGATGCGGGACGGCAACCTGGACGAGGCGCCGGCGCTGCTCGAGTGGGCGTTGCGATCGGGCTACGACCTGCGGTTCATCGAGCACATGCCGCTGGACGCCGACCACACCTGGGTGCGCGGCACGATGGTGACCGCCGAGGAGATCCTCGCGCTGCTCGGCACGCACTACGTGCTCGAACCGCACGGGCACCGGGGGCACGCTCCCGCGGAGGACTTCGACGTGCTGGACGGGCCGGGGCGCTCGTCCTGGGCCGCGGTGCCGGGCCGCGTCGGCATCATCGCGTCGGTCACGCGACCGTTCTGCCGGGACTGCGACCGGCTGCGCCTGACCGCCGACGGGCAGCTGCGGACCTGCCTGTTCGCGCAGGCCGAGACCGACCTGCGCGGACCGCTGCGCGCCGGCGCGTCGGACGCCGAGCTCGGCGAGCTGATCAGGGTTGCGGTCGCCGGCAAGCAGGCCGGGCACGGCATCGACGCGGCGGACTTCGTCCAGCCGGCGCGCACCATGTCCGCCATCGGCGGGTAGCGCCGCGTGAATACCCCCTCAGCTACACCAAGCTGTGGCTCAGGGGGTATTCACGGGCCGGCCAGCCGCACCCGGTCGAGCAGGAAGCCGCGCACGGACAGGTAGTCGGCCAGGTGATCGTCATGCTCGTCGCAGGCCAGCCAGTGCTTCACCCGCGTGGCGTCGTGCAGCCGCGGGTTGCGCCAGCGCAGGTCGACGGTCGCGGCCGCGCGGCAGCCCTTGGCCGAGCAGCGCGGCCCGTCGGGCTGGGCGTCGGTATTGAGAGGCGGCAGCACCAGGGCAACCTAGCGCGCCGTCCCGTACCGTGAAGGCGGCCCGGCCGCTGCCGGCCGGGCCGTCATGACGTGCAGGAGGAGAGCCGAGTGACTTCCACCGATGCCGTGCACACGCCGGCCGAGGACGCCGGCGCGCTGGAGCGCGTCATGTTCGAGGTCAAGCGGGTGATCGTCGGTCAGGAGCGGCTGGTCGAGCGGCTGCTGGTCAGCCTGCTCGCGCAGGGACACTGCCTGCTGGAAGGCGTGCCCGGCGTGGCCAAGACGCTGGCCGTGGAGACCCTCGCCCGGACAGTCACCGGGACGTTCTCGCGGCTGCAGTTCACGCCCGACCTGGTGCCCTCGGACATCGTCGGCACCCGCATCTACCGCCCGGGCGCTGAGCGGTTCGACACCGAACTCGGCCCGATCATGGCCAACTTCGTCCTCGCTGACGAGATCAACCGCGCGCCGGCCAAGGTGCAGTCGGCGATGCTCGAGGTGATGGCCGAGAAGCACGTGACGATCGGCGGGCAGCGCTTCGACGTGCCGCTGCCGTTCCTCGTGCTCGCCACCCAGAACCCGATCGAGTCCGAGGGCGTCTACCCGCTCCCGGAGGCACAGCGTGACCGGTTCCTGATGAAGATCGCCGTCGGCTATCCGACCGCAGCCGAGGAGCGCGAGATCGTCTACCGGATGGGTGTCGACGCGCCGACCGCGAACCCGGTGATCAGCACCGACGAGCTGCTGCGGCTGCAGGCCACCGCGGCGCGCGTGTTCGTCCACCACGCGATCGTCGACTACGTGGTGAGGGTCGTCGTGGCCACGCGGTATCCCGGCGAGCACGGCATGCCCGACGTCGCCCACTGGGTGTCCTACGGCGCCAGCCCGCGGGCCAGCCTCGGACTGATCGCGGCCGGCCGCGCGCTGGCCCTGCTGCGTGGACGGGACTACGTGCTCCCGCAGGACGTCCTGGACATCGCCGGCGACGTGCTGGGCCATCGACTCGTGCTGAGCTACGACGCGGTCGCCGACGGCATCCCCGCGTCGCAGGCCGTGCGACGGGTGCTGCAGAGCGTGCCGCTGCCGCAGGTCGCGCCGCGCCAGCGCGCCGGCGGCCCGGTCGCACCGACGTCCGGCACCCCGCCGCAGTACCCGCTCGTCTACGGCCAGGCCGCACCGCAGCAGTCGCCCTGGGGTGAGCGGTCGGCGTGAGTGAGCTTGCGAGCTCACCGATGGGTGCAGGGGCGTCTTCGCGGCCGAGGAACGAGGCCGAGCCGAGTGAACAGCTCCCGTCGCTGGACCTCGCCTCGGCCGAACCGCTGCTGCGGAGGCTGGAGCTGAGCGTCCGCAACAAGCTGGACGGCCTGCTGCAGGGCAACTACCTCGGCCTCGTCCCGGGCCCGGGCTCGGAGGCGGGCGAGTCGCGGCAGTACGTCGCCGGCGATGACGTCCGCCGGATGGACTGGCCGGTCACGGCCCGCACCACGATCCCGCACGTCCGCCAGACCATCGCCGACCGTGAGCTGGAGACCTGGCTGGTCGTCGACCTGTCGCCCAGCATGGATTTCGGCACGGCGCTGACCGAGAAGCGCGAACTGGTGCTGGCCGCGATCACCTCGATCGCCCACCTGACCGTGCGCGGAGGCAACCGGATCGGCGCCGTCGTCGGCAACGGCCAGCAGATCTACCGGATCCCGGCGATGCCCGGACGGCAGCACGCGCGGCACCTGGTGCGCCGGATCGCCGCGACGCCGCGTGCCGACGCGGGAGGCGGCGCGGACCTGGCCGCCATGCTCGAGTCGCTGCGCCGCCCGCAACGCCGCCGCGGGCTGGTCGCGGTGGTCTCGGACTTCCTGGACGTCACGCCCCCGGACACGCGCTCGGCCGACGCCGAGCCGGCCTGGGTGCGTCCGCTGCGCGGACTGGCGAACCGGCATCAGCTGCTCGGCGTCGAGGTGCTCGACCCGCGCGAGCTCGAGCTGCCGGCCGCCGGCCTGGTCACGTTCGTGGATCCGGAGACCGGACGTCAGCTCGAGGTGCAGACCTCCTCGGCCGACCTGCGCCGCCGGTACGCCGCTGCGGCCTTGGAGCAGCGTGCGCGGATCGCCACGTCGCTGCGGCACGCGGGCGCGGCGCACCTTCAGCTGCGCACCGACCGCGACTGGATCACCGACGTGGTGAAGTTCGTCATCGCCCGCCGGCAGTTCGTCGTCGGCTCGGTGGGCGCGGGTGTGCGGTGAGGTTCCTGTCGGCACCCTGGCTGCTGCTGCTGATCCCGGTGGGTCTGCTGCTGCTGGCCTATGTCGTGCTCCAACTGCGGCGCAAGCCTTACGTGGCCCGGTTCAGCAACCTCGAACTGCTCGACAGCCTCGCGCCGCGCCGGCCCGGCTGGCGGCGGCACCTGACGTTCGCGCTGCTGCTGGTCGGCCTCACCGTCCTGACGATCGGGGTGGCCCAGCCGACCGCGGCGGTGCGTGTCCCGCGCGACCGGGCGACCGTCATCCTCGCGATCGACGTCTCGCTGTCGATGGAGGCCACCGACGTGCTCCCGTCGCGCATCGCGGCAGCCAAGACCGCGGGCAAGAAGTTCGTCAGCCTGCTGCCCTCGCGGATCAACCTCGGGCTGGTGGCGTTCGGCGGCAACTCGAGCCTGCTGGTGCCCCCGACCGTCGATCGGCTCCCTGTCAGCAAGGCGATCGACGGTCTCCAGCTGGAGCAGTCGACCGGCATCGGCGGCGCGGTGCTGACCTCGTTGCAGGCCATCAGCAACTTCGGCCAGCAGACGACCGCGAAGGGCGACAAGCCGCCACCCGGACGGATCGTGCTGCTGAGCGACGGGTCGAACACCGTGCCGCCGCCGATCAGCGCCGGCATCACCGCAGCGAAGAAGGCCGGCGTGCACGTGTCGACGATCGCGTTCGGTACGGACGGCGGGACCGTCACGTACCAGGGCGACACCATTCCGGTGCCGGCCGACAAGCAGGCGCTGCAGCAGCTGGCCGACCAGACCGGCGGGACGTTCCACACCGCGACCACGGTCCAGGAGCTCGAGCAGGTCTACCAGAACATCGGCTCGCAGATCGGCTACACGACGACCCAGCGCGACATCAGCTGGCGCTTCCTGGCGATCGGCCTGTTCGTGCTGCTCGCCGCGGCCGGCAGCTCGATGCTCTGGAGCGGGCGCCTCGTCTGAATGCGCGCGCTCAGGTTAGATCCGGCCGCAGAGCGCATCGATCGAGGTGGCCGCCGCGGCCGCGCCGGCGTTGAGCAGGACGTTCCGGTGCGCTGTCCAGATTGTCGCGACCTCCTGCGGTGACGCCGGCGCTGTCGTCCGTGCGTGCAGCGCAGCCAGCGCTGCGCCGTCCCGGTCGGCCTCGGACGGGCCTCGGCTGCTGCGATAGGCCTGGATCATCGCCTGGAGCGCGGCAGTGGTCGTTGCCTCGCAATACGCGGCTCTCGCCTGGGCTGCTGCATGGGTCATGAGCGCGCGCTGCTGGGAGGCGGAATCGCCCGGACCAGGAGTCGGCGTCGTTGCGGTCGAGGTCGTTGAGGTCGGCGTCGTCGAGTGCTGGCTCGGCGGTATCGAGCCTTCACGACCGCGCATGGCTACGGTCAGCCCGGCTGCTGCCAGCACACAGACTGCCGCGGCAGCCAGCCACGGCCCCATTCGTCTGCTCACCGATCGCCGTACTGCCGAGCGCGGAACGAATCGATGGTCGGCCACCAGATTGTCGAGTTCGGCGATAAGCGCGGTGAGACCGTCCTCGACCGCGTCGTCGGCTGCGAGCTGAGCAAGCGCCGGCGGCAGCGGATCTGCCGTACGCATCAGCGATCGAACGGTGTCGATGCGTTTGGTCATGGCTGGCTCCTTGCGGCAAGCACGACATCGCTCGCGTGCGGTGTCTGCTGCGTCTTGTACAGGGCGAGCAGTCGTCGGCGGGCACGGTGCAGGCGGACCCGAAAGGTCGCGGTCGAGCAGCCGACGACGTGCGCACCCTCGGCCGACGTGAGGCCGTCCCACTCGGTAAGTTCCAGCACTTCACGATCACTAGTCGACAGTCCGGCGAGGAGGGCGATGGCCTGCTCGCGGCCGACGATCGCGTCGGCCAGGTCAGGCACCAGCGCAAGATCGACGGGCCGGGTGTGTTGAATCTTGGCCACGAGTCGTTCGCGGCGCTCTGACGAGCGGTACTCGTTGGACAGCATCCGCCGTGCGGTCGTGAACAACCATGCGCGTGCGGCGTGGGTCGGAATCTGATCCAGCCGCCGCCATGCGGCCACGAACGTCTCTGCTGCCACGTCACGCGCGGTGTCGATGTCTATGCGCCGCGCAGCGTAGCTCAGGATCTCGGCGTAGTGATCGCGGTACAGGCGTTCGTAGCGCACCCGCTCGTCGGTCGGCCCGGGACTGCTCACGCCTATGAAGTGTCCGGCACCGCCGTGGCCGTTACCGGCTGGGTGGAGCTAGCTCTGCGGGAGCAGGACGAGCTTGCCGACCGAGCTGCGGTCCAGCAGCGCCCGATGGGCGTCGGCCGCCCGCTCGAGCGGGTACGTGCCACCGATGACCGGCTTGATCGAGCCGTCGGCGATCAGGGTCAGCAGGTCGGTGACGGCGGCGGCGAGCAGCGCCGGGCGCTGCACCACGTGGACCAGCCAGAAGCCGATGACCGCGGCGCTGCGGCCCATCAACCGGCCGGCGTCGATGGGCGAGGGCGGAGTGCGCCCGGCCATGCCGAACACGGCCAGCCGGCCCAGCGGCGCGAGCGCGGCCAGGCTCTGGTCGAACACGCGACCACCTGTCATCTCCAGTACGACGTCGACACCCTTGCCGCCGTTCGCCTCGCGCAGCGCGCCGGTCAGGTCGTCGGTCCGGGAGTCGACGGCGACGTCCGCCCCGAGGTCGAGCGTCAGCTGCCGCTTCTCGACGCTGGACGCGGTGGCGATGATCCGCCCGGCGCCCCGTCGCCGCGCGAGCTGGATGGCCAGCGTGCCGACCCCGCCTGCGCCGGCGTGCACGACCACGGTCTCGCCCTCGGCCAGGTGCGTGCTGGTACGCAGCAGGTGCCACGCCGTCGCACCCTGCACCAGCGTCGTGAGCGCCTGCGCATCGCTGACGCCGTCCGGGATCGGGAACAGGCGCGTCGGATCGGCGGCGACCCGCTGCGCGTACCCGCCGGTCCCGAGCAGGCCCAGCAGGCGGCGGCCGTCAGCCGCACGCACGACGACCTCGCCGCCGGGGATCATCGGCAGTGTCTGCTTGGCCAGGTACGAGTCCTCGGTCTGGTGCGTGTCGGCGTAGTTGACGCCCGCGGCGAGCACGTCGAGCACCTGCTGTCCGTCCGCCACGACCGGATCGGGGACGTCGCCGACGACGAGGGTCTCCGGTCCGCCGAACTCGGTGAGCTGGATCGCGCGCATGGTGCGACCGTACTCGCGGGTAGTCCGGGCGGAAGTGCGCCGGCCGGTACATCCGCTAGCGTTTCCCGGGTGAGCCGGACAGTGTTGGTGACGGGCGGCAATCGGGGTATCGGTCTGGCGATCGCGCGGGCCTTCGAGGCGAACGGCGACCGGGTCGCGGTGACCCATCGCGGTAGCGGCGCGCGGGGAGGGCTGTTCGGCGTGCAGTGCGACGTGACCTCGGTCGAGGACGTCGATGCCGCGTTCACCGCGGTGGAGGCCGAGCTCGGCCCCGTCGAGGTCCTGGTGTCCAACGCCGGGATGACCGACGACACGCTGCTGCTGCGCATGAGCGAGGACTCGTTCCAGCGCGTTGTCGACGCCAACCTCACCGGTGCGTACCGGGTCGCCAAGCGAGCAGCGCAGGGCATGCTGCGTGCGCGAAGGGGACGGATGATCTTCCTCTCCTCGGTCGTGGCGCTCATCGGTTCGCCCGGACAGGCGAACTACGCCGCGAGCAAGGCCGGGCTGATCGGGCTGGCCCGCTCGATAGCGCGCGAGCTCGGCAGCCGGTCGATCACCGCGAACGTCATCGCACCCGGCTTCATCGACACCGACATGACGGCCGAACTCAGCGACGCGCGCAAGGTGGAGATCCTGGCGAACGTCCCGCTCAACCGGTACGGAGCGGTCGAGGAGGTTGCCGGCACCGCGGTGTTCCTGGCCTCGGACGCCGCCGCGTACATCTCCGGCGTCGTGCTGCCGGTCGACGGCGGACTCGGAATGGGGATATAGAAGTGAGTGAGCATCGCAGCGAGCGCCAGCGGAGCGAACGGCCGATGAGCGCTTGCGCGAAGAGGAGAAATAGATGAGTGGACTTCTGGACGGCAAGCGGCTGCTGATCACCGGCGTGATCACCGACGCCTCGCTCGCGTTCGCAGTGGCGAGGGTGGCGCAGGAGCAGGGAGCGCAGATCGTGCTCACCGGCTTCGGCCGGATGTCCCTGGTCGAGCGGGTGGCCAAGCGCTTGCCGCAGCCGGCGCCGGTCATCGAGCTGGACGTGGCGAACGACGAGCACCTCGCAACGCTCGCCGACCGCACCCGCGAGCACCTGGACGGGGTCGACGGGGTGTTCCACTCGATCGGCTTCGCGCCGGCGTCCTGCCTCGGCGGCGGCTTCCTCGACGCGCCGTGGGAGGACGTCGCAACCGCGGTGCAGGTCTCGGCGTACTCGCTCAAGTCCCTTGCCGTGGCGACCCTTCCGCTGTTCGGCGAGGCCGGCGGCTCGATCCTCGGGCTGACGTTCGACGCCACCGTCGCGTGGCCCGCCTACGACTGGATGGGCGTCGCGAAGGCCGGCCTCGAATCGACGTCCCGGTACCTCGCGCGCGAGCTCGGCCCGCGCCACATCCGCGTCAACCTGATCGCGGCCGGCCCGATCCGCACGATGGCCGCGAAGAGCATTCCCGGCTTCAGCCAGTTCGAGGACGCGTGGGACGGCCGGGCGCCGCTCGGCTGGGACAACGACGACAGCGGGCCGGTGGCTCGTTCGGCCTGCGCGCTCATGTCCGACTGGTTCCCCGCGACGACCGGCGAGATGGTGCACGTCGACGGCGGCTTCCACGCGATGGGCGTGTAGCTCTTGCCCGAGTACGACGCGCTGCTGGTGCTGTCGTTCGGCGGTCCGGAGGGCCCCGAGGACGTCATGCCGTTCCTGCGCAACGTGACGCGCGGCCGCGGCGTGCCGGACGAGCGGCTGGAGGTGGTCGCGGCCCACTACCGGCACTTCCACGGTGTGTCGCCGATCAATGCCCGCAACCGCGAGTTGATCGCCGCGCTGCGAGCCGAGTTCGACGCGAACGGCATCGAGTTGCCGATCTACTGGGGCAACCGCAACTGGAAGCCGTACGTCGCCGACGCCGTGCGCCAGATGCGCTACGACGGCGTCCGGCGGGCCCTGGTGTTCGCGACCAGCGCGACCGCGTCGTACTCGGCCTGCCGCCAGTACCGCGAGGACATGGCGCAGGCGCGCGTGGTGTCCGGCGAGCGATCACCCGAGCTGGTCAAGCTGCGGCACTTCTTCGACCACCCCGGCTTCGTCGCGGCGAACCTGGCGGGGGTGCAGGCGGCACTCGCCCGCTTGCCGGAGAGCGAGCGGGACGGGGCCCGCCTGGTGTTCACGGCGCACTCCGTCCCGGTCGCGATGAACGCCTCGTCCGGCCCGGCGGCGAACGGGCTGTACGAGGCGCAGCAGCGCGAGACGGCGCGGCTGGTGGCCGAGTCGGCCCGCGGATCGGGCGCGCAGTTCGACCTGGTGTGGCAGTCGCGTTCCGGCCCGGCCGAGGTCCCGTGGCTCGGACCGGACGTCAACGACCACCTGCGTGCGCTGGCTGATCGGGGCGCGACCGCGGTGGTGCTGTCCCCGACCGGCTTCGTGGCCGACCACCTCGAGGTGCTCTGGGACCTGGACCACGAGGCGCGGGAGACCGCCGCGCAGCCGGGCCTGCAGTTCGTCCGCGCGGCGACGGCCGGGACGCACCCCGCCTTCGTCACCGCGATCCGCGAGCTCGTCCAGGAGCAGCTGTGCGGAGTCGAACCGAAGGCGCTGGGCACGCTCGGGCTCTGCGGGATCGACTGCCCGGCGCAGTGCTGTCCCGCGCCACGTCGCCGGGCGTCCTGACCGTGTGGCCCGACGGTCCGGAGGTCGAGCTCCCCGCCGGCGACGTCACGGTCGGCGTGGTCCGCATCGGCGCGACCGTCCGCCGCCCGCAGCCGACGTTCCTCGTGGCAGCGGATGTGGGACGAGGGCGCCGGGGACACGATCACTCGTCGCGTGCAGTGGTTTGCCGAGGTGCGCCCCGAGCTTGCCGCCGCCCTCGCGGACTAGGTGGCTGCCCGGCCGTGCGGCGTGCTGGTCGGGTCCGCCGCGTCAGTTCGGGTGCACGGTGTAGCCGCCGCGCGTGTCGATGATCGTCACGGTGAACGAGGCGCCCTTGGGGTCCGAACACACGAACGTGCCCTTGACCGGCGTCTGGATGGACGGGCAGGTGACCCCGGTGTCGTGGAAGGTCGACTCGATGTAGGTCGCCACCTCGGGACCGTCGAGCGTGACGCCGACCTGCGACTTGGGAGGCGCGTTCCCGTTCGAGTTCGACGATCGCGCGACGAGTGCGGTGACCAGCACGGCCAGCACGACGACGAGCAGCAGGCCGGCACCGGCCACGACGACGGTGGTGCGATCGACACGGACATCGCGCCGCGGCCGGGTGCCGCGCCCTCGCCTGCGCCTCGTCGACACGCGGGATCCGGCCGGTGCGGCTGCCGGGTCGTCGCCGGCTGGAGCGGCCGCACCGGGCCGGGCGTCCTCCCGGACGTCGCTATGGCGGCCGTCCTCAGCTGCAACGTATTGCGGCATCAGGCCCTCCCGCCCGGGTCATGATCCGCACCGTTCCATCCACGGTGACGGTGCACTGGATGAACCTCGCCGTCGAGTCCGCCGTTGCAGCGATCTCGGCTGAAATCCCGGGAGCCAGCCGGAACGTCTTGATCCACACCTGCCCCGTCACGCGGGTCTGGGCCCGGCTGCCGGCCACTGTCGTCGTCACCAGGAACCCCGAGCCGTCGGTCATGATGCGGTACACCCGCGCCGGCGCTGGTCCGCTCGCCGAGGTCTGGCCCGGCTGTGGAACGCCGCTCTGGCCCGGACCGGCCGACGGGCGCGATATCACTGGGGTAGGCAGCTGCGGCCCCCGCCCGCTCGAGACTTGCGTACATCCTGCCAGGGAGCCGCAGGTGACGAGGGCGAGACAGGCGAGCGCTGCCCGCCGTGTGCCGGCCACTCACCTGCTCCTACCCTGCCAGCGGGAGGTCATCGGTGACCGGCCTTCGGCAGGCGGGCCCACACGAACGTCGCGATGAGGCCGATCGCGAGGGCGACGCCGCCGATACCGACACGCAGACTGGCGGCCGAGTTCGACGTCGAAGCGCTGCTCGCCGCGCGTTGGTAGTCGAGCGTGTTGTACAGCGTCCCGGTCTGCATGTTGGTGACCTGGTTGGTGCGGGTGACGTGGTTGGTGCTGGTCACCTGGTTGGTGCGGGTCACGTTGTTGGTGTTGGTGACGTTGTTGGTGTTGGTGCTCGTCACGTTGTTCGTGTTGGTGACGTCGAAGTTGTTCACGTTGGTGACCTGGTTGGTGCGGGTCAGGTTGTTCACGTTGGTGACCTGGTTGGTCTGCGTCAGCTGGTTCACGTTGGTCACGTCGACGGTGTTCGTCGCCGTGACGGTCGCGGCGTAGTAACTCGTCACCGAAGTGAAGATGGTGGTCGTGTCGGTCTGGGTCACCGTCGCGGTCACCGACGGGCCATCGGCCCGCGGCGCACCGGCCGATGACGGCGCGGTGCCGAGCATGAACCCGAGAACGACGACGAAGGCGCCGAACGCCAGTACGACAGCAGTCAACACCAGTCGAAAACTCTGGCGGTCAAGGCCGACCGACCCCATGGTGCCCCCCTAGGACCGATGGGATGAAGCGCACTCGATGTTGGCACTATACGAGTCCGGGCCGCCGGTGTCGATGGCCTGAATTGATCACAAGAATGGATCTTGGATAACGCCGGAAACGATCAATGGAGGCAGCTGTGACTACTGATAACTCGTGGGAAGGGAGTATCTACGACGCCGATTAACCCCGATTAGTGGGCGACGCCGAATCATTGATGATTGAACCGGAAATTGCGTGCCCGTTAACAATTTGGGGATTGACGCACAGCAATTGGGCAGCCATGATCCGCAGTTACATCCGTGTTGACCGGCAGGTCGGGGGGCGCCATGGGTCGGGTGGAGCGGGCGCGGTCGCGTGATGCGCGGCGGCTCATCCGTTACACCGCTTCGGCGCTGCTCGCGGGGGCGCTGCTCCTGCTGTCGACCCAGCCGGCGCTCGCGGACGGCCCCTCCGGCACTGCCGGTGCGAGCAGCGCATCGCCCTCGGCCGGTGGCACGACCGCCGAGGTATCCGGAGCTGACACCAGCCCGGACAGCACCAGCCCGGACAGCACGAGTCCGCAGTCGCCGCCCAGCACGTCCGCCGACCCCGCCGCGTCGCGTGCGACGGGCCCGGCTGACCCGACAGATGCGACAACCCAGAGCGCAGGGCCGTCCCTCGGACAGTCATCCGCTGCGGGCAGTACCGCCTCGAGCAGCAGCCCGCCAGCCGGAACCGTTCAGTCAACGCTGCCGGTCGGCGGTGGTTCGGTGGTAACCAGCACCGGCAGCGTCGCCCGGCCGTCGACCGTCCCCAGCACGAGCTCGACGCAACAGGCGATCGACACGTTCCTGAGCGAGCTCGTCTCCGCCGCACGCTCGACCGGCGCAGTGCTCCGCGCCGACCTGCCGGTCGACGCGGCGACGTGCCGCTGCGCGCTCTCGGTCGCGGTGTCGGTCGGGGGTGACGCGTACGCCGTGGCGCAGCGGGGCGTCAGCAGCACCGCGGGATCGGGCGGATCCGGTGGCGCGGGATCGACCGGCGCGGCGACCACGGTGAGCGTGAGCGGCCGTGGCCCGGCCTCGGCCACCTCGGTCTCGGGAGACGTCGGCGGCGAAGCCGGCGCGCCGCCGACCGGGTCCGGCGGCCAACCGAGCGAGGTCACCGGCGGGGACGGATCCGACGTCGCCGGAGACGTCGAAGGACTCGTGGGAACCCTGCTGACGGCGAACGGCGCCGCCGCGATGGCTGTCGACAACGGCGACGTGTGCGCGCAAGGCAGCTGCGCCTCCGCCGTCGACATACAGGTCGCGGCGAGCAGCGGATGCGAGAGCGTGACAGGCTCGCCGTGCACGCTCGCGGTGGCCGTCGCGATCGGAGGCACCGCCCACGCGAGCGCGATCTCCGCGGGCGGTGCGAACCAGGCGCCGGCCGCGGCCGGCTGCGGTTCGGGCAGCGCCGGCTCGGCCCGCGCGATCTCGATCAGTGTGTCCGGCGCTGCGCGCGCAGCGGCGACGAGGGGCGCGACGCCGGCGTGCGCGCAGACCACATCGCCCGGGGCTCGATCCGGCGACACCGGAGCGGTCCTCGGCGTGGCGCTGGCGGGCGATGGCGCGTCCCTGAGCAGCGCGACGTCCGGCGACTCGGGCAGCGTCCTGATGCCACAGGGCGCCCAGAGCGGCGAGCCATCGATCGCGCTGACGGGGAACACGGGTGCGGCAGTGGGTATCGCGATCGCCCGGCACGGCGCGATCACACTGGTGCACTCCGGAAGCTCGGGCGTCGCCGACTCGATCTGCACCAACTGCGGTGGAGCCGCGGCACCGGCCGGCGGCACGGCGATCGCCGTCGCTGCATCCGGCGACACCGGGATCAGCTATTCGCTGGCGATCGCGGGCGAGACGGCTTCGGTGCGGTCGGCGTCGGGCGGCAGCGGTCGGTCGATCGCGTGGACCATCCAGGGCGCCCCGGGCACCGGCAACCCGTCGGGCAAGGTCGTCGTCAAGGGACGTTCGGGCACCACCGGCGACACCGTGGTGGTGGCGGTCGGCCTCGACTCGTGGGTCGACGTCTGGACGTACACCGGCCAGTCCGGCCCGGTGCTCAGTACGGGCACCTGGGGGGTGTCGGGATGCACGTTCGTCGTGGCGACGTTAACTGCACGCTGCGCAGGGCAGGTCCGGCCGCCGCCCGGGATGCCGGCCGGTTCGTCCTCCGGCGGCCCGGGAACGACCGGCGGGTCCGGCGTTTCGATCGGTCCGCCCGGATCCACCGGCACCGTGGATTCGACACCGCAGCAGCCGCCCGCGACGTACGACCTGCCCGCTGCGGCCTACGTCCGGCTGAGCCTCGGGCCGGCACCAAGCGCGTCGATATTGGTGCCGCTAACCGCGCCGACTCGAGACGGTGTCGGTCTCGATAACGACGGATCAGGCACCCCACTCGCACTTTCTCCGACGCCGGTATCAGACACGCTGCCTCGAACTCATTCAAATTTGGAGCCGACGGTGGTACTACTCATCGCACTGGCTGCGCTGCTGGTTGCAGCGTGTCTTATGGCGCGCCATCGGGGGAGGCAACACACGATTAGCCGCAGCTGACGATTAGGTTCTCTAACGCGCTGCTAACAAATCGCAATGCTGCATTTATCACGACATCAGTGGTACCAGGACAACTCCACAATTGATCTTCTGATCGGAGTAACACCATGCTCGTCGAACTCGTTCTCGCGGCACAGCTGCACGCCTCGGCAAACAACACGAAGCCGGCGACGCCGGACAGCGATACGGCCCAGAGCATCGCGGACCCGCGCATCCACGCGGACGCGCAGACCCAACAGGCCGGAGCGGCCGCGTCCTCCGGGTCCTCCAGTTCGACGAGCTCGTCCGGCTCGACGAGCTCGTCCGGTTCGTCGAACACGTCGTCGAACGGCAACGCCAACTCCGGCAGCACCGGCAGCGCCACCTCCGGCGGGTCGTCGTCGGCGAACAGCGGCGACGCGGGTGGCGGTTCGACCAGCGGTGACTCCGGCACCAGCGGCAGCGGCAGCGCCGGCACGGGCGGCACCGGTGGCGGCGCGGGTGGCGGCTCCGGCGGCATCGTGGTGAAGGCCGGTTCGGGCAACTCCGGCGCGGTAACCGGAAGCGGCAGCGGCGGAACGTCCGGGAACGCCAACTCCTCGTCGTCGGGCAACGCAACGTCCGGGAACAGCGGCGCGGCCACGTCGACCAACTCGGCCAAGGGCGGCAACAGCGGTAACGCGACGTCCTCGTCGAGCGGCACGTCCAACGCGACGACCGGCAGCGGCGGAACGTCCGGCTCGACCGGTGCGGCCACGGACAACGAGTCGAGTACGAGCGGTACCAGCGGAACCGGCGGCGGTTCGGGTGCGGCCGGGTCGACCAGCGGGTCCGCGACCTCCGGCGCGACCGGCGCCGGTGGGGCTTCGGGCGACGCGAGCTCCAGCACCAGCTCGCAGACGTCCGCGTCCAGCGGCGACAGCGTCACCTCGAGCAACGGTTCGGCCGCGTCCGGCAGCAGCGGTGACGCCTCAGCTGCGCCCTCGTCCAGCGCGACGAGCGGAAGCGCGAGCGGTGCAGTCGTGTCGGGCAGCTCCGGCAACACCGGCTCGGTGAGTGCATCGACCGGCGACACCGGCGACACGTTCGGCGGAGGCGGGTCGGGCGGCATCGCGGTCGTCGTCAACAGCGGCGCGTCCGGCAACGTCAACGGCAACGGCGGGGGTGGACGCAGCGGCTCGGCCACATCGAATGCCAACGGGAACGCGTCGAGCGGCGGAACCGGGCCCGCGAACACGAGCGACTCGAGCATCGGCGGCAACACCGGTGCCGCGACGGCCGGCTCGTCGGCGAACTCCGGCGCGACCAGCGGTCCCGGTGGATCGTCGGGCAACTCCGGCTCGGCGACCGACACCGCGACGAGTGCGTCAGGTGACACCGGCAACGGCGGTTCGGGCGGTTCGGGCGGCGGTGGCACCGCGACCGGGAGTGCGACGTCGGGCGCGACGGGCGACGGCGCGAACTCCGGGTCCGTGTCGTCCGACGGCTCGTCCAGCGCTTCGGCTGGTACGGGCAACTCGGTCACCAGCACCAACGGTTCGTCGAGCTCCGGTGACAGTGGTTCGGCTACTGCCGCGCCCAGCTCCGCGGCCACGAGCGGGGACGCGAGCGGCGCGGTCGTGAGCGGAACGTCGGGCGACACGGGGGACGTGTGGGCCTCCACGGGCGATACCGGGACGACCTACGCCGGCGGCGGTTCGGGCGGGATCTCGATGATCCTCACGTCGGGCAACTCGGGGAACGTGACCGGCTCCGGGACGGGCGGGACGAGCGGCAACGCCATGTCGTCGGCGAGCGGTAACGCGACCTCGGGCAACACCGGCGCGGCCTCGACCACGGACTCCAGCAAGGGCGGCAACACCGGTGCGTCCAACGCCGGTTCGAACGCGACGGTCGGGGCGAGCTCCGGCGCGGGCGGGAGCTCCGGCGCGTCCGGCGACGCCACCAACACCTCCTCGACGCAGTCGGGAAGCACCGGCTCCGGAGCTGCGATGGGCACCGGGGGCTCCGGCGCGGGCGGCACGGCCGACGGTTCGGCGACCAGCGGCAACACCGGAGCGGGCGCCGCATCCGGCGACGCGTCGGCGAGCGGCGATTCGAGCGCGTCCGCGTCCAGCGGCAACTCGATCACCAGGACCGACGGCTCGTCCAGCTCCGGCAGCAGCGGCGACGCCACGGCTGCGCCCACGTCCAGCGCGACAAGCGGTAGCGCGTCCGGTGCCGTCGTCACCGGCCAGTCCGGCAACACCGGCGACGTCACCGGGTACTCCGGCGACACGGGTGCCACGAACGGCGGCGGTGGCTCCGGCGGGATCTCGATGGTCCTGACGTCGGGCAACTCCGGCAACGTGAGCGGGACGGGCACCGGTGGCACGAGCGGCAACGCCACCTCGTCCGCGTCCGGCAACGCGATCTCCGGCAACACCGGCGCGTCCACGACGCGGAACACCGGCACGGGCGGCAACAGCGGCGCGGCAACGGCCGGCGGGTCGTCGGCGCCGACCGCGACCTCGGGCGCCGGCGGGTCGTCCGGCGGTTCGGGTGCGGCCACCTCGGGCGCCTCGACGGCCTCCGGCGACACGGGTGGCAGCTCCGCGAACGGAACCGGCGGCTCGGGTGAGGGCGGCACGTCCACAAGCGGCGCCACGTCGGGCGACACCGGCAACGGCGCGAACTCGGGCGGCGCCACGACCTCCGGGTCGTCCCAGGCCGGCGCCCAGAGCGGAAAGTCGGTGACCGTCACCGACGGCTCGTCCAGCTCGGGCGACAGCGGCAGTGCGACGTCGCAGGGGTCGTCGTCGGCCACCAGTGGCGACGCGTCCGGCGCGATCGTCGTCGGCGCGTCGGGCAGCACGGGTGACGTCAACGGCTACGCGGGCGACACCGGCGCGACGAACGGCGGCGGTGGTTCGGGCGGGATCTCGATGACGCTCACGTCGGGCACCTCGGGGAACGTGACCGGCTCCGGGACGGGCGGGACGAGCGGCAACGCCATGTCGTCGGCGAGTGGCAACGCGACCTCGGGCAACACCGGCGCGGCCTCGACCACGGACTCCAGCAAGGGCGGCAACACGGGTGCGGCCAACGCCGGCTCGAACGCCACGGTCAAAGCGACCTCAGGCCCGGGTGGCGCAGCTGGCGCGTCCGGAGCGGCAACCTCGACCGCGGGCAGCGGGTCCGGGTCGACCGGCGGCTCCAGCGGCGCAGCCATGGGTACCGGCGGGTCCGGGATCGGCGGCGGTGACGTCCAGGGCGACGGCGGCGCGAGCAGCGCGGCCACCTCGGGCAGCACCGGCGACGGCGGCTGGTCCGGCGACGTGTCGGCGAGCGGCGACTCTAGCGCGTCGGCCGGTAGCGGCAACTCGGTCACCAAGGCCGACGGCTCGTCCAGCTCCGGCAGCAGCGGCGACGCTAGCGCCACTCCGACCTCGAGCGCGACCAGCGGCAGCGCCTCGGGCGCGATCGTCGTCGGCCAGTCCGGCGACAGCGGCAGCGTGAACGGATCGACCGGCGACACCGGCACGGCCAACGGCGGCGGCGGCACGGGCAGCATCTCCGTCACGCTCACGTCGGGCAACTCCGGAACCGTGACCGGTAGCGGCACGGGCGGCAAGAGCGGCAACGCCACCTCGTCCGCGGCCGGCAGCGCCACGTCGGGCAACACCGGCGCGGCCTCGACCACCGACTCCAGCACCGGCGGGAACAGCGGTGCGGCGACAGCGGGCTCGTCGTCCGCCCCGACGGCGACGTCCGGCGCGGGCGGGGCCTCGGGTGCGTCGGGCGCGGCCACGTCGGGCGCGGCGACCAGTTCCGGCGCGACCGGCAGCGCCGGGTCCGGCGAGGCGAACGGCACCGGCGGCTCGGGCGAGGGCGGCACGTCCGCCAGCAGCGCGACGTCCGGGGACACCGGCGCGGGCGGCAGCTCGGGCGACGTCTGGGCGGGCGGCTCGTCCAGCGCTGACGCGGGCAGCGGCAACTCGATCACGATCACCGACGGCTCGTCGAGTTCGGGTGACAGCGGATCGGCAACCGCGGCACCGGACTCATCGGCCGCGAGTGGTTCGGCGAGCGGCGCGATCGTCGTGGGCCTGTCCGGCTCGACCGGGTCGGTCAGCGACCCGACCGGCGACACCGGCGACACCAACGGCGGCGGCGCTTCGGGCGGCATCTCGGAGAACCTGACCTCGGGCAACTCCGGTGCGGTCGACGGGTTGGGCACGGGCGGCACGTCCGGTGCGGCGAGCTCGTCGGCGGCCGGCAACGCGACCTCGGGCAACACCGGCGCGGCGTCCACGACAGACACCGGCAAGGGCGGCAACACCGGTGCTACCAACGCGGGCTCCAACACGAGCGTCAAGGCGACGTCCGGTGCAGGCGGGGCTTCCGGCGGGTCCGGTTCGGCAACCTCGTCCGCGTCCAGTGCGTCGGGGGACACCGGCGCGAGCGGTTCGGGTACCGCGTCGGGCACTGGCGGCTCGGGCGCCGGTGGCACGTCCAGCAGCGGAGCGACGTCCGGTAACACCGGCGACGGTGGCTGGTCCGGCGACGTCGCGGCGAACGGCGACTCGTCCGCCTCCGCCTCCAGCGGCAAGTCGGTCACCAGGACGGACGGTGACTCGGCGTCCGGCTACAGCGGCGACGCGACCGCGGCGGGCAGTTCGGCGGCCATCAGCGGCGACGCGAGCGGCGCGAGCGTCCTCGGCCAGTCCGGCGACACCGGCACCGTGCACGCGAACTCGGGCGATACGGGGACGACTGCTGGTGACGGCGGATCGGGTGGTATCGACCTGACGCTGACCTCGGGCGATTCGGGTGCGGTGAGCGGCAACGGAACCGGCGGCACGTCCGGTGCGGCGGGCTCGTTGGCGACCGGCAACGCGACGTCCGGCAACACCGGTGCGGCAGCGACGAAGGACACGAGCACGGGTGGCAGCAGTGGTGCCGCCACGGCCGGGTCGTCGTCGGCTCCGACGGCGACGTCTGGTGCGGGTGGGGCTTCGGGCGCATCCGGCGCGGCGACGTCGACCGCGAGCAGCAGCTCCGGCGACACCGGCAGCAGCGGTTCGGGCGACGCCCTGGGCACCGGCGGCTCCGGGGCCGGTGGCAGCTCGGCGAGCGACGCCATCTCCGGCGACACCGGCGCGGGCGGCAACTCCGGTGCGGTGTGCGCGGACGGCTCCTCGGACGCCGACGCGGGCAGCGGCAACTCGATCACGATCACCGACGGCACCGCGGTGTCCGGCGACAGCGGTTCGGCGACGACGGCGGGCGTGTCTCTGGCCGCTAGCGGCTCAGCCGGCGGCTCGGACGTCGCGGGCCTGTCCGGTGACAGCGGTCGGGTACATGCGAACTCCGGTGACACCGGCGACACGTCCGGTGCGGGCGGCTCGGGCGGCATCTCGGAGAACCTGACCTCGGGTGCGTCTGGCGCGGTCAACGGGTTGGGCACGGGCGGCACGTCCGGTGCAGCGAGCTCGTCGGCGGCCGGCAACGCGACCTCGGGCAACACCGGCGCGGCGTCCACGACAGACACCGGCAAGGGCGGCAACACGGGTGCGGCCAACGCCGGCTCGAACGCGACGGTCACGGGTACGTCCGGCGCGGGCGGGGCGTCCGGCGCATCCGGGGCGACCACCTCGTCCGCGAGCACCAGCTCGGGCGACACCGGCAGCGGCGGCTCGGGCAACGCGCTCAACAGCCGCGGGGGCTCGGGTGACGGCGGCACGGCGGCCAGCTCGGCGTTATCGGGCGGCACGGGTGACGGCGGCTGGTCCGGCGACGTCTCGGCGAACGGCGACTCGTCCGCGGACGCGGGCAGTGGCAAGTCGGTCACCAAGACCGACGGGTACTCGGCGTCCGGCTACAGCGGCGACGCGACCGCGGCCGGCGTCTCGCTGGCCGGCAGCGGCGACGCGGATGGCGCGAGCGTCCTCGGCCAGTCCGGCGACACCGGCAACGTGCACGCGAACTCGGGCGACACCGGGACGGCCTACGGTGACGGCGGATCCGGTGGCATCGACCTGACGCTGACCTCGGGCGACTCGGGTGCGGTCGGTGGCAACGGCACCGGCGGCATGTCCGGCGCCGCCCGCTCCTCGACGAGCGGCAACGCGACTTCGGGCAACACCGGTGCCGCCTCGACCACCGACTCCGGCACCGGCGGCAGCAGTGGTGCCGCGACGTCCGGATCGTCGGTGGCTCCCACCGCCACTTCGGGTGCGGGCGGAGCTTCGGGCGCATCCGGCGTGGCCATGTCGACCGCGAGCAGCGGCTCCGGCAGCACGGGCAGCAGTGGCTCGGGCATCTCGGCCGGCACCGGCGGTTCGGGTGACGGTGGCACGTCTGCCAGCACGGCGATCTCCGGTGATACCGGGATCGCCGGGGACTCGGGCTCGGTGTCCGCCTCCGGCCAGTCCGCGGCGGAAGCAGGCAGCGGGGACTCGGTGACCGGCACGAACGGCTGTGCCGTGTCCGGCGACAGCGGTTCGGCGACGGCGGCCGGTGTGTCGCTGGCCGGCAGCGGTGCGGCGGGCGGCGCGGACGTCGCGGGCCTGTCCGGTGACACCGGTCGAGTACACGCGAACTCCGGTGACACCGGTGACACGTTCGGTGCGGGCGGCTCGGGTGGCATCACGGAGAACCTGACCTCGGGCAACTCCGGTGCGGTCGACGGGATGGGCACGGGCGGCACGTCCGGCGCGGCGAGCTCGTCGGCGGCCGGCAACGCGACCTCGGGGAACACCGGGGCGGCGTCCACGACCGACACCGGCAAGGGCGGCAACACGGGTGCGGCCAACGCCGGCTCGAACGCGACGGTCACGGGTACGTCCGGCGCGGGCGGCGCGTCCGGCGCGTCCGGGGCGGCGACGTCATCGGCGACCACCAGCTCCGGTGACACCGGCAGCAGCGGCTCGGGCATATCCATCGGTACGGGCGGCTCGGGTGACGGCGGCACGGCGGCCAGCACTGCGTACTCGGGCGGCACGGGCGACGGCGGTTGGTCCGGCGTCGTGTACTCGGCCGGCTCGTCCTCGGCGGGCGCATACAGCGGCAATTCGGTCACCAAGACCGGCGGCGACTCGGCGTCCGGTTACAGCGGCGACGCGACCGCGGCCGGCGTCTCGCTCGCCGGCAGCGGCGACGCGAGCGGCGCGAGCGTCCTCGGCCAGTCCGGCGACACGGGCAAGGTCAGCGACCCGTCCGGCAGCACTGGCGACACGTCCGGCGCGGGCGCCTCTGGCGGCATCTCGGAGAACCTGACCTCGGGTGCGTCCGGCGCGGTCGATGGGACGGCAGCCGGCGGCACGTCCGGCGCGGCGAGCTCGTCGGCGAGCGGCAACGCCACCTCCGGCAGCACCGGTGCGGCCACCACGAAGGACACCGGCACCGGCGGTAACACGGGCGCGGCGACGTCGGGTTCGTCGTCGGCGCCGACCGCCACCTCCGGCGCGGGCGGAGCGTCCGGCGCCAGCGGTGCGGCGACCTCGTCCGCGACCACCAGCTCCGGTGACACCGGCAGCAGCGGCTCGGGGATCTCGGGCGGCACCGGTGGGTCCGGCGACGGCGGAACCGCCGCCAGCACGGCGACGTCCGGCGACACCGGCGCGGGCGGCAACTCCGGCGAGGCGACCGCACTGGGTTGCTCGGACGCGACCGCCATCAGCGGTGACTCGTTCACCGGGACCTGGGGCAGCGCGACCTCCGGTGACAGTGGAACCGCGGTGGCGGCACCGGGCTCCGTGGCGGGCAGCGGCCAGGCCGACGGCGGGTACGTCGCCGGCATGTCAGGCGATACCGGGCAGGTCCACGCCACCTCGGGCGACACCGGCAGCACGTCCGGTGCCGGCGGCTCGGGCGGCATCGACCTGACCCTGACGTCCGGCGACTCGGGCGCGGTGTCCGGCACGGCAGGTGGCGGGACGTCCGGCGCGGCAACCTCGTCGGCCGCCGGCAACGCGACCTCGGGCAACACCGGCGCGGCCTCGACCACCGACACCGGACACGGCGGCAACACCGGCGCGGCCAACGCGGCCTCGAGCGCCACGGTGTCCTCGACGACGGGTGCGGGCGGGACGTCCGCCGCGTCCGGACCGGCCGACTCCACGGCGGCGACCAGCTCCGGATCCACCGGTGCGACCGGCGCGGCCAACGCGCTGAACACCGGCGGTTCAGGAGCCGGCGGGACGGACTCGGAGTCCGCGAGCACCGGTGGCGCGGGCGGCGCCGGCAACTCCGGTGACGCGTGGAGTGCGGCCGGTTCGTCCGCGCTCGCGGCCAGCGGCAACTCGAGCAGTGAAACCGGCGGCTCCTCGGCGTCCGGCTATAGCGGTGACGCGATCGCGGCGCCGACCTCGGGCGCGGCCAGCGGCGACGCCGCGGGTGGCAGCGTCGAGGGTGACTCCGGCTGGACCGGCAACGTGCACGGCACGTCCGGCGACACCGGCTCGACGTCAGGCGGCGGTTCCGGCGGCATCTCCGAGAACCTCACCTCGGGTATGTCCGGCGTCGTCGACGGGTCGGGCGCCGGCGGCACGTCCGGCGCGGCGAGTTCGTCGGCGGCCGGCAACGCGACCTCGGGCAACACCGGCGCGGCCTCGACCACCGACACCGACCCCGT